>NZ_AP019783.1:0-300000 GCF_019670005.1 Methylomagnum ishizawai | reverse complement strand
GCCGGTGTGGCGCTGGATCGGCATCGTGGGGGTGTTCGGGTTTGGCTTCGCCCTGGCGGTGCTGAGCTTCCGCTTGAGCCAGCGTTGGGTGGGCCGGACCGGGGCCGCCGAACGCTGGACCGAGTTGCTGAGGCCGCTCAGCCTGGTGTTGATCATCCCGGTCGCGGTGCTGGTGCTGACCCAGATGCTGCGTATCTCGGGCGAGGTCAACGCGGTGCTGACCTTGTCGCTGTGGAGCGTGTTCTATCTGGCCCTGACCTGGTTGGTGTGGGTGGCGGGCGGCGCCTTGGCGGAAAGCTTGATCGAATCCGAGCGGCTCATCACCAGCAGCATCGACAGCCAGTTGATCCGGCTGGTGTTGCGCTTGGTGACTTTGGTGCTGGCGGTGGTGATCCTGGTGGTGGGCGGGGACCGGGTGGGCGTGCCGGCCTATTCGGTGGTGGCGGGCTTGGGCGTGGGCGGTTTGGCGGTGGCCCTGGCGGCGCAGCAGACCCTGGCCAATTTGCTGGGATCGTTCATCATCATGTTCGAGAAGCCCTTCGCCATCGGCCATTGGATCAAGGTGGGCGATATCGAGGGCGTGGTCGAGAACGTCGGTTTCCGCAGCACCCGCATCCGCACCTTCTACGACTCCTTGGTGAGCATCCCCAGCAGCGAGTTGGTGAACAGCACCGTGGACAATATGGAGCTACGCCAATACCGCCAGGTCAAAACCACCTTGGGCCTGACCTACGATACCCCGCCCGCCAAGCTCGGGGCCTTCGTCGCGGGCGTGGAACTCATCCTCCGGGCCGACCCCGACACCCGCAAGGACAATATCCAGGTGGCGTTCAACGACTTCGGGGCCAGCAGCCTGGATATCCTGTTGAATTTCCTGATCCGGGTTTCGAGCCGGCGGGAAGAATTGGCGGTCCGGCAGCGGATTCTGCTGGAGATTTTGCAACTGGCCGAGACTTCCGGCGTCGGCTTCGCCTTCCCGACCCAGACCTTGCATATCGAGAGCCTGCCGCAGGGCAAGTTGGCTTGAGTTCTCCCCGTTCCCGCCGGTTCCCCAGCGCCGCTTGGGAACCGGCGGAAGTCCCTACCGCTCGGCGACGCCCAGGATCACCGCCCCCGCTTTGAACACGGCGGTCGCCGCCTCGCCCTCCTTGATATCCAATTGGTCCACGCTGTCGTTGGTGATGCTGGCGGCCAGGGCATCCCCGCCCGCCAGCTTGATGACCACTTCCGCGCTGACCGCCCCGCGTTGCACCCGCTCGACGACGCCCGCCAACTGGTTGCGGGCCGAGAGCCGGTAGCCGCCGAAATCCTTGACCACGATGACCTGTGGCGCTTTGACCAGGGCCACCACTTCCCGGCCGGCTTCGATCCCCAAGGCTTCCACCGATTTGTGGGTCACGGCGGCGACCAATTCGTCGCCGCCCTTGAGCGCGATGATCGCCTCCGCGTTCACCGCGCCCGGCACCACGCGCTTGACGTTGCCGAACAACTGGTTGCGGGCGCTGGATTTCATCCCGAAGCGGCGGTGCAGGAATCTAAAGTTGGGGTTGGCGGCCAATTCCCGGTTGAGCCGGTCGAGGAAGGTCCGGTGTTCCTCTTGCAGCCGTTGGAACAGGTTGAGCAATTCCTGGCCGGCCGGGGTCAGCCGGGTACCGCCGCCGGCCCGGCCACCGGGACTGCTGTCCACCAGGAGTTCCGGCGAGAGGTTGTTGGCGCGGTCGATCAACTCCCAGGCCCCTTTGTAGCTCATGCCGATGGCGCGGGCGGCCTGGGTGATGGAGCCGGTGCTGGCGATGGCGGCGAGCAGGCGGAACAGCCGTTCGTTGAGGCCGCCGATCAGGGTGAGTTCGCCCTGGACCAGGGCGGGCAGGGTGGATTCCGGGACGGGATGGGACATGCGATGACTTCCTGTGCGGGGATGGGAGCGGGACCGCGCTGGCGGCGGTCGGTTTGGCGGCACAGCATACACGCTATTTTCCGGGTTCCCACGCGCCATGTAGGCACCGGGAGGAATCAACGGCAGCCGTCGCTGCCCCGCCGGATATCGCCCAGGCTGCATTGGCCGAAGCCGACCACTTGGGCATGGAGGCTGGATTGCTGGACCGGCCCGGTAGGGCCGGTCGCCGGGGTTTGGACCTGTGCGCGGGTGGCGGCGAGGTTTTCATCCAGGGCCGATTGGGCGGCGGTGTTCGCGCCGGCGGCCAGGGTGTTGGCCCCGGTCAGCACCGCCGCGAGCGAAGGCGGGGGCGGCGGTGCCCCGGTCAGGTTGCCCGTGACTTGAATGTTGGACACGCCGATGATGGCGGTGGCGGCGATGGCGACATTCTTGCCGCCAATGCCGGCCTCGCCCGCGTTCACCACGCCGCGGGGGGCGACCAGGGTGACATCGCCGAAGCGGGCGGCGCGGGCGCTGTCGCCGAAGATGCCGGTCAAGGGGCTGGCGGCGGTGTCGTCCGCGCCGATATCGGTGCCGGTGGAACCCGATTGCGCCCGGATGCCGCTGCCCGATACCGCCGCCGGGAACACCACCACCAGATTGCCCTTGGCGTCGAAGCTATAGGTCGGGGCGGGGGCCGACAGCGCCGCCTTAGCCCCGCGCCCGGCGTCGATATTCCCAGCTTCCGACCATAGGGTGATATCGCCGCCGCCCAAGGTGAACACCCTGGATTGGTTCACCTGCAAATCGCCCTCCGACAGCGCCTCGATCCGCCCCGAGCGCTGCGCCACGATGCCCAAATCCGCCGCCGTCTTGTTACCGCTGAAGGCGGTCGCGAGGCCGACATCGATCAAGCCGCCGGGGGCCATGAGCTGGATATCACCGCCGTCCAGGGTTTGTATCTTGCTGAAGAACAGCTTCATATCGCCTTGATAATCCTGCCCCGGCAATAGCGTCGCGATGGCTTGTCCGCCGCGGCGGTAGGCGGCGGCGCGGCGGGCGGGATCGGTGGTCCGGGCGGCGGCGATCCCGGCGGCCTTGAGTTCCCGGAACAGCACGGCCAGGATCAATTCCCGCTGGCGCACGGCGGGCAGGGCTTGGAAACGGGCCAGGGCGGTGGTGGTGTCCAAGTTGGGGTCGCCCAGCAAGGCCCGCATATACAAGGTCAATGGCCCGGCATAGCGGCCTTGCAGATAGGTCTGGATGAAGGCTTGATAATCCGGTGCCCGGCCCAAACCGGCCCAGGCCGCTATCGACGCCCCGCCCGCGGGAAGCGCGGGATTGGTCAGATTGCCCAGCGTGGTGATGCCCGCCGAAGTGCCGAGGTCCAGGTCGCGCCCGGCCAGCACCTGCAACTGGCCCGGTCCCGCCGCCGAGATCGGCAGGCCGTCGAGGCCGCTGTCCAGGTCGCCGGTGACGGGGTCGCGCAGGATGGGGAAGCGGATATCGCGCCCGGCCCGGATTTCGGAAATATCGTTGGCGCGGAGGTTTTGGAGTTCCAGGCCCAGTCCCACGATATCCCGGCCCGCGCTGATCGTGGCGGGTTCGGCGGTAACGAGCAGGGAAGCGTGGTCCGACACGATATCGCCGTGTTCGGAAGCGATCAACACCGGATCGGGATCGTCCTGATGGACCGGCACGGCGGCATGCAGGAAATCGGTGTTGGCGAGGTTGAAAATATCCAGCCGCTTGGAAGCCTCGTTGAGGCTGGCTTGGGGGGCCGAAACCGGCAGCAGCAACGCGGGATCGGTGTCGGATTGATTGATGAACACCTGTTCGCCCTGGTCGAAATGGATATCGCCGTCCGCCAGCCATTCCAAATCGCCCTGCGCCGCCGGGAACAGGTCGAAGGAATGCCCGACCACAAGCCCGCCGCCGAGGGCGTAGGCTTGCAGCGAGCCGGGATAGAGGGTCAGCATCCGGGCGGCGTCGATATCGCTCAACACCGGGCGTCCGTTGGGCGTGGTGGCGTCGTACAGGAGATAATTCTGCTGGATGACGCTGGCATCGTTGTTGAGCGCCACCGTGCCCGCCGAGCTTTGCAGGTTGAGGCTGGATCGGGCCGAGTAGGTGGAGAAATAAGCCGTCTTGTCGGTGTATGCGGAGGCCGTGAGCGTGAAGGGATTCAAAGCCGCGCCCACCGCGATGCCCTGGGCGGCGCGGACCTCGAAGCGGGCATCGCCCAGGGCGAACACCGGACCCGCCGTGTATTGGGAACCGCCGGTCACCGCGCCCTGGGCGGTCAACTGGGCCGTGCCCTGTTCCACATAGAACACCCCGCCCGCGATATCCCCGCCCGCCACGACCCGCAAATCGCCGCCGCCGCGCACCCGCTGGGTATTCTGGGTGATTTGGCCGTCGTCGCCGACCGGTCCGGTCGGCTTGGCCGTGGTCGGCAGCATGGCCGAGAGGTCGCGCACCGTACCGCCCGCCTGCACCGTGATATCGCCGCCGCCCAACGCGCCCAGGTTTTGCCGGAAGCCGGATTTGAGGTTCTGGGTTTCGGCGTCGGCCGAACCCGCCACCACCAGATTATCGAAAGCGATGCCCCAGGCCGTGGGCCGGTCCTTGGCGTCGATGCCGTCGTCGGGGTTCCAACCGCCGGTGCGCACCAGCCAATCCGACATGAATTGCGATGTGGCCGCGCCGATGATATCGCCCTGGGCGCTGAGGCTCAGATCGCCGCCATCGACCGGATATTCGGCGTAGAAGGCTTTGCGGGTCAGGTCGAAACCGAAGCTGCCGTAGCGCTGGGCGTCGGTGGGACGGCCCGCCGTATAGATCGTGGAGCGCGAGTCGGTGAGCCTGATATCGCCGCTGGCCGTGGCGCTGATATCGCCGGTGCCGGTGCGCACCGACGCGCCCGCGCCGATGACGAGGTCGTAGGCCGCGCCCGTGGTCGCCGCGGGGTCGGCGCTGCCGAGGTCCGCGCCCGCCGCCAGCCGGTAGCTCCAGGAGAAACCGGTTTGTGGCATCAGGGTATCCAGCCAGTTGGGGGCCGTGCCGTCGATCTGGAAGAAGTTCGCCAAGGATTGGGCGTTATAGGTGACGAAGCCATCGGAGAGGTTCTGGCCTATCGTCAAGCCGCCCGCCGCCCGCAGTGTCAGATAGCCCGGCACCTGGTCGGGACCGAAGCGCCAGGCGTTGCCCTGGCTGTCCGGGAACGAGAAGTCCCAGCCATTGGCTTCGACCAAATCGCCCTTGATTTGGCCGGGATCGTAGCGGTTGCCGCCGCCGCTGGGGAAGACCCGCACGAACAATTGCCGGAACGTGGGCGAGGCCGGATCGGCGTCGAAATAATAGCTGCCATCGCTGCTCAGCAGGCTGGACGCGCCGGCGGCCAAGGTCCGGGCCGTGCCGTCGGAGCCGATCTGGGTCAGGCCGCCGACCGGCCCGGCGATATCGTCTAGGCGGGTGGTCCAGACATTGGCGGTGCCGGTCGCGGTCCAGGTGTGGCCCGCGAGGCTGCCGCCCAGGTCGAGGTTTAGATCGCCGCTGGCTTGGATATCGAGTCCGGGCGTCAATTGGAAACCGCCAAGCCGGGTTTGCAGATCGGGATTATTGGCGGCGGCGTCCATATAGGCCGAGGTATCCGCATACCAAGCGGCGATATTGGCATTGGTCAGCGGTATGTCGCGGTAGACCCGCACCGCTTCGACTTCCAGCGTGGCCGCGCCGCCGACCGTGCCGGGGGCGATGGCGACGGCGGCGTCGTCCGCGCCGACCCGCCCGGCCCGCACCCGCACCGTGCCGCCCTGGCCGCTGCCGCCCGCCGCCACGTCGATGTTCGCGCCCGCTTCGATCTGGACCCCGCTGGCGCGGCTACCATCGCCCAGCGCATCGAGGACCACCGTCCCGCCATCGCCGTCGCTGGCCGTGGCGCTGGCCTCGATCCGGGCCGTGCGGGTCAACAGCACGGTTTGCCCGGCGTTCAAAGCCACCGCGCCGCCCTGGTCGCCGCGGGCGTCGAGGCTGCCGGACAGGGTGATGGTGCCGTTGTCGGCGGTGAGATTTAGGCTGTGTGCGCGGACCGTGTCGCCCTGGGCGATGGCGATATCGCCTTGCCTGAGCCGCAGGGAAAGGCTCTCGTTGAAACCGGCGGCTTGCAGCTGGATATTCAAGGCGGAGAAATGGGCCAGGCCCAAGTTCAGCGCGTCCAGGCTGAACGAACCGCCCGCGCCCGCCTGGCCCGCTTGCGCCGACAAGCCACCGTTCAGATTGACCCGGCCCTGTCCCGCCGAGAATTTCAGGCTGCCGGCATCGCCGCCGCCCGCGTCCGCCGCCACCGTGATCCGCGCCCCCGCCGCCAAGTCGATATTGCCCGCCGTCGAGGACAGGGCCACGCTGCCGCCCGGCGCGTACAGCGTTTTCCCACCCAAAGTCACCGCCCGGCCTCCGGCGTCGAGCAAGGCACCGCTGTTCAGGGCGATATCGCCGCTCGCGGCCAAATTCAGGGAACCGGCGGGCAGGACGATGGGTGTCGCCACCGAGATCGATCCAGCCTGTATATCCAAGCGGGCACCCAAACCCTCGGCCACGCTGGCGGGTTTCCCACCCGCGAGCGGGTTGAGCGTGACGCGGTGGGTTCCCGCGTCCAGGGCGAGATGGGCACCGGCCAGGGCGGCGAACTTGCCGATAGCCATCGACAAATCGCTGTCCACCCGCCAAGCGGCATCGCCCGCCGCCAAGAATGCATCGCTGGCCGCGAGCGAGACCGTGCGGAAGCCGTTCCAGGCCTGGTCGCCGGAACCGATTTGGATGTGTTGGGCCGTGACCGCCAAATCGCCCAGCCCGGTGCCAGGGTCGGTCGCCGCCGCGCCGTCGGGATTGGTGAAGCTCACTTGGTCCGCCGTGATCCGGGCCGTCTGTCCCGCCGCGCCCCATCCGCGCAGTCCGGCGCTTTCCACCACCAGACTTTGGGCGTTCACCGTGGCGTCGCCATAGACATCGAGGCTGCCGGACGTGGTCAGGCGCAGTTCGTCCACCTTGAGCGAGTTCAGCAAAGCGTCGCCGAGGATCAAACCCGGCGTGGCGGCGGGCGCGCTGCCCAGGCTGATCCGTTCCGCGCCCAGGGCCAGGGAACCGCCGTCCATTTTTAGGCTGCCTTGTAGCTGGTTGTCCACGGTGCCATACAGCCCCATGGAGCCGGTGGCGCTCAACACCGCGCCGGCGTCCACGGCGAGGCTGCCGGTATGCGCCGCATCGGCCAGCGGGTCGGTTTTGAGGTCGATTTGCGGGCCGGTCGAGAGCCGCACCAAGGCGCTGCCGGTATAGGTCCCGTCCGCCGCGCCGATTTGCCAAACGCCGTCGCCCGCGACGGCTTTGCCTTGGGCTTGCAACGTGGCTCCCGCGCCGATTTCCACCCGGTCCTGGGCCGCCAGGATGATTTCCTGGCCTTGCAACGAGGTGCCCGGAGCGACGGTCACGGATTGGGCGGTGAGTTTGAGGCGGGTCGCGCCGTCGTCGCCGCCGCTGCGGTTGCCGCCGAGCAGGAGGCTTTCCACATTCAGCCGGTTGAGATCGTCGGCGGCGAGGGCGACGCTGCCATCGTCCACGCTGTCCGCGCTGGCCTCGGTGGGAACGATGCTCAAGCGGCTGGCGGCGATATCCACCCGTCCGCCGCGCCCACCGCCCACGGCGTTGGCCGAGAGCGTGCCCGCCAGTTGCAAGGACTGGTCCGCGGTGACCGAGAGACCGCCCGCGTCCAGGGGCAGGCGCGGCGTGGTTTGGTCTCGATCCTGGGCGCGTTGGGGATAGAAGGCGTTGGCGCGGTGGACTTCGTATTCCGAACGGGTGCGGGCGATGCGGCCCGGTTCGACCGTGTAGCCGCTGGTGCGGGCGTCGCGGAACCCGGTGTCCGCCGTATAGCGATAGCCCGCGACCACGGTCGAGCCATCCAGCCGGGTGTAATGCGAACCCATGGGCAGATCGGTGGTGCCGGTTTGCGGCGTGACCAGGAAGGCACCCGGCAACAGCGCGTAATGGGCGGGCAGCAAGACATAGCGCCCGGCGGGTAGGCCACTGCCCGCGCCGAGATAAATGCTATCGCCCAGCTTCAGGCCGGAAGCCTGGAATTCGATGGGATCGTAGGGCGCATAGGCGCTGCCGAGCTGGGGCAGGATCGCGTATTTCTCTTGATAGGTGAATGAACCGTCCGTGTAGCCGGGGTCGTTGGGATCGAGTTGGTCGGTGGAGCCGCCCGGCCCTTGGATGAATTCGAACGCCTGCAAATCGCCGCCACCTGAGAGGTCGAGCTTGGCCCCGCGGGCGACCCGGACCGCCTGGCCCTTGAGTTGAATGGATTTGGCGGGCGGCGATGATATGACCCGGTCGTCGGCCCCCAAGGGGAAAATCCAATCCAGCCCGCCCTGGGTGCGGCCAAACGGGATGACCAAGCCCTGGGCCGAAACCGAAGTCAGGCTGCCCGCCGCCAAATCCAGGCTTTGCCCGGCGCTGAGCTTGATCTGGCCCAAGGGGGCGCGGAGTACGCCTTGGCTGTCGATCCGCGCCGCCGCAAGGCTCAGTTGCCCGCCCGCCGACAAGGGGGCTTTGGCCTGGGCATCGCCCGGCAGGATGCGGATGAGTCCATCGGGGTTTTGCTCCGGGTCGATTTGGAGGGTGAACTGGCTCAAAGTGCTGGGATAGATTTGCCGGGCGGCGAGGTCGATTTCGCCCGCCGCCGCGAATTGCCCCAGCAAATCGCCTTCCGCGTTGGGATTGAGGCCGATCAGGCGGATATCGTTGCGGCTGTGGAGGCCGGCTTGCTGGAAGCCTTGCAGTTCGGTCGAGCCGGTGAGGTCGATCCAATCGGCTTCGAGGTTCAAACGCCCGTCGCCGCTCCGCGTCCCATAAGCACCGGTCCGGTTCAGGCTGGAACCCAAGGTCGCGCTGTGGGCGCTCAGGTCCACCGTGCCGGTATCGCCCGGCTGGCCGCGGTTCCAGGCCAGGATGGGGCTGTCCAAGGTCAGGGACTTGGCGAGCTTCAGGGAAACATCGCCCTCGAACTGGAGACGGCCTTGCTTGGGGAATTCCGCATGGAAGCCCGGTGTACCGGGGGCCGCGACGGCGACTTTGAGCGCGAGGCTGGCGAAGCCGCCCCGCTCGACTTGATCCGTGCCCAGATAGGCTTGGCCGTCGAGGCTGGCGGGAATCCCGCCATCCAAGGCCGCTCCCGCCGCGAGCCGGGCCGTGGCGGTATCCGCGAGGTGGAGCGTGCGCTCCCCGGTGGGAATGGGCAGGGCGTCGGCGGGCAGGTTGTCGGTGGCGAAACCCCGGCTCCGGGCGTCCAGGGTCAGGCCGAGGCTGCCGCCACTGGCACCGGGCGCGGCCCCGGCCTGGGCGCTGAATTCACCATCGGCCACAATGCCTTCCGCCGCGGTCAGGGCGATGTCGCCGCCATCCGAGCCGATCCACCGCCGGGCATAGCCGCCCTGGTTGTCCTTGGGGATATCGAGCGGCGCGGCGGTGCCGGAGACATCGATCACGGCGTCCCGGTCCATCAGCACATAGCCCCGGTTGGCGGTGAGCGCGACCGTGCCACCGGCTTCGACCTGGCCCAGCGCCAGCCCGGCGTTGTTGGGCTGGGCGACGACCGCGCCCTGGGCCAGCAAGCGGGCATCGGGACCAAGGCGGATGGCTTGGTCGGGGTCGTAGCCCCGGTCCAGCGTGGCACCGATGGGATTGATCGTGAGTTGGATCGTGCCGGCGGGGGCGCTGAGTGTGCCGTCGATGCGGATGCCGGTGTCGGAGACGAGGGCGATTTTGCCGCCGGGATCGGTGGCGATGGACGCGCCGGTGCCCAGGCTCAGGCTGTGCTGGGGATCGTAGGCACCGACCTTGGCGTCGTGGTCCAGGGTCAGCGTCAAATCGACCGGGGCGCGGAAGGCTTCCGATTGCAACACGGCATGGCTGAAACCGGCCAGCGGAGTGCCGGTGGCCTGGGCCGGATAAGCGCGGTCCAACTCCCAGGTTTCCAGCCGCAAATCCAAGGCCGTGCCGGGCGCGATGGACAAATCGCCGCCATTGGCGGTCAGGGCGATGTGGCCGAAACCGCCATGGGCCAGGGTGTCCGGCGCGAGGTTCAACAGGGTGGCAGCGGCCTCCGCCGGGGCCGGGTCCGCGCCCACCCGGATGGCATTGGCGGTGATCGCCAAACTGCCGCCTTCGGACAGGCCATGGGCGCTGAGGCTGGCCCCGAGCGTGAGCGCGGTCGGGGTATTGCCCGCCACGCCCAGCGCAATCGATCCGCCCGCGCCCGCCGTGACCTTGCCGTTCTTCGCCAGCCACGCCCCGCCGTCGGCGCTGATCCGACTGCCTTCCGCCAAATCCAGCCCGCCCACGGCATGCAGGGCGATGCTCCCGCCCGCGATGGGCAGGGCCACGGGATCGAGGGTTTGGCGGTTGCCGGGTTGGTCGTTGACCCAGAGTCCGCTGGTGTCCAAACGGGCGGCCGCGCCGAGTTGGAGATCGCCCGACAAGGTTTCGGCAGCGCCGGCGATTTGCTGGGTGGCGAGCGCGATGCTGCCCGAGGGCGCGGAGATATTGCCCTCGACCGACACCGCCCCGCCATCGAGGTCCAGGCTACCGGCGGCGGGGAGTTCGAGGTCGGTGCCTGGGGCGATGGCGATCCGGCCACCGCTGGAAAGCTTCAATTTCTGCACCCCGCCCCGGAATAGCTCGTTGCCCAGCACCAAGGTGGGCGGCGTACCGTCGGCACCGAAGCCGGGGACAGGAGCGCTGGCCGATAGCTTGAGCGGTGCGCCCAGGTTGCGGAATTCCACCGCTTGCTGGCGCTGGCCCGACCAAGCCAGATCGATGGACAGGGTGCCGCCCGCGGGCCGTTCGGACATTTCCCGTTGATAGCGGTCGGCCACGGTATCGGCTTTTACCGTGCCGTCCAGGGACAGGTCGCGGGCTTGGATGTCGAGGGTTCCGGCGGATCGGCCTTCGGTATAGCCCTGTTCGAAACGGCCCTGGCCGACGGGACCGGGCAAGTCCCAGGTCTGGGTGATATTCCAGCGCGGATGCAGCAGGCTGAACCGGCCCAGGAGGGCGTCGTAATGGCGGTTGGGGTCGGCTTGGGAGATATCGTAGACCTGGTCGCCCGAGACCAATTGCGTGGTCTTGAGCCAGCCGTCGAGATAGCGCACCGCGCCGCCCGAGACATCGACCACCGCACCCTGGCCGAACAACACATCCCCCTCCGAATCCAGGTTCACCGTACCGCCGTTGGCGTTGCGCTCCTGCACCGAGCGGCGGATGCGGGCGATGGCCCCGGAAATATCGGCCAAGGGCGTGCCCTTGCGGATATCGACCTGTACGGTTTGGCCGTGCAGGATGCCGTCCTTCTGCAAGGGCGAATCGCGTAGTTCGTTGTCACGCAGTTCCACCGACACCACGTTGCGCGACATGGGCAGGACGGTCTTGCGCGAGCCGGACACATCGATCCGGCTGCCGGGTTCCAATACGATGCGGCTGGGATTGTCGGCGGTGGTGGCGAGCAGGGGATGGGCGGGATGGGCGCTGGCGGTGAAATCGACCTGCCCCCCATGCGCCACGAGGGCGGAACCCGCCGCCATGACGATCTTGCCGCCGGCGATTTCGACCCGCGAGGGCGTCTGGGCTTGTTCGTCCACCGCCTTGCCTTTGGAAGCGTCGAGATCGACGCGGGTGGTGCTGCCCGCGTCCAACTCCACCGTGGCCTGGAGGCCCAGGCCATCGCCCAGGTCGCTGGCGCGGCGGGTGGTTTGCGGCACCAGGTGGAGGGTCCCGTTGCTGTCGCGCTCGATGGCCGCGCCTTCCCGCGCCAATAGCCGCACCGTGCCGTTCAGGCTGACCGAGGTGGAGGCCGATACCCGCCCTTGCTGATGGATCAGATAGCCCAGTGCGGTCACATTGCCGCGGGCCGCCACCAACTTGCCGAGGTTCTGGATGTCGCCACCGGTCTTGACCTCGACCAGGATGCCGCGCAGCTTGGAATCGGAACCGGCTTCCTGCAAATACACCTTGTCGGTGGCGGCGGCCAGCACCACCTGGCCGTCGGGGGCGCTGACCGTGCCTTGGTTGACGATGGCGGGGGCCACCAACAGGATGCGCCCGCCCGCCGCGTTGCTGGCGATGCGGGAACCGGGCTGGGTTTCGATGGTGATTTTCAGGGGCTGGCCGTGGGCGTCGAGCAGGGGACGGCCCTGGGCGTCCTGGCGGTAGACCTGGCCGGTGCCGGTCAGGGCCGCCACCGGCTCGCTGCCCTGGGATTGGTTGATGACCTTGGTCAACCCGCTGTTGAAGGCCGCGTCGGAGATATTCAGCGTGCTGGCGACCAGGGAATTCACATTCACCTGCGAGCCGGGGCCGAACACGAAGCCGTTGGGATTGACCAGATAAACCTGGCCGTTGGCGTCCAAGGTGCCGAGGATACGGCTGGGTAGGTCGCCGGGGCCGATGCGGTTGAGGGCGACGGCGGCCGGGCCGGGTTGTTTGAAATGGACGGCGTTGTTGAGGCCGATGTCGAAGCTTTGCCAGTTGAGGATGGCTTTGTCGGTCTGTTGGTGGATGGTCATGGTGTTGCCCACGACCTCGCGGGTGGCCTGCCCCGCCGTGGCCCAGGCGGCGGCGGGCACCGGCAACTCGGCCCGGGCCGCGCCGATACCGCCGCACAGCAACAAGCCCCGCACGGCCCGGCGTAAATGCCAACGTCCGGCGCGGCGGTCCCGCCGGGTCCGGCCCGTCAATGCCGGACCCCGGCCACCCCCCGTGGCCGTGTCGTCAGGCTGAGCCGCAGGATCGGCACGGTCGCGCCGGTCTCGGGGTGGTACAAGGCCGCGCTCACCTCGCCCACAAGCCGGGCCTGCGCCAAATCCGGTTCGAAGCTGAAGATGAACCGGAACCCCTGAGCCAGCAGGCGGCGGACTTCCGCCTCGCGCCCCGTTTGCTCCACCTTGTCCTGTACCAAACAGCCCATCGCGAAGCCGTAGTCGGCCAGTATTGCCTCCAAGCCGCGTTCCCCGTCCGTCCGTTTCGTGTCTGGCATGGCCTCACTCCGCCGACCGCCGGGCCGGTTTGCCATGCCTGGGTTCGACCCAGTCCCCGAAGCTGAACAGCCCGGCCTTGAAGCTGGACGCCATGTGTTCGGTGCGGGCGATGGCGTGTTCGGCCACGGCGGCGGGCAGGACTTCCAGGGCGGTTTGTCGGAACAGGGCCAGCCAGCGCTCGAAATGTTCGGGTTTGAGTCCCAGGCGGGTGTGGGCCGCGTAGGGATGGCCTTGGTAGCGGCGGGTGCCCAGCAAGGTGCGCGACCAGAAATCCTCGACGATGCGGTGGTGTTCGCCCCAGTCGACAACGCTACGGGCGAAGACCGGTCCCAACTCGGCGTCGGCCCGCGCCTTGGCATAGAAGCGGCGGACCAGTTCGGCGATTTGATCCTCGGTGACGGCACTCGGGTTCATAACGACCTCAGGAACAAAATCAAATCCAGCCTTTCCCGGTTGTCGAGCCCGAGATGGAAACGGCCATCGTAGAAGTCCAGCACATTCCCCAAGGCCAGGGCCATGCCGTTGTGGAAATAAGGCGCCCTGGCGGCGAGCCCGCGCAGTCCCGGCACTTTGAACCGACCTATGTCCGACCACAGGCCGGTGATCATGGCCCGGCCCGGATCGGTGGTCGCGAGGGTCGCGCCGGTGGTTTTGTTCCGTAACGTATATAACGGCAGATCGCCGCTACGGTTGGCGGCGTCGGCAACGCCGGTATCCATGTAATGGACGCCGGAATCGCCGCCGACGTTGGGGACGTTATGACAGGTGCTACACGTCCCGACCAGGGTGGCGGGACTGCCGAAATCGGGCGAACCGTTCAACCCCGCCACCCCGGAGATGACGAAGCCGCGGGTATTGAACAGCTTTTGGCCGCGGGCGATGGCGGCGCGGATATCGGTGGGGTCCGTGTCGATCAGCTTGTTCCAAGGGTTGAACAGGGTGAATACGGTGGGATCGAAGGCCGCGCCGGTGCGGGGATCGCCGCCAAAGGCGTTGATGCCGGGATAGAAGCGCTGCTTCGACAGCGGGATGGGTCCGCCTTTGAGGGGGGCCGGGGTCAGCGCCCCGGCCTGGAGGTCTTCGACTTGGGCGGTGAACAGCCGGGTCTCGAAAGCGACGATGGCGCGGCGTTGCGCCTCGGGGAGCGGGGAGCCTTGGGCGTGGCCGGTGGTGGCCGTGTTGGCTTGGTTGCGCAGGTCGAAGGCGATGGGTTTCCCATCCACCGTTTCCCGCCCGTCCCACATGACGGCGTTCAGGAACTTGAGGTTGGTGGCGGGTAGCGGGCGGCGGTAGAGGGAAAGTTCGGTCGAGACCGGGGTGAGGTAGCCGTAGGGATCGCTGACGGCGGCGAGTTGGAACTCGGCCTGGGCCGGGAGCGCCAGGCCGAAGCGGATCAAGCCCTTGCTGAGCAGGAGGCTGTAGGCGCCCAGGCGGTCCTTGAGGGTTTTGACCTTGGCGTCGGGGCGGTTGGCCCCATCGTGGGTCCTGAAGATGGGGTCGGTGCCCTGGCTGGCGTCGAAGCGTTGCTTGAGGGCAGCGGGGGTGACGCTCCAACCGTTTTCCGGCTTATGGCAACTATCGCAGGACCGGCCATTGCTCCCCAGCGCTTGGAAGAAGGGATTGCCGGCCTCGATCACGCCCAAGGCGCTGTGGGTGCTGGCCGCGCCGGTGGCGTTGGGCAGGGGCGTGTCGTTGTCCAGGGCCAGGGCGGTATGCGAAGCCGAGGCCAGCACCAAGGCGGGGAGGAGACGGGTTGCGGTCATGGCGGATTCCGGGCGGGGCGGGGGCGTCCACCCAGGACGCCCCCGGTGTGGGATCAAGGGGCCGAGCGCGCTGTGAGCGATTCGAGGTGGAACACCTGCCTGCCGCCGAATTTATCGCCGGGGATGACCAGTTTCATCGCGCCTTCGGTATCGTCCAGGGGGGTTTGGGTGCCCGTGGCGTCCACCGTGGCATAGGCCACCATGGCTTGCTGGCCGCCGTAGCCGGGGTCGATTTCGGCATAGGACAGGATCGCCTGATAGCAATCGGTGGCGGTGGCGGCCAGGTATTTCCTGAGCTTGTCGTTCTTGCGGTTGGCATCGACCACCAAGCCCGCTGCCTGGATCAGATCGTACAGGGGCACCCCGACGAAGGTCTTGGTCACCATCCCCGACGCGCCGGAAAAATAGCTCACCGTCACTTTCGAGGGCGGGTAGGCGGCGAGGCTGGCCGGGGTGAAGGTTTTCGGCGTGGCGATGGCGGGACCGGCCAGCCTGAGCGTGGTGGACGGCCCGCCCAGGCAGCTGGAGGCGGCCTCGGCGGTCGCGGCCACGCCGAGCATGAGTGACACGGCCAAGGCCGGTGGGGAGAAAGTGCGGAATAGCATGGGTTGCTCCTGGATCGTTAGTGGGAACCGGCCATCGCGGGAACGCTTGTCCGTTGTTCCGTCCATCCCCTGGCTCCGCCGTGCGCCATCCCGGAGGGTGGCGCGGGTTACGCGATGTGGTATTAGTTATATCGATTCCCGCCGGACTGGGCAAGGCGTTATGAGATTGTAAAAACAGCGCTAGGCCCAGCCCGTCCCGCGCCTGGGCGGGAGCGCCGTCGCGTACATCGGATTATTTATCATATAAATCAAATATTTATTTGGTATTTTGGCAGACCTGTGAAATGCGGCATTTCCACCCTTGCGGCGGCAAATCCCGACGGACGGCGGGCCTTCGTTATTTACTGATGGATATTGATTGCTTTAGGATTGGGTCGCGCTATGTAGCCGTTCACATAGTCGCAATGCGTCTGGGGGCCGGGATCCGCCGCGTGGGCGGTACCCGGCCCCCGGTGCGGAACCGCTTTCCTACAAGTTGCCAAATCCTTCGACGCCACCGAATCCAGGAGCCTTCACATGCCGACCCCCGCTTTCCCGAAAACCCTATTCGCCACGCTGCTCGCCGCGTTCGCGGGCGCGGCGTCCGCGCTGACCCCCGGCGACGGCGATCCCGATATCGTCCTCTACGTCCCCGGTTCCCAGGCCAACGACAAGTTCTTCGCGCCCGCCCTCTGCTCGTCCAACATCCACACCTATTTCCAGAACTACACCAGCGACCCGAGCAAGGCCACCAACAACGATTACTGGGCGATTTATTGCAGCACCGATGGCAGCAAGGTCAGCGGCATCGTCGGCACCAAGAAGTTGTGGATTTCCCGGCGGCGCTTGGGCGCGTCCTATGTGGGCCTGGACGCCCTGGTCAAAGGCACCAAGCTGACCTATCTGGAGAAGCCTTCCACCGCCGCTTGCACCGCCTTTAGCGGCAGCTTCACCAGCGGCGGCACCACCTTCAATTACGATTATTCCTGCACCACGGTGACGCCCAATATCACCGCCACCGGCAGCGTGTCCGATGTCACCCCGGACGCCTTCCGCGGCGGCGACAACGTCCCCACCGGCCAGGCCGAGATCGTCGCCAGCGGCATCCCCAACCGCAACGCCATCGCCGGCCACATCATCGGCGCCCCGGTCACGCTGTTACTACGCAACGCCCTGCAATACGCCCAGGTGCTGAGCGGTGCCTTGCCGAGCCAGTGCGCCGTGCCGGGCAGCACCACCAGCGCCAATATGGACGAAACCGCCGCCTGTATGCCCAGCCTGGGCAAGCAGCAGCTCGCCAGCCTGTTCAGCGGCGCGGTGTCGGATTGGAATAGCTTCTCTGTGAATGTCTCGGGCACGGCCATATCCTTGGAACAGGTGGCGGCGCGTTGGGCCTCCAACGGCGGCAGCGCCAGCTATCTCAAGGCACCGGACGACACCACGGTGCATATCTGTCGCCGCGAGAACGGGGCCGGGCAGCAGGTCGCCCTGCTCGCCACCATTTTGCAAAACCCCTGCCTCGGCAATTCCGCGCCGCGCCTGGTGCAGCCGGGCAGCTTCACCGACGTCCAGCTCGCCACCAGCCTCGGGGCCGAGGATAGCTGCCTGACCGACTTCAACAACGGCACCACCAATTTCCTCCCGACCGCCAAGGGCAACCGCTGGGCCATCGGCATCCAGACCACCGAGCGCAATGTTTCGCGCTCCGCCAATTACCGCTTCATCAAAATCGACGGGGCGGCCCCCACCGTGGAACAGGTGGCGCTGGGCAAATATCCGCTGTGGTCGGAATACGGCATCCAATGGATGAACAACGTCACCGCCGACCAGGGCAATTTGCTGAGGGCGCTGGTCAAGTACGGCCAGAGGCCGGACAACGTGAACGCCCGCAACCAAGCCGATATCCACAGCTTCGGCACGGCGGGCTATGTGGCCCTCAGCGCCAACGGCTACGCGCCCGACCCGGTGTTCAACGCCGCCAACCCGGTGACCCCGTATACCCATAAACGCGCCGGCGGCGGCATCGACGCCTGCACGGTGCCCGTGGTCAATCCCGACTACGGCACGGCCGAGCTGCGTTGATCCTTGAAGGGGATGCGAAACGATGAAAACAACACGATTCAACCTGCTGGGCGGGGCGGGCCTGTGCCTGCTGCTGTCCACTCCCGGCGCGGAAGCCGCCATCGCCGACGGCGCGGCCCATGCCATTCCCACCGATACCCATTCCGGTTCCAGTGGCGAGCTGTTCCTGAACGTCTGGGACCCGGTCGCCGCGAAGTCCTATAGCCTCGATCTCGGCGTCACCGCCGAGGATTTCCTGCTCGACGCTTCCGGGCGGGTCTGGCACTTGGACCCGCGCTTCAAGGCCTTGGCCGCCGCCGGCAATCCCCTGCGCTTCAACATCGCGGCCAACAACACCTATGGCGGCATCGCCGCGCCCGGCGTCGGCGCGGCACCTTCGGGCTGGGGTTTCGCGATCACGGCGCTGAACGATCCGGTGTCGCTGGGCCTGCTGATGGGGCTGAACGATAAGAGCGCCAGCCTCGCCATCAGCCAAATCTCGGCGGCGATCCAGACCCGCGTGGACCACCTCAACCTCAACGCCGCCGCCGCCAACGGCCTGGTGCCGGGCGATTTCACCACCATGGCCGACTTCGCGGCCAACCTGAGCGAAACCACCGACAGCACCAACGATGCCTATGGCGCGTATTTCGATTACCTATGGGGCATCGATATCGCGGGGAATTTCGGATTCTCGACCGCCGCCACGGTGCGCGACGCCGACGGGGCCAAGGACCAGAAACTGCGGTTCTTCTTCCTGGGCCTCAAATCGCCCGGCGTCAACAAGCTGAAAACCACCGATCTGGGCGGCGGCACGGCCTTCTTCAGCCTGAATCCCGCCAACGCCACCCTGCTGTGGTCCCACGGGGGCCGTGGCGACAACCTGACCCCGGTGGCGGTGCCGGGACCGGCGATGAGGGTGGAACCGGGCGCGACGGTGGTCCTGGACGGCAGCGCCAGCTACGACCCCGATTACAGCGGCGACCTGGGCTATGCCTGGACCCAGGCGTCCGGCCCGGCGGTGATGCTGGGTCCGGGCGCGGGTCCGGCCAAGGCGGTGTTCGTGGCCGGACAGGCGGGCGATATCTATCTGTTCCAACTGGCCGTGACCGACGCCGGCGGCAGGATCGGCAAGGCCTACAAGCGGGTCGTCGTACCCAACCACAGGCCGGTGGCCGTGATCGACGGGCCGGCCACGGTGGCTCCCGGCGGCACGGTCAACTTGGACGGGGGGGCCAGCTACGACCCGGACGCGGGCGATGGCATCGTGGCCTACCAGTGGGTACAGAACGCGGGACCGGCCACCGGCCTGGGCGGTAGCGCCCTGCCCGCCCTGAGCTTCACGGCGGGGGCCAAGGGGTCGGTCTACCAGTTCTCGCTGGTGGTGACCGACAACCACGGGCTCGCCAGCGTGCAAAAGAAAATCCGTATCAAGGCGCAGTAATGCGGGTCCGCCGGAAACCGTCCGCGGGATGGTTCCCGGCGTTGTTTTTCCCGAGTCCCTTCAGGCACGACCATGGATTTGAAATCGAACCCCTTTTTACGCGCCCTGGCCGGCTTGGTCCTGGCCTTGGGCGCGGGCGAGGCCTTGGCCGCCATCGCCAACGGCGCCTTGCACACCACCCCCGGCGACGCCAGTTCCAATAGCAGCGGCGAATTGTTCCTCAACGTGTGGGATGCCACCGCCGCCAAGTCCTATAGCCTGGACCTCGGCACCACGGTGGAAGCCTTCCTCGGCGACCCGTCGGCCATCAAGTCCTGGCCGCTGGACCAGCGCTTCAAGGATTTCGCCGCCGCCGGCAACCCCCTCGTCTACAACATCGCCGCCAACAACACCTATGGCACCGTCTCGGCGGGGGCGGTCGGCGCGGTGCCCTCCAGCTATGGCGTCCTCGCCTCGGTGCTGAACGACCCCACCGCCATCGCCAAGGCGGAAAGCCTGACCGGCACGGCGGGCGTCAACGTCTCCCAGTTGTCCTCGGTCATCCAGGCCAGGGCGAACACCCTCAACCTCAGCGCGGCGGCGCAGAATGGACTGAATCCGGGCGATATCTCGGCCATGACCGATTTCCAGTCCAACCTGAGCGAAGTCACCGATATGAGCGACCCGGGCGCGGGCGACCCCTACAGCGCCTATTTCGACACGCGGTGGGGCATCGATTTGTCGGGCCAGTTCGGTTTTTCCGACGCGGCCAGCGTGCGCGGGGGCGCCGACCAGAACCTCCGGCTGTATTTCTTCGGCCTAAAGGGTCCGGGCATCAACAAGATGCAGGCCACCGACCTCGGCCAGGGTTCCCTGGTCGCGACCCTGGATATCGCCAATGCCACCCTGTCCTTCGGCGCGGGCGGTTCGGGCGGCGGCGGCACCGGCCAGGGCTGCGAACAACTGAGCTGGGCCGGGGTCATCGCCGACGGCGGGACCGTCACCGCCTATTCCACCGAGCAGAGCGCCGATTGCGCCGCCGCCGCCAAGGTGCTGACCTGCGACAACGGCAGCCTGCCGGACAGCGATGTCTACCAATATTCGAGCTGCGCCAACACCTATTGCACCCTGCCTTGGGACGCGACGCAGAAGATCGCCGACGGTGCCAGCGTCACCGCCTACCAAACCAGCCTCAGCCCCAACTGCGCCTCGGTATCCGAATCCCGTGTTTGTAGCACGGGCAAGTTGAGCGGTAGCTATACCTTCCAGACCTGCCAAGCACCGACGGCTTGCGTCCTGCCCTGGGGCGGCACGGTGGCCCACGGCCAATCGGTCACGGCCTACCGGGTCAAGGTCGATAGCGATTGCGCGGAGAACGCCGAAGTCCGTACCTGCAACAACGGCAAACTCAGCGGCAGCGCCGCCTATCCAGCGTGCAGCGCGCCGACCCCCCACACCGATTGCAGCCTACCCTGGGGCGGCACCCTGGCCGATGGGCAAAGCGTGACGGCCTATTCATCCGCGACCAACGCCGATTGCGCGGCGGTCGCCGAAACCCGCGCCTGCGCCAATGGGGTATTGAGCGGCAGCGCCACCTATCCCACGTGCGGCGCGCCGACCACCAAAGCCGATTGCGGGCTGCCCTGGGGCGGCACCCTGGCCGACGGGCAGAGCGTGACGGCCTATTCATCCGCGACCAGCGCCGACTGCGCGGCGGTCGCCGAAACCCGCGCCTGCGCCAATGGGACGTTGAGCGGCAGCTACCCCTATGCCGCTTGTTCCACACCCACCGGACCCTATATCCAGCTGTCGTTCCCGAACGGCGGCGATGTCTTGACCGTGGGTAAAAAGCAAACCATCGCCTGGCAATTCGGCCTGACAGGCGCGAACCGGAATGTCAATGTGCAGTTCTCCAAGAACGGCGGCGGCAAATGGAAGTCGTTGAAGACCGGAGTGAAGCTGGGCCGTGGCTCCGTGGTGTGGAAGCCGCTCAAGGCACAGGCCACCGAAACCGGCCTGATCCGCGTCTGCGCCCCCAAGACCAAAAAGGCGGCGGCGGTCTGCGGGATGTCCTCGGGTCCGTTCGCGGTCCGGCGTTGAGAGGGCTACCCCACCATCGCGATCCCCGCGCTCCCCACTCCTGATGGCCTTGCTGGCGGTGCCCGCTGACCGCCAGCTTTTTTTCAGGGTGGCCCTGGGGAACCGGTCCGACGGGGGAAACGAGAAGGGCGAATATGAAATATCCAGAGGGAATCCATGGCGACCTATCACTTCAGCAGCTTGAGCAATAACCAAACCTTGGCGTTCAAACCAGCGGTGGATACGCTGGTGTTCGATATCGCCGGGCTGGACGCGGCCACCGGCACGCTCGCCCCATCCGGCGCGAACCTGCTCGTCACCTACGCGGGCAAGACCCTCGTCCTGGCCAATACCACGCTGGACCAGGTGTCCAGCGCCCGCTTCAGCTTCGCCAACGGCAGCAAGCTGCTGATCGGCGACAATAGTTCCGGCACGGCGGGCGATAGCCTGTCGAACGCCTTAGTCGGCACGGCTTTCGGCGATTACCTGGACGGACGGGGCGGGGCCGATTCCATGACCGGCGGCGACGGCAACGACACCTATGTCGTGGATAGCACCGGCGATGTCGTGGTCGAGACCAACACCAGCGCCACCCAGATCGACACCGTCCTGTCCTATCTCGCGGCCTATACCCTGCCCGCCAATGTCGAGAACCTGCGCCTCGTGGGCGCGGGCGGCGTCAACGGCACCGGCAACGGTCTCAACAACCTGCTCTATGCCAGCTCGGGCAACAACGCGCTGAACGGCGGGGCGGGCACCGACACCGCGTCCTACCTCTACGCCGCCGCCGCCGTCAAAGTGGACCTGGGCAAGACCGGCGGCCAAGCCACCGGCGGTTCCGGCACCGACACCCTCGCCAATATCGAAAATCTCACTGGCGGGGCCTTCAACGATAGCCTCTATGGCAACTCGGGCGGCAATGTGCTGGACGGAGGGGCGGGAGCGGACCGCCTTTATGGCGGGCCGGGCAACGATACCTATGTGGTGGACCATACCGGCGATATGGTGCAGGACTATATCCCCGGCCTGGGTGCGGGCGGCATCGACACCGTGCAGTCCTATCTCGCCGACTACACCCTGCCTTATTTCGGCGGCGGGGATTATGGCATCGAAATCCTGCGGTTGATGGGCACCGGCAATCTCAACGGCACCGGCAATGGCGGGGACAACACGCTCTACGCCAACGCGGGCAACAATAGCCTCAACGGGGCGGGGGGCATCGATACCCTGTCCTATGTATTTTCATCCGCCGCCGTCACGGTCAGCCTGGCCCAGACCACGGCCCAGGCCACCGGCGGTTCCGGCACCGATACGATCCGCCATTTCGAGAACCTCACCGGCAGCGCCTTCAACGACAAGCTGACCGGCAACGCGGGCGACAACGGGCTGGATGGCGGCTCGGGCGCGGATACCCTGAGCGGCGGCGACGGCAACGACACCTATGTCGTGGACAACAGCGGCGATGTCGTGGTCGAGACCAACGCCAGCGCCGACCAGACCGACAGCGTGCGTTCCAGTTTGACAGCCTACACCCTGCCCGCCAATGTCGAGAACCTGCAACTGCTGGGCGGCGGCAACCTCAACGGCACCGGCAATGCGCTCGGCAACGTGATCTACGCCAATGCGGGCAACAACCGCCTAGACGGCGGCGCGGGCAGCGATACCGCGTCCTATGCCAACGCCGGGGCCGGGGTCGTGGTCAGCCTCGCGGTCGCGACGGCCCAGGCCACCGGTGGTTCCGGCAGCGATACCCTGCTCAATTTCGAGAATCTGGCCGGCAGCGCCTATGCCGACACCCTGACCGGCAACGGCGCGGCCAATGTGTTGACCGGCGGCGGCGGCGCGGACCGCCTGGGCGGCGGCGATGGCAACGACCGCTTGGTCGTGTCCGATCTCGGTTTCGCCCTGGCCGATGGCGGCGCGGGCACGGATACCCTGGTCCTGGCCGGGACCGGGCTTTACCTGGACCTCGCGGCCCAGGGCGGCAAGCTGGCGGGATTGGAAAGCATCGATCTCGGCGGCGGCGCGAACACCCTGGTCCTCACGCCCGCCACGGTGAAAAGCCTGTCCACCACCAGCGAAACCCTGGTGATCGACGGCTCGGCCCAGAGCCTCGTCAGCGGTGGCGGCGGCTGGGTCCAGGGCGCGAACGCCACGGCCAACGGCCATAGCTATCGCACCTATACCCAGGCCGGGGCCACCGTGTGGGTCGGCACCGACATCGGCACCAACAACCTCAACATCGGCACCCCGCCGCGCCTGGACCTCGGCGGTCTCAACGGCAACAACGGTTTCCGGCTGGATGGCGCGGCCTTCGATTATGCGGGAACCGCGGTGGGCGCGGCGGGCGATATCAACGGCGATGGCTATGGCGATCTGGCCGTGACCACGGCCTATAGCGGGATGAGCTATCTGGTGTTCGGCAAGGCGGGCGGCTTCGCGGCCAGCACCGATTTGTCCACGCTCAACGGCGGCAATGGCTTCGCGCTGTATGGCGGCGAATTCGCCATCGCCGGGGCGGGCGATATCAACGGCGATGGCTATGCCGATGTGGTGGTGGGCGATTACTCCGGCGGCACGCCCACCGGCTATGTGGTGTTCGGCAGCGGCAGCGGCTTTTCGTCCTTGCTGGATTTGTCCACGCTGACCGGGACCAACGGCTTCCGTTTCAGCGACAGCGCCGCCGTGGACCCTTCCGCCGTGGTGGTCGGAGCGGCGGGCGATGTCAACGGCGATGGCTACGCCGATATCATCGTCGGCGAAAAGAACGCCTCGCCCCTGGGCCGCGATTACGCCGGGTCCAGTTTCGTGGTGTTCGGCAAGGCTTCGGGTTTCAGCGCCGGGTTGGACCTCTCCACCCTCAACGGTGCCACCGGCTTCCGCATCGATGGCGTGGCGGGGCAGCATTCCGGCGTGGCGGTGGCCGCGGCGGGCGATATCAACGGCGATGGCTACGCCGATTTATTGGTCGATACCGTCCGGCCCTATGGCTCGGCCCAAGCCAAGCAAAGCTACGTGGTGTTCGGCAAGGCCACCGGCTTCGGGTCCAGCCTGGATTTATCCACGCTCAATGGCGGCAATGGCTTCCGGTTGGACGCGGGCGACGGCTATACCGGCGCGGTGGCGGCGGCGGGCGATGTCAACGGCGATGGGTTCGGCGATGTGATCGTGGGTTCGGGCGATAGCGCCGCCGTGGTGTTCGGCAAGTCCGCAGGGTTCGGGTCCAATCTGGATTTGTCCACGCTCGACGGGAGCAATGGGTTCCAGTTCACCGGCCTGGGGAGCTATGGCGCCCTCGCCACCGTGGCCGCCGCGGGCGATGTGAACGGCGATGGCTACGACGATGTGTTGATCGGGGCCAAGCGATACGACCCGGCCAGCCAAGGCTATCAAGCCGAAAGCTATGTCATCTATGGCAAGGCCACGGGCTTCCCGGCCAGCTTGGATGCCGCCACCCTCAACGGGGCCAACGGCTTCCGCCTGGACGGCGCGGACCGGGTCGGCCCGGCGGGCGATATCAACGGCGATGGCTTCTCCGATCTTATCATCGGCGATCCCACGGCCAGTCCCAATGGCAACAGCCAGGCCGGTTCCAGCTATGTGCTGTTCGGCGGCAATTTCACCAACGCGGTCGCCAAACTAGGCGGCACCGGCAACGACAGCCTGACTGGCACCAGCGCCGCCGAGCGCCTCGTCGGCGGGCAGGGCAACGACACCCTGGCCGGGGGTGGCGGGTCGGATATCTTCTATGGCGGGCAGGGCGACGACCTCATCAAAGTGTCCGACCTCGGCTTCCGCCAGGTCGATGGCGGCGGCGGCAGCGATACCCTGGCCCTGGGCGGCGCGGGCCAGAACCTCAATCTGGCGGGTTTCCGCAACCGGATCGACGGGATCGAGAAGATCGACCTCACCGGCGGCGGCGACAACACCCTGACCCTGCTCAAACGCGACCTCGTCAACCTTTCGAATACCAGCAACACCCTGCAAGTGAACGGCAATGCCGGGGATCATTACCACTTCTCGGATGCCGGCTGGACGCAGAAGGCCGACGTGACCCTGGTCGGTGTGACCTACCATGTGTTCGACAATGGGGCGGCGCACCTCCTGCTCAACGCGGCCTTGACGGCGGTGTAAGGCGTTGGGGCGGACTGGGCCGGGTGGGCCTATACTCATGTCCACCCGGCTTGGCTCGAGGCGGGCCGTAATGCCCTCGATGCTTCCAAGCACATCGGGAATCCACCGCCACCCCAACCCCTCCCCCGATGATCGAACGAAACCGTTCCTCCTCCGCCAGCATCCCGGCTTGGCTCGCCGCCATCCTCCTGGCCGCGCCGCCGGGCCACGTCATCGCCGAGGAAAAAAAACCCCTGGATATCCGCGACCCCGGCGCGGACCTCGCCAACTTCCCCAATAGCGCGTTCACCCTGCCACGGGGCGGGTTTTATCTGGAAATGGCCCCGGCCTTCTTCAGCGCGGAAAGCAGCCGCCTCTCGGCCCAATACAACTGGGAATATATGCTGCGCTACGGATTGTTCGACGCCGTGGAACTGCGGCTGTATTCGCAAGGCTTTTCGGTGCAGGGAAGCCCCAATTCCGCCACGGGCTTCAGCCCCCTGACCCTGGATACCAAAATCCATCTCTGGGACGAAATCGAGGCTTATTTCCTGCCGGCGGCGGGACTCGAAGTCATGGTGCAAACCACCTGGCTGGGTTCGTCGGCCTTCGATGCCGGGACCGAGCCTTCGTTCAGCTTCAACTTCGACCAAGGGCTGCCCTGGGATGTGGACCTCGAATACAACCTGGGCGCGGCCCGTTTCCAAGACCCGGACGATCCGACCGATCAGGTTTGGGATTTCACGCTGTCTTGGGCTCTGCAACGGGATGTGGTCGAGGATGTCGCGGTGTTCGTGAACGGCTACCATAATTCCTCCAACCTTCCCAGGACTGGCCGGCTGGCCGAGAAATATGTGCGGGTCTGCCCTAATTCCGGGCCGTGCCGTACCGAGGAACTGGTCCAGCAATATGCCGACGACGCCGAGGATTATGTACAGCATATGATCGGCGGCGGCACGCTCTGGACCGTGGACGACCATATCGCCGTGTTCGGCAATATCGGCGTGGGTTTGACTTCATCGACGCCGCCGGTGACGGCTTATTTTGGGTTCGCTTGGACGCCGTGAATGGAAGGCTAGGCCAAGCGGATAGCCACGGCATCCCCATTTCCGCAATCCAACTTGCGTACGCCACCTCACTTCCAATAATCCCGCGCCACCTGCAACTGATAAGCCTCGCGGTCGGCGTTCATGGCTTCCTCCAATTGCTGGCGGGCTTCGCGCACCACCGAAATCAATTCCTCCTCGTCGCCGCGGGCCTCGTAGCGCTTGACCAGCGACCGCAGATCGTGGGCGCGGAATTTCAGCGCGGCCTGCTTGGCCGCATACGGGCCATAGCCCAACCGCACCAGGGCGTGTTCCCCCAACAGCAAGGCCGACTCGAAAATCTCGCGCTGGAAATGCACCCCGCGCTCCATCAACTCGAAGGCGTGCTGCACATTCCGCACCCGCGCCAGGAGGGTGAGGTGCGGGAATTCCTCGCGCACGGCGTCGATCAGCTGCAGCGAATGCTCCACATCGTCGATGGCGACCACCATCAGCTTGGCCTTCTCCGCCCCCGCCGCCCGCAATAAATCGATCCGGGTGGCGTCGCCATAGAACACCTTATTGCCGAATTTGCGGATGGTGTCGATATGCACCGGATCGTGGTCCAACACCGTCACGCCGATCCGGTTGGCGGTCAGCAAGCGCCCCACGATCTGCCCGAAGCGGCCAAATCCAGCGATGATGACGGGATTGCCCTCGTCCTCCGGCGCGTCGTAGTCCGGCTTGCCGCGCCCGGCGAGATAGGGTTCGAGCCAACGGTCGTGCAGGCTGAGGAAAACCGGCGTCGTCATCATCGACAACGCCACCACCGCCGCCAGCAAACCGGCGATATCCGCCGGGATGATGCCTTCGGCCAGGGCCGTGTTGTTCAGTACGAAGGCGAATTCGCCGCCCTGCGACAAGACGATGGCGAAGAACAGCCGCTGGGCCTTGGGAATCCCGAACAGCCGCGCCAGCCCCGCCAACACGCCCAGTTTCACCAACACGAAGCACAAGGTCAGCAGCACCAAGGTTTGCCAATGCTCCCGGATCGCGGTCCAATCCACCGACATGCCGATGGCGATGAAGAACAAGCCCAGCAGCAGCCCCTTGAACGGCTCCAGATCGGCTTCCAGGGCGTGGCGGTATTCCGATTCCGCCAACAACACCCCGGCCAGGAAAGTGCCCAGGGCCATCGACATCCCTACGCCCTTCATCAGCAAGGCGATGGCGATGACCAGCAGCAAGGCCAGGGCGGTGAAAATCTCGCGCTGCTGGGTCACCGCCACGAAGCGCAGCAGGGGCAGCAGCAGGAAGCGCCCGCCGACCACGATCCCCAGGATCACCCCCAGCGCCTTGGCCGCGCCCGGCCAATCGAAACCGCCGCCCGCGGTGCCGTCGCCCAGGAGCGGAATCAGGGCCAGCATCGGGATCACCGCCAAATCCTGGAACAACAGGGTCGCGAAACCCAGCCGTCCCGCCGGGGTGGCGAGGGCGTTGCGCTCGGCCAGGATTTGCAGGGCGATGGCCGTGGAGGACAGCGCCATGCCCATGGCGGCGATCAAGGCCGCCGGTCCCCCCAGGTCGAACACCAGGGCGAATCCCGCCAGCAGCCCCGTGGTCGTCAACACCTGCAAGCCGCCCAGGCCGAGGATGGGGCCGCGCAGTTCCCATAGCCGTTTGGGCGCGAGTTCCAGCCCCACCAGGAACAGCATGATGACCACGCCGAATTCGGCGAAATGCAGCACTTCCTCGCCGCGGCCGATCAAGCCCAGCCCGGAAGGCCCGATGATAAGCCCGGCCAACAGATAGCCCAGCACCGAACCCAGGCCCAGCCGCTTGGCGATGGGCACACAGACCACCGCCCCGCCCAGATAGATCAGCAAATGTTGGAGGAAAAGGGGATCGTGCATGGCGACCTCGCGCTAATGCTTTATTACACATCGTCAGTCGGATTATCGGGTTCCAAGCTCCGCTTGGCGCGGCATTGGCAGCAGGGCTTCCGCGCATTCCTTCCCAAGCCCCGCTTGGGAAGGAGCGTATCCCAGATTCTACGGGCGGCAAAGCGCGGGCGGGTCACCCGGTTTGGACGTGATTTTCTAAAGTTGCGGTTTGGGGATTGGCGGGCGGCTTGGGTACGGTTCGTCCGTACCCGCAATGCGGGCGTTTGCTAATTCGTTAGCAAATTGAGCATAACCGTTTTGGAAACCGCCCGGACCCATGCGCCAGCGGCGGGAAGACGGTCGGGACCGGGCCGCGACCGTCGTGGGGAGGGATTCAGTCCTGGGCGGACCGGTGGCGCAAGCCGTCGGTGAGGTGCGGGGCGATCAGGCCGCGCATGACCTGATGCAATTTGGGATTGGCGGCGAGGACGCCACCGGTCTCGAAATGTTTATCGCCGCCTTCGAGGTCGGTGACGATGCCGCCGGCCTCCTGGATCAACAACACGCCCGCCGCCATGTCCCAGGGCTTCAGGCCGATTTCCCAAAAGCCATCCAAGCGGCCCGCCGCCACATAGGCCAGGTCCAAGGCCGCCGAACCGGCGCGGCGGATGCCGGCGGCATCCTTCAGCAAATCTTTGAGCATCCCCAGATAGGCGTCGAGATAGCTCTGGTCCTTGAACGGGATGCCGGTGCCGAGCAAAGCGCCGACCATGCCGACCTGCTTGGTGACACGGATGCGGCGGTTGTTCAGGGTCGCGCCCGCGCCCCGGGCGGCGGTGAACAGTTCCTGCTTGATGGGGTCGTAGACCACGCCCTTGTCGATCCGGCCCTTGTGCAACAGCCCGATGGACACCGCGAACTGGGGGAAGCCATGCAGGAAATTGGTGGTGCCGTCCAGGGGGTCGATGACCCAGACATGGTCGGCGTGGGCCGGGCCTTGCACGCCGCCCTCCTCGCCCATGAAACCATGGCCGGGATAGGCCCGCTGCAAGATGTTGATGATCTCGCGTTCCGCCTGGCGGTCCACGTCGCTGACGAAGTCGTTGCGCCCCTTGGGGGTGATGTTGAGGAGGTCCACCCGGTCCATGGCGCGGACGATGATATCGCCCGCCGCCCTGGCGGCGCGGATCGCGATGGTGAGCATGGGGTCCATGGTCGGATCGTTACCACTAAGCTGTCGATTGATGGGGAAAAACCCGCGGCCCCGAAGCGGCCCGCTGGCCGGGCCCGATAGTCCGCGAGGGCACAAGGTTATCAGAGTTCTGATAATATGCTGGCCCTTTTTCGCTTTGGACTTCCGCAACTTAGGATGAAACGCCTAGCGCATGTCAGGATCGTGCTGGTCGGCACCACCCATCCCGGCAATATCGGTGCCGCGGCCCGCGCCATGAAGAACATGGGGCTTTCCGACCTGGCCCTGGTGGCCCCCAAGGTCTTCCCCAGCGGCGAAGCCACCGCCCGCGCTTCCGGGGCCGACGATATCCTGGCCGGGGCCAAGGTCTGTTCCAACCTGGAGGAAGCCATCGCCGACCGCGAATTGGTGATCGGGGCCAGCGCCCGGCTCCGCGCCATCCCCTGGCCGCAACTCGATCCCAGGGAATGCGCCGGGAGGGTGGCGGGATCGCCCGTCAAGACCGCCCTCCTGTTCGGGCGCGAGCATTCCGGGCTGGACAACGAGGAACTGGAGCGCTGCCATTATCTGCTGCATATCCCCTGCGATCCCGCGTTCAGCTCCCTGAACGTGGCCGCGGCCCTGCAAGTGGTGGCCTATGAGTTGTTCCTGGCCTCGGCGGCGGAACCCAAGCCATTGCAAGCCCCCATGTCCCCGCTGGCGACGGCGGAACAGATGGAATCCTTCTACCAACACCTCGACACGGCTTTGCACGAGGTGCGCTTCCTCCACGAGAAGAAATCCTCGCCCTCGCTGATGCGGCGGCTGCGGCGCATCTTCAACCGGGTGCGCCTGGAACAAAAAGAAATCCATATCCTGCGCGGCATCCTCACCGCCGTGCAATTGCAACTGAAACGGCAAGGATCATCCACATGTGGGAAAAACTGAAGGCCGAGTACGGCTGCATCTTCGAGCGCGACCCGGCGGCCCAGTCCTATTTCGAAATCTTCACGATCTATCCCGGCATCCACGCGGTCCTGGTCCATCGGCTCAGCCACCGGCTGTGGAACCACGGCCTGAAATGGCCGGCCCGGTTCCTCTCGACCCTGGCCCGCTGGTGGAGCGGGGTCGAAATCCATCCCGGCGCCCAAATCGGGCGGCGTTTCTTCATCGACCATGGCATGGGCGTGGTGATCGGCGAAACCGCCACCATCGGCGACGATTGCACGCTCTACCACGGCGTGACCCTGGGCGGGACGTCCTGGCGCAAGGGCAAGCGCCATCCGACCCTGGGCAATGGCGTGGTGGTGGGGGCGGGGGCGAAGATCTTGGGGCCGATCACGGTGGGCGACGGCGCCCGCATCGGTTCCAATTCGGTGGTGTTGAAGAGCGTCCCGGCGGGGGCGACCGTGGTGGGGATTCCGGGCCACATGGTCAGTCCCGACCGCAAGGCCCAGGAAGAGCGCCGCCAGAACATCGCCAGCAAGCTGGGCTTCGACGCCTACGGCATGACCCCCGACATGCCCGACCCGGTCGCCCACGCCGTCAACCACATGCTCGACCATATCCAAGCCCTGGACGGCCAGATCGAAGCCCTCAAGCGGATGCTGAAACAACAAGGCTTGGAAGTCTCGGAGCCGCCGCTGCCCGAACTCGAACCCTGCGGTTTGCGGCAAGGCGGCGAAAAAGCGGAATAGGACGGGGCTATTTCCAGATCCTCAGGCGGAAATAACCCGGCTTGGCGTTGTCGCTCAATTGGATTTGCGAGGAGAACGAGCGGATTTCGCCGCGCTCCATGACTTCCAGGGTGGGCGTGACCCCATCGTTCTGCACCCCCAGCCGCGACATGCCCACCTGGATGCCCTGCGGATCGAAGAACAGGATATCCACCTGCGGGTGGATCAGGTTCAAACTGCCGTTGTGCATCACCATCTTGTACTCGTACACCCGGTCGTTGCCCTTGCCGGAGACCGTGAACACGACGTTCTTCACATAGTCCTGATCCATGGTCAACACCTTGTCGAATTCCAGGCGGGTCAGTTCCGGCAGGCCGCCCTTGCCCAGGGTTTCGATATCGGCCCTGAGCTTTTGCGCCTGCGGCCTCAGGATGTCCAATTCCTGCTGCTGTTTCCTTTCGGACAGGGTGAGTTCCAGGGTATCGGCCTCGGCGATGCTCATGCGGATATACGACACCAATAGATACAGGCTTTGCAGGGCCAGGAACACCGCGAGCACGAAGATCAGCTTGGTTTTGCGCGAGCCTTTCCGGGACTTGAGGCGGAAATTGTCGTTGGGGTCGTAGGGACGGGAACCGGAATTCCGGTAGCCCCGGCTTCTGGAAGAAGAGGAGTAATACACCGCTGGGTCTCCTGAGGGATGGGCCGCTGGACCTGGATCGGGCAGCGCGCCCGCGAGGGTCGGGCAAGTATAGCGCGGCCCCGCCGCCGCGCCGGTCCTAAACCCGAAATTCCCGCACCAGCCGCCGCAACCGCGCCAAATCCTCCGCCCGCGCCGTTTTCCCGTAGCGCAGTCCCAAGAATATCCCGGTGATCTGGCCGATGGTCGCGGAAACCTCGGGCCGCTCGGCCATGGCCCGCCGCGAAAAATCCAGCGGTCCTTCGCCCATGCGCTTGACCACGCCGCGCCGGGCCAATTTCCCCAGGAAGCGCCGATAGGCCAACACGGCGGGATCGGGCGGAAGTTTCCGGCGCGGCCAGAACAGCAAGGCCGCCGCGGCTCCGCACAGACCCAACAACCCCCCCATCCATAGCGCCAGCTTGCCCCAATCCACGATCCCAAGGCTGTCCCAGAACCGCCGCTGCTGCTCGGGATCGTAGGCCAGCACCCATTGGTTCCAGGCATGGTCGACACTGGCCCAGAGCATCCGGCCTTGCCGGACCCAATCGCGGAAACCCTGGGCGTGTCCGGCCAGCGCCTCGCCCACCGGGTTGAACATGACATCGCCTTCCGGGCTGGCCGCGTCCAGGTCGATGCCTTGTTCGATGCGTTCGGGCGCGACGGCGGCGGTGGGATCGATCCGGGTCCATCCCCGTTCCGGCAGCCAGACCTCGGCCCAGGCGTGGGCGTCGGCCTGCCGCACTTCCAGGAACCGGCCCACGGGGTTCCACGCCCCGCCCTGATACCCCGTCACCACCCGCGCCGGAATGCCCGCCACCCGCATCAGGTAGACGAAGCTGGTGGCGTAATGCTCGCAAAAGCCGCGGCGGGTCTCGAACAGGAAGCGCTCGATGGGATGGTCTTCCAGCGCGGGCGGATTCAAGGTGTAGAAGAAGGGTTCCTCGCGGAAATAGCGCAAAGCCCGCTGCGCCAGATCGCCGGGCCGGGCCGATTCGCCGCGCCAAGCCTCGACCAAGGTTTGGACGCGCCCGTCCGGTGGGCCGGGAAGTTGTAAGCCCTGGGCGCGTTCGAGGGGGCTTAACGGGCCGGTGCGGAAATCGGGTTGCGAAACCAACTCGAACCGGCGGCGGTCGTGGACCGGGTCTTTGGTCAATAGCAGGTAGTCCGCCGTCTGCGCCACATCGGACGGGAATCCGCCCGGCAACTCCAGGGCGAACAACCAACGGCGCTGATGCGGTTCCAGGGTGATGGCGTAGCGGTAGGACGGTCCGGAAAACCTGGGTTCCTGGTCGCGGTGCAACGGCTTGTCCACGGCCACATCCCAACGGATGCCGTTGGTATGCCAGAACACCGGACCGCGCCAATAGCGCAGGGCGTTGGGCGGCGGCGCGCTTTGGAAATCGACCCGGAACGCCGGTTCGGCGGAACGGCCCAGGTGGCTAATACTGCCGGGTTCGAGATTGTCGCTGAGGCCGGTCTTGGCGTGGCGCTCGTCGTCGGGCAGTTTCCACAAGGGACCGGGAAGCCGCGGGGAGAACATGAACAACACCAGCATGATCGGCACGGCTTGCGCCACCAGGGCGGAGGAACGCTTGAACGCTTCGACGGGGGCCAGGGCCGGGCCACCGCCCGCCCCGATCAAGACCCCCACCGACAGCCCCACCGCCACCAAGGTATACAGCGCCATGGGGATGGTCTGCGAGAACAGGTATTGGGTCATCGCCACGAAAAAGCCGAGGAAGATGACCAGATATACCTCGCGCCGGGTTTTCATCTCCATCAGCTTCAGCCCCAGGCCGACCAGGAACAGGGCCGAGCCACCTTCCCGCCCATAGAAGCGGTGGTAATGGACGTAGACCAAGGCCATCGCGCATAGCATCAACAAGCCCAGGGTCCATTTGCCGGGGCGCAGGCCGGGCCGCTCCACCGTGGCATAGCGCCAAGCCGCCAACAGGGCGAAGAAGCCGAACACCGTGGGATGCAGGTTGTTGACGTGGGGCAAGGCGACGAACACCAAGCTGAACAGCAGCAGTTTCTCGAAGGCGGCGGTCAGGGTATCGCGGAGCGGGATGGCGGTCATGGCTGGAACAGGGCGAGGGTTTCGAGGCAAAGGCGGCTGTGGGCGGCCCCGCAATCGGCGGCGATGCGGGTACCGGGCAGGCTGAGGGAATAGCGCAACCCGGCGGCTTCGGCATCGACGATCCAGCGGCACAAGCGGCTTAACCGGCTTTCGGTGTCGCCGCCGGGGGTTTCCTCGAACACCAGGGCCAAATCCTCGGCCTCGCCGCCCGCGTAGCGCTTGACTTGTGGATCGTGGCCCTTGGCGACGCCTTTCCAATGGATGTGCCGCAAGGGATCGCCCGCTTGATAGGCTTGGAAACCGTGGAAATCGTCGGCGCTGTGCGGTTGCCGGTTGAAGCGGCCATAGCCGCCCGAGACCGGGAAATCCATGGGCGTGGGCGCGGGCCGGGGATAGACCAGGACGCGCTCCTGGAAATTCAGCAGCGACCACGCATGGAACAGGCCCAACGGGAATTCGCTATAGACCCTGACCGTGCCCGGTTCCAGCCAGCCGCGCCGGGTGGCCGGGAGGCCCAGGGTGGGGTTGGCGGTGGTTTCGGCGGGGATGTCGATCCGTACCGGCTCCGCGCCCTTGCAGCGGCACCACACCGCGTAGCGCGGCAGATAACCGGAATTGACCACCGCGAGTTCCAAACGGGCCTGTTCGCCCGCGAACACCGGTTGACCGGGTTTGGGCCGGATCGACAGCCCGGCGAGGTTGCGATAGCCGTGCAACATCCCCAGCAGGGCGATGGCGACCAGGAGGAAGGTGAGGATGAAGCCCAGGTTGCTGCTGTAGTTGATCGAGGTCAGCCACAGGATGAACAAGAGCAAGGCCAGCCCCAGCCCGCGCTTGTTCGGCACGATGAAGATCAAGCGATGGGTCAGCACGATGGGGCCGGGCACCGCCTTATCGCCCCGGAAAAAGCGTTGCAGGTCGAAGCGTTGCTTGAGGGTGGGGGAAGGCATGGGTTGGAACTCGGTGTGCAGTGCGGGGCATGGGGCCCGAGGCCGCGGGCCCTCAAGCCCCAGGAGTCTTCAGATGACCGCGACTTGATCCAGCATCGGGCCGACCACGGCCTCGGCGGTCACGGCCCCGCTGCCCACGGGTTTCAGCCGATGGCCGCAGACCGGGGCCAGCACCGCCTGCACGTCTTCCGGTAATACCAACTCGCGGCCTTCGGTATAGGCCCAGGCCCGCGCCGCGCCCAGCAAGGCCAGCCCCGCCCGCGGCGACAGGCCGATTTCGTAGAGCCCCGATTCGCGGCTGAACCGCACCAAGGCTTGCACATAGCCCAGCAAGGCATCGGCGGCATGGATGGCCCGGATTGCCTCCTGCAGGCCACGCAATTCATCGGCGGGCAGGCAGACCGGCAGTTTTCCCAGGAGGCTATGGCGCTCCTCGCCCTTGTAGAGCGCCAGTTCCGAACGGCCGTCGGGATAGCCCAGGGTGATGCGCATCAGGAAGCGGTCGAGTTGCGATTCAGGCAGGGGGAAAGTGCCGATTTGATGGATGGGATTCTGGGTGGCGATGACGAAGAAGGGTTCGGGCAGGGGCCGGGTTTCGCCTTCGACCGTGACCTGGTGTTCTTCCATGGCTTCGAGCAGGGCGCTCTGGGCCTTGGGGGTGGAGCGGTTGATTTCGTCGGCCAGGATCATCTGGTGGAAGATCGGGCCGGGTTGGAACCGGAAGCTGTGGTTCTTGGCGTCGAAGATCGAAGCGCCCAGCACATCGGCGGGCAACAAATCGCTGGTGAACTGGATGCGCTGGTAATCCAATCCCAGCAGGTTGGCGAGGGTATGGGCCAGAGTGGTTTTGCCGACGCCCGGCACGTCTTCGATGAGGAGGTGGCCACGGGCCAGGAGGCAACACACCGCCAGCCGGATTTGGCGGGGTTTGCCGAGGATCACGGTATTGGCGGTCTTGAAGAGGGCGTCGAGGGAGTTGTGCATGGGGTGTTCGGATTGGGCTGGGCTGGGAGGTGGATGGGAAGTATAGGGTTTTATCGGATCGGGATGGCCGGAGTCGGTCGGGCTTCATCGTGTCGGGCAGGTCAACCGATAACCGGATGGATGGGGATCGAAACCCGCGCCCAAGCCCTCCGGTGAAACGCCCACCTATCCGGTCCAGGATGCCAATGGGGCTGTGGGGCGCCAAGGTGCCGGGAGCGCGATTTGACCGGGGTGGCGGGCGCATCTCATCCAGGTTTAGGTGGACGTTTGCGCCATGGGCGGTTTAGGGGTTTCCTGGCCGCGATGGTCGGAGCGGAGGTAGCGCCGTAGTTGTTCCTCGTCCAGGCTGAGCTTGATATCGCGTTGCGGGAATGGAATCTCGATCCCTTCCCGTTGGAAGGCTTCGTGGACGGCGAAGCACAGGTCGCTGGTCACTTGTTTGACCTTGTCCACGTCGTGCAGCACGGCGACCAGTTCCAGGTTGAGGGCGCTGTCCCCGAAGCTTTGGAAGAACACGGAGGGCGGCGGATTGTCGCGGATATCGGGATGCCCGAGGGCGATGTCCAGCAGCACCCGGCGGGCTTTGTGCGGATCGGCGTGGTAGGCGAGGCCGATGGGCAACAGTACCCGGCCGGTTTTGTCGGCATAGGTGCGGTTCATCACCGTGCCGGAAATCAGGCTGGAATTGGGGATGAACACCGAAGCCCGGTCGAAGGTGGAAATCTCGGTGGCCCGGACGCTGATTTTCTTGACATAGCCCTGGTATTCGCCGACCACCACCCAATCGCCGGCCTTGATGGGACGCTCCACCAGCAGGATCAAACCGGAAACGAAATTGTTGACGATGTTCTGCAATCCGAAACCGATGCCCACCGACAAGGCCCCGGCGATCATGGCGAGGTTGGATAAATCCAGCCCTAGGATCGACACCGCGATCATCAAGGCCAGGGCGAAACCGGCGTAGCCCAGGCCGGAGCGGATCGAGTTGCGGACGCCGGGATCGAGCCGGGTCTTGGGGAAAATCCTTTGGTCCAGTGCCTTTTGCAGCATCCGCGTCGCGAGCAGCAACCCCGTGAAGGACAACAGCGCCACCAGGATTTCGCCCAGCGACAGGTTGAGGTTCCCCAGTTTGAAACCCATGAAGGCGTTCCCGAGCCAAGCGGCGATATCCTTGCCCGGCACGCCCCAGAGCAAGGGCAGGGCCAGGGCCGCCAGCAGCAGGATCGAACAGCGCATGAGTCCCACCACCCAGAACGCCAGCATCTCCGCGCCCTCCTCGCCCAGGGCCAGGGCGGCGCGCAGGCGTTGGCCCTGGGGCGAGGCCGGGTTCAAGGCGTGTTCCACGGCTTCCTGGGCGATCCGGTTCAAGAGCGCGACCGTGGCGTAGAGTCCCAGGGTCAGCACCCATTGCGTCGCCAGCAGGCGCGACAAAGCCACATAGCCCAGCATGGCCGAGGCCGGTATCGCCGCGATCAGCAGCATCAAGCCGTAGCGGACCCGGTTCCATCCGGGCCGGGCCGGGTCCTCGGGCCAGATTCCCCGTCCGAGCAACTTGAGCAACGCCAGCGAAATCAAGGCACCGAACACGGATTTCTGTGTGGAGACCAATTCGACCGAAACATCGTACTGGTTGGCCAGTTCGCCCAAGACGCGGTCCAGCGCGAACAGGATCGCCAGCCCGGTGACGGTCCGGTTCAAAGTCCGGGCGCCTGGGTCGTGGATCGGCACCAGCCGCCAATCCGGTTGGTCCGGTGCCAGGGCCGAGCGGGCGAAGCCCGTCACGAAGAACAGCGCGGTCAGGGAAAGCAGGCCCACCCTTAGCACATCGGCCATGGCTTCCCCCGGCCAATCGGTGTAGAGCAGTCCGAGGTAGACGGCCAGCGCCGCCGCCGTGGGCAAGAGGGTCCGCACGAGGCCGGTGAATAGGGCGGTCCATAGGCGCTGCATATAGGTCGGCTCATCCTCGACCACGATGTAGCCGAATTTGCGGATCAGTCCGGCCCGCAGCGGGAACGCCAGTAATGCGGCCAAGGCCATCCCCAGGGCCAGGGGCCGTCCGATGGCTAGGATTGCCGCTGGCGTGGCTTTGTCCACCAGGCCGCGGTAGAGCGAGGCCAGGGCGGAACCCAGTTCGGGCAGGGCTTTGCCCCAGATGGCGGGGCTCAAGGGCGACGGGCTCCGGGTCAGGATGCGCCCGGTGAAACGGGTGCGCTGGGTGGCTTTGACCCCGGCGAGCAGGCGTCCGGCCCGGATGGAGGCCAGGTCGGCTTCCTTCACCACGCCTTCCAAGCTGGCGATCCCGGCATTGAGTTCCTTGCGCCGGGCCACGACGTTGGCGGCTTCCGGGGCCGCGCCTGCCGCCGGTGCCGGTCCCAGGGCTTCCAGGTCGCCCCGTAGGGTTTGGATATCGGGTTCGACTGTGTGGACGGCTTCCCTGGCCTGCGCGATCAGGTCGAGCAGGCGGTCGCGCCAATCGGCCAGCTTGCCGTCCGGGATATTGGGTTCCGCGGTCGCTTTTTCGGCCTCGTCGAGGCTTTTTTGCCATTCCTGCGCCCGGAAGCCCGGATTCGGGACGTCGGCGGTTTGGGCCAGCCCGGCGGCGGAGAGGGTTAAGGAGAGCAGGATCGGTAAACCATGAATCGGGTGGATGCGGGGGATAGGATGCTTCGGCATGAGGATTCGCAGGGTTGGGCGCGGCGCGGGATGGGGTTTCGTCCGCCCACCGGGAAGCTTCCCCGAATTCCCGGACGCCGGCGCGTAATAGGAACTAAAAAGAAAACCTTGTTATTATTGCCTTCCCGGTTTTTTGTGGATAAGTAGATTTTTTTATTTTAAATCAATAAGTTAGAGCGTTTTTTCCTGTGGAAAACTTGTGTATAAGCTGTGGATGGATTGTGGATAACCTGGGCTTTTCGGGGGTCTCGACGGGATAGGAAATTTTTTCCACAGCTTATCCACAGAGTTCAAGGGGAGTTATACAGTAGTTATCCAAAGACTTATCCACAGGGTGGGGCCGTGTCCAAAGTTATCCACAGGCCGGTCCGGGACGGTTGGAAAAGCCCGCGGTGGCGGCTTGCCGCATCCTGTGGATGTTTTCGGCCAGGGTGCCGCCGGGATGGAAGGCGCTGCGGGTGCCGGCCACCAAATCGGTGGCGCCGGCGGCGATGAGTCCTGGAATATTGTCGAAACCCACCCGGCCATCGACCTCGATGGGGATATCGAGTCCGAAGCCCCGGAGGTGGCGGCGGCAATCGGCCACCCGGCGCAGGGCGTAGGGCACCTGGGTTTCGTCCTTGTGCCCAGCGAAGCCGGGATTGATGAGCATCAGCAGGACGAAGTCCAGCCGGTCCACGCAATAATCCAGCACCGACAGCGGGGTGGTCGGCATCAGCGCCAGCCCGGCCTCGACGCCGCGCTCGCGGACGAGGCATAGCAGCCGGTCCACATGGAAGGCCGATTCGTAATGGAAAGCGATCCGTTCCGCCCCGATATCCAGCATTTCCCGGATGAAGAATTCGTTGTTCTCCACCATCAGGTGGACATCGAAGGGCAACCGGGTTTTGCGGCGGGCCTGCCGCACCAAATCCAATCCCAAGGGCATACTCGGGCTGAAATGGCCGTCGATCAGGTCGATGTGGAGGTAATCGGTGCCCGCTTCCTCCATATGCCGTAATTCGCGCTCGACATTGAGCAGGTCGCAGCAGATGAGGGAGGCGGAGATCGCGGGCGTGGCGGATATTCCGGGCCGGTCAAGGCCCGTCGCTGGCGGCGTGTTTTCCGGGGCTGGGGTAATCATGGGGTTTCCGTAGCTGGCTTTCCAATTGTTTGATCCGGTTTTCCAGATGGTCGATATGCTTCTGACCGGCTTCGTGCAATAACCCATTCTTATCCCAAAGCTCGACGATCAAGGCCTCCAGTTCCTTGACGCGGCTGTCGCGTTCGTCCAATAGGCGGCGCACCGCCTGCAACCCTTTATGGTCGGGGTTTTTGATCCAGGCTTGGGCCGGGGAAACGGGTTTTTTAATATCCTTGGGGCGGGTCCGGGCGACCAGGGCCGAGGTCAGTTGCAGCAAGCGCCGCCAGGATTCGGCATCGGGCCGGAAACCGGAATCCCCCTCCCGCCATTCGCACCAGAGTTTGGAACAACCGCCCTCCAGGTATTTCCCGTGCAAGAGATGGCTGCGTTTGACGATGGCGGCCGGGCTGTTCCAAATTTGCATCAAGGGGGTTTGATAAAGATTGCCGACGGGGTCGGAGAGAAAACACAGGGAAACATCGCCATTTTCGGTGATGAACATCGTGGACCAGGGATTCCGGCAGGTTTCGGTGCCGGTATGGCCGGTTTTCCCGGTATGGTGGAGGCCGGGGAACGGCCCGAATTCCGGGTGTATCTCGGGGGGAATCAAATGGGCGTAGCGGTTGCCGGGGCCGGAAGCGTCGGTTTCCGAATCGTCCTGGTCGGGCGTGAGGGTGCAGCCTTGTTCGTCCAGGAAGTCCGCCGGGAGTTTATGCGCGGCGAACAGCGAATTCAAACCGCTCCAGGCGATCCTATGGAAATAGCGGGCTTGATATTCCAATACATCGCGCAGGATCGCATGTAGCTCCGCGACCTCGCCCGCGTCGCACAGGACTTCGTCCACGATATCCGGTTCGCGCTCCTGGTTCCTGGCATCGACCAGCATGGTTTGGAAAGAGACCCGTTTAATCCCCAGGTCGATCATGAGGTCGAGGAATTGGGGGATTTCCCGGAAGTTGCTCCGCATGATGACGAAGAAGGAATCCAATACCGGATAGGGGCTGTTATGGCTTTGTTTTAACCGTTGCACCCGTTCGATATTGGCGACGACCTGGTCGAATTTCGCGCCCCGGCGCACACGCTCGAAGGTGGCGGCGGTACCGGCGTCCAGGGAAACGGTCATGGATTGCAAAGGCATGGCCACGATGCGCCGCGCCCATTTTTCATCGATCAAGGTGGCGTTGGTGCTGATACTCACGATGGGGCGTTGCACCAGGGCACCGATATCGTCCAATAAATCCTCGAAGCCGCGCAGGGCGAATACTTCGCCGCCCTGGATGCGCAGGGTGGAAAGATAGGGGTAGAACGCGGTCAGTTCCCGCCGCAGGTCGGCCCCGAGCTGGGCATCGCGGAATAGGTTATCGCGGTTTTTCCATTGGTAGCAATGGCGGCAATCGATATTGCAGCCATTGCCCATGACCACGGTCAGATAACTGGGCAGCGAATGCAGATGCAGCCTGCCCATATGGTATTCGGCTTTGTTCAGGTATTTATTATCCAGATAGGAAGTGATTTCATTGCTGATCATCGCGCCTCCCGTGGCCGCCGTGGTTTACAAGATATTCAACTCCGCCCAGATCGCATCCACCCGCCTTTTCACCGCCTCGGTCATCTGGATCGTCGTGCCCCATTCCCGCTGGGTTTCCCCCGGCCATTTGTTGGTGGCGTCGAAACCGGCCTTGGAACCCAGCCCGGATACCGGCGAGGCGAAATCCAGATAATCGATGGGCGTGTTTTCGATCAAGGTGATATCCCGCGCCGGGTCCATACGGGTGGTGATGGCCCAGACCACATCTTGCCAGTTACGGGCGTCCACGTCATCGTCCACTACGATGACGAATTTGGTATACATGAATTGCCTGAGGAAGCCCCACACCCCGAACATCACCCGCTTGGCGTGCCCCGGATATTGCTTTTTCATGCTGACCACCGCCAGACGATAGGAACAGCCCTCGGGCGGCAGGTAGAAATCGACGATTTCCGGATACTGTTTTTGCAGGATGGGCACGAATACCTCGTTCAGCGCCACGCCGAGGACGGCGGGTTCGTCGGGCGGGCGGCCGGTGTAGGTGCTGTGGTAGATGGCGTCGCTGCGCTGGGTGATGCGCTCGATGGTGAACACCGGGAATTCGTCCACCTCGTTGTAATAGCCGGTGTGGTCGCCGAACGGGCCTTCCGGGGCGGTTTCGCCCGGATAAAGGAAGCCTTCCAGCACGATTTCGGCGCTGGCGGGCACTTGCAGGTCGGAGGTCAGGCATTGGGCGACCTCGGTCTTGGAGCCGCGCAGGAGCCCCGCGAAGGCGTATTCCGACAGGCTGTCGGGCACCGGCGTCACCGCGCCCAGGATGGTGGCGGGATCGGCCCCCAAGGCCACGGCGACCGGGAAGGGTTCGCCCGGACGGGCCGCTTGCCAGTCGCGGAAGTCCAATGCGCCGCCGCGATGCGCCAGCCAGCGCATGATGGTTTTATTAGGCGAGATAACCTGTTGGCGGTAGATGCCAAGGTTCTGGCGTTCCTTGTGCGGTCCCTTGGTGACGACCAAGGCCCAGGTGATGAGCGGCCCGGCATCGCCCGGCCAGCAGGTTTGGATGGGATAGCGTCCGAGGTCGATGTCGGAACCGCCCAGCACGATTTCCTGGCAAGGCGGGTGTTTCACCAGCTTGGCCGGCATGTTCAATACCTGCTTGAACAGCGGCAGCTTGTCGAACATGTCGCGGAAACCCTTGGGCGGGTCGGGTTCCTTGAGGAAGGCCAGCAGCCTGCCGACCTCGCGCAGGGCGTCCACCGATTCCTGGCCCATCCCCAGGGCCACCCGGCGCGGTGTCCCGAACAGGTTGCCGAGCAGGCGGTGTTGGCTGCCCTTGGGTTGCTCGAACAAGAGCGCGGGGCCGCCCGCTTTCAAGGTGCGGTCGCAGATTTCGGTGATTTCGAGGTAGGGGTCGGCTTCCAGGCGGATGCGCTTGAGTTCGCCTTGGGCTTCCAGGGCTAGGATGAAGTCGCGGAGGTCGTGGTATTTCATGGCGTCGATGATGGCTGGACGGGATGGGGCATTCTAACGCGCCGTCGCGGCGCTGGGGTCCGGGCATGAAAAAGGCCGCTGAGGGCGGCCTGTGGAAGGTATTTCCGGTGGCGGGTTCAGGCCGCGCCATCCAACAAAGCCAGGAACCCCGCCTCGTCCAAGACCTCGACGCCCAATTCCCGCGCCTTGGCCAGCTTCGAGCCGGGATCGGCCCCGGCGATGACGGCGCGGGTATTTTTGGAGACGCTCCCCGCGACCTTGCCGCCCAGGGCTTGCAGCCTGGCCTTGGCTTCCTCGCGGGATAGGGATTCCAGCGTGCCGGTGACGACGAAGGTTTGGCCCTTGAGCGGCAATTCGGCGGCGGGCGGCAACTCGGGCATCGGTTCCCAGTCTATTCCCGCCGCCAGCAGCGCCGCGACCACTTCCAGGTTATGGGGTTGGCGGAAGAAGGTGTGGATATGGTGGGCGACCGACGGACCCACGTCGGGCACGGTTTGCAGGGTTTCCTCGTCGGCGGCTTGGATGGCGGGGAGTTCGCGGAAATGCGCGGCCAAGGTCTGGGCGGTGACTTCGCCCACCTCGCGTATTCCCAAGGCGTAGAGGAAGCGCGGCAAGCTGGTGTGTTTGCTCTTGTCGAGCGCGGCGACCAGGTTTTCCGCCGATTTGCGGCCCATGCGCTCCAAACCGGCCAGTTCATCGACCTGGAGCCGGTAGAGGTCGGCCACGGTTTTGATGAGACCCTTGTCGAGGATTTGGTCCACCAGCTTGTCGCCCAGGCCGTCGATATCCATGGCCCGGCGCGAGGCGAAATGCTTGATGGCTTCCTTGTGCTGGGCCGGGCAATACAAGCCGCCGCTACAGCGGGCGATGGCCTCGCCTTCGGCGGTTTCCACCTCCGAGCCACATACGGGGCAGTGCGTGGGCAACTCGAACAGCGGGACTTCGGTGTCCCGTAATTCCGGGAGGCTTTTCACCACTTCCGGGATGACATCGCCCGCCCGCCGCACCACCACGGTATCGCCGACCCGGATATCCTTGCGCCGGACTTCGTCGATATTGTGCAAAGTGGCGTTGGTGACGGTGACGCCGCCGACGAACACCGGCTCCAACCGCGCCACCGGGGTCAAGGCACCGGTGCGTCCGACTTGCACCTCGATGGCGGTGACGCGGGTGGTGGCTTCCTCCGCCGGGAATTTATGGGCGATGGCCCAGCGCGGGGCGCGGGCCACGAAACCCAGGGTTTCGCGCTGGTCCAGCCGGTCGATCTTGTAGACCACGCCGTCGATGTCGTAATCCAGCCCGGCCCGCCGCGCCCGCAGATCGCGGTAATAATCGAGGCAGGCCGCGCTGCCCTGGACCACATGCGATTCGGGGTTGACCGGCAAACCCCAGGACTTGAACCGCGCCATCAGTTCGCTTTGGGTGGCGGGCAGTTCGGCGGTGGGATAAGCGCCGTAGCCATAGCAGAAGAAAGCCAGGGGCCGGGCGGCGGTGATCTTGGGGTCGAGCTGGCGCAGGCTCCCGGCGGCGGCGTTGCGCGGGTTGGCGAAGGTTTTTTCGCCCAGCCGCCGCGCCCGTTCGTTCAGTGCCTCGAAACCGGCCTTGGGCATGAACACCTCGCCCCGCGCCTCGAACCGCGCCGGCCAGCCCGCGCCCGCCAAGCGCAGCGGCACCGCGCGGATGGTGCGGACATTGTGGGTGATGTCCTCGCCGGTCTGGCCGTCGCCACGGGTCGCGGCCCGCGCCAGGAGGCCGTTTTCATAGATGAGGCTGACGGCCAGCCCGTCCAGCTTGGGTTCGACCAGATAATCCAGCGCCACCCCGTGCAAGGGCTTTTGCGCCCGCCGCTCGAAATCGGCCACATCCCCGTCGGTGAAGGCGTTGTCCAGCGACAGCATCGGGACTTCGTGGCGGACTTCCGCGAACGCCTTGAGCGGGGCCGAACCCACCCGTTGCGTGGGCGAATCGGGGGTCCGCAGTTCGGGATGGTCGTGTTCCAGCGCGATGAGTTCGCGCATCAAGGCGTCGAATTCGGCGTCTGGAATCACCGGCGCGTCGAACTTGTGATAGCGCTCGTTGTGGAATTCGATCTGTCCGCGCAATTCGGCGGCGCGGTGCCGGGCGGATTCGGGGGTGTTCATGAGTCTTCGCAGGCGTCTTCCAGCAGGCCGCGCATATGGGCGATTTTGTCCTGGGTCAGGGGCTGGCGTTTTTCATCCCACTCGGCCCCGCCCAGCCGGTTCGCCAGCTTGTGGCTGGTGCGGACCAAGTCGTCGAACACCGCGATAGGGTTGGATACCCGGTCGGGCTGGAAGAACAGCACCACGCCGGGGCATTCGAAGGCTTCCATGTTGTCCATCGGGAAGGTGCCGGGTTCGACCAGGCTGGCGACGCTGAACAGGGTTTCCCGGAACTTGCGGTCGTAGCGGTGGAAGATGCCCATGCTGCCGTGGATCAAATCCAGGTCGAGCAGCGCGTCGCGGAGGTCGTCGCCCTGGAAATAGCGCCGCCCGCCGCTCGCCACCACGCTGACCTGGATCAAGACCGGGATCGGGGCGCTGCCGGTGGTTTTCTTGGGTTCCGGTGGGGTTTTCGCGGCGGCTTCGGGTTTGGATTTGGCCGGTGGTGGCTCGGGGGCGGGCTTGGATTCCCCGAAGTCCAACAGATCGTTGTCGAGATCGTCGTCCAGGCCGTAGGCGGCGGGTTCCGGCGCGGCGGGTTTGCGGCCCTTATAGCCCAGGCTTTCGAATTCGTCGTCGTCGGGGTCTTGATAACGGGATTTGGGCGGCGGGGCTTCCTGGCCGGGGTCGTAGCCCAATTCATCGTATTCGCCGCGGCGTTGGAGGAAATCCAGCAGTTTCTGCCGGTGGCGGCCCCAGATATAGATGCCGGCGATCACCAGGAGGCCGATCACCAAGAGGACGATGCGAATAGTATCTCTGTCCATTGGGTTTCCTCGGATGGGAGGTTGGTTATTTATGAAAAGGGTTCCACGATTTCAATCGGTTGGATTGGAACCGCTAATGATCGTCTTCTTGATTCGTATCGATAGCAACTTCATCGAGGTCCGCGCCATGCTTGTTTAAAAGATGGCGCAAATCGCTATAGAAGAAGTGGTCTATGGTCTTGATATGTTTGGAGAGCGTAGGGTCTTCCAACATGCTGGGTCGGATATCACAGTAATATACGCCATCCAGGGAGTTCAATTTGAAAGTATAAGCTTTGAAATGGCCGGGCAAGAATGTAGAGTTAATGCCGTACTTGTTCTCGTGTTTGCTGTTCTTGCGCTGCACATCGTTCAAGAAGATAGCGATGTGCGGGAGATTGGTTTCGGTAAGCTTGTTATATAGGAATTTATCGACAAATATTTTATCGATCCGGTCCTTGCTTGAAGTTTTGACCGATCCGATGATTTTCAATTCGCCCGCTTCGCTGATGAGCAGGTCATGTTGATAATTGGATTTGAATAATTCGGTTCCATCGAAGTCCTTGACTGGGACCCGCACCGTTCCAGAAACACACTCTATTCCCAAATCTAAAATCAATAGCCGTATCAGCCTTTCAAACAGGTCGCCGTTTAGTTTTCTGGCTTGATTCGATTTGCCAGCAGGTAATGCGTCGAGAGTTGCGCCTATGGATTGTTGGATTGTGTAAATAGTGTAAATTATATTATGCCGAAGCGCGGCTGACGGTGTTTCCCGGTTTTTTAGTTTCTCTATCGTATGGAAAAATTGCTCGGTAGCCGATGCGAAGGATTCGGCATCATACATCAACGAGGAATTTAATGGCCTTGTGATGTTGAAATGCCCATCCTGCTTATATTGGAAAAATTGGTAATGGCTTTCGTTCTGAGAAACAATGCGGGCTTGCAGGCCGGTTTCTATGAATTCCAGGTATCGAGTGCAAAATTCAATATAACCGGCTATAGATTGGAAGTGTTTTTTATTGGAGGCGTGTTCTACCAAATTAGAAAGATTCATCGAATAGATTCCCTTCTTTCCGCCGTTTTCCGGTCATGGGAAATCCATTCTTCCTTGCTCATCCGGCGGACGTTTTCCAAGCGTTCGATAGCCCATCGATTGTATTGGGCATCCAGATCACACCCCATCCAACGGCGTTGTAATTGCTCCGCGACCACGACCGTGGTTCCAGAACCGGAAAATGGATCGATGATTAAATCACCTTGGTTGGAGGAAGCCAGGACAAACTTACGCAATAATTCTTCCGGCTTTTGGGTGGGGTGCGGGGTTTTTTCGCCCATCCCGTTGCAAGTGGTGGGAATATCGATCACATCCTTGGGTTTGGCTCCTTTGGGGTGCGGCATCCAGTTTTCGCGGGGTTTGTTGCCGCCTTTGCCGTAGGCGCTGGTTTCGGCTTGTGGATGCGAGGGGTATTTCAGGGTGTGTGCCCCATAAGGTACCCGAACATCGTCGATATTCAGCGTGAATTGGTCTGATTTGCGGAAATGCAGGATGCTTTCATGGGAGCGTCCCCAGTCGTTGCCTAGGTTGGCTTTGTTTTTGTAGTGCCAAATCAACCAACGGCAATGCTTGAAGTATTTGGAAGCTGGGTGTTTTAAATCGGCGAGGATTTCGGAGAAGCCGCAGACATATAGAGCGCCGGTCGGTTTTAGTATCCGCGAGGCTTGGCCAATCCAGCGCATGGACCATTCGATATACTGCTCTTGGCTATCGAAACTGTCCCAGTCGGCCTTTTTGATATTGTAGGGCGGGTCGGCAAACACCAAGTCGATACTGGCCGTTTCCAACGAAGACAGCCACGCGATTGAATCCCCTTGGTAAAGTCGGCCATGGGGATGTTCATATTGCAATTGAAACCCTTGGAGTGACGATACCAGCGTGGTTTCCCGGCCTATTTGTTGTGCCTCGTCGAATCCGGTCAAGGAAAGTTGCTCCATTGCCGCTTTGCCATTGAAAAGCTTATTCACATCGCCGCCATTTCCACCGCCGCATCAATATCCACCGCGACGATCCGAGATACCCCAGGTTCCTTCATGGTCACGCCCGCCAAATGCTGGGCGATTTCCATGGTGGCCTTGTTGTGGGAGATGAACAGGAATTGTACCCGCTCCGACATTTCCTTGACCAACTGGCTGAACCGGCCCACGTTGGCGTCATCCAAGGGCGCGTCCACTTCGTCGAGCAGGCAGAACGGCGCGGGATTCAGCTCGAAAATGGCGAACACCAAGGCCGCCGCCGTCAACGCCTTTTCGCCGCCCGAGAGCAGGTGGATGGAACTATTGCGCTTGCCAGGGGGCCGCGCCATCACGCTGACCCCGGCTTCCAGCAATTCGCGCTCGGTCAGTTCCAAATATGCCTGTCCGCCGCCGAAGAGCTTGGGGAACATGCGCTGCAAACCGGCGTTGATCTGGTCGAAGGTGTCCTTGAAGCGGGCGCGGCATTCCTTGTCGATCTTGTCGATGGCTTCCTTGAGGGTGGCGAGCGATTGGCTCAAGTCCTGGTGCTGCTGGTCGAGGAATTTCATGCGCTCGTCCTGGGCTTGGTATTCCTCCATCGCGGTCAGGTTCACCGCGCCCAGGCGGGAGATTTCTTCCGCCAGTTCGGTGACGCGCTGTTGCCAAGCTTTTTCCTCGGCTTCGGGCGGGAGTCCGGCGATCACTTCGTCCGGGCGGGCGTCGAGTTCCTCGAATTGCTCGCGCACGGTCTGCCAGCGCACTTCGTTGGTGGAGAGTTCGAGCTTGGCCTGTTCCAGCTTTTCCTTGAGCGCCTCCAGGTCGCGCTCGTTCTGGAGGCGGGCTTCGTTGAGGCGGCGGATTTCGGCGCTGGTTTCTTGGTCGCGGCGGCGCAGTTCGTTGAGGTTGCGGTCGGCGGCGGTGCGGCGTTCGATGAGGCGGTCTCGCTCGATTTCCTCGGCTTCGACCGGGGTGGCGGTTTCGGCGAGGCGCTGGCTCAGGGTTTCCAGGCGTTCCAGGGCTTGGCCGTATAAGGATTGCGCCCGCTCCAAATGTTTGAGGGTGAGGTTTTCGTTGGAGGCGAGGCTCTCGCGGCGGCTGTGGAGGGCGTTGCGGCGCTCGCGTTCGGCGCGGAGGGCGGCGTCGGTTTCCTGCAACTGGCTTTCCAGGGCGGCGCGGCGGCTGGCTTGTTCGGTGGCTTTGGGGCCGAGTTCGGCCAGGCGGTCTTCGGCGTCGAGCAGGAGGCCGCGGGCTTCGGCGGTTTCTTCGCCGTTCTCGGCGCGTTGGGCTTCCAGGTCTTCGGTTTCCAATTCCAGTTGGCGCAGGCGCTTGCTGGCTTGTTCGCAGCGGGCTTCGGCGGCGCTGAGTTCGGCCTTGAGCTTCGCGTGTTCGGAGGCGAGGCGGCGTTCGTCGGTTTGCAGGCGTTCGCGTTCTTGCTCGGCGGCGCGGATCGAGGTTTCGGCCTGGGCCAGCGCGTGTTCCAGGGTGAGTGCCTGGGCTTGGCAGTCGTCGCGGCGGGCTTTGAGTTCGCGCAGATCGCGCTCGCGCTTGAGGACGCCGGCTTTGCCGTCGTCGCCTTTGGGCGCGGCCAGCCAGCCGGGGCCGAGCTTGACGCCGTCGGGCGTGACCACCGATTCATGTTCGGCCATGGCTTCGCTCAGGGCGCGGGCGCTGTCCAAATCGTCGGCGCAATACACCGAACCCAACAGCGGCCCGAGATTCCAGGGCGACCGCACCCGGTCCAGCAGGCGGGCGGCTTTCGGCGCGGGGGAGGTTTGGGGGGCGGCGCGGGTTTCGATCAAGCCCAAAGCCTCGTCGCCGATGGCGGCCAGATGCGGCAGATAGGGCGCGGCGGTGGCCACGCACAGGGCTTCGAGATGGGTGCCCAAGACGCTTTCGACGGCGGTTTCCCAGCCGGGGGCCACGTCCAGGTGTTCGGCGAGGCGTCCGGCTTGATCCAAGGCATGTTCGGCCAGCCAGTGTTTCAATCCGGCCCGGTCCTTGCCCATGGCGTGCTGTTGCAGGGTTTCCAGCGAACTGATACGGCCTTGCAGGGCGTGCAGCTCGGCGCGGCGGGCGTTCAGGTCTTCCTGGCATTGCTTGCTGCGGGCGCGGTCGGCTTGGATCGCGCTGTGCAAAGCGGGCAGGCGCGCTTGCAGTTCGGCGCGTTCGGCTTCGAGTTCGGCGGTTTCCTGGCGCAAATCCTCCAAACCTTCGGCCTGGAGCGTGTCTTCCAATTCTTCCCGCTCGTGGTCCAGGCGTTCGCGGCGGGTTTCCAACTGGCGCTGTTGCTGCTCTAGTTGCTTGAGGCGGGCGCGCTGGATTTCGGCTTGGCTGTGCGAGCGCCCGAGTTCGCCGCTGGATTGCTCGAAAGCCAAGCGGGCCGCTTGCAGGGCGTGTTCGGCCTCGGCACGGCGGCTGGCGGCGGCTTGTTCGGCGGCTTGCGTCTGTTCCAGGGATACAGCCACCGCCGCCAGTTCTTCCCGCAAAGCGGCGAGTTGGGCTTGATCCTGGTCGAGATCGCGCAGGGCCAGCGTTTTTTCCGCGCCGAGGCGCTCTTGTTCTTGCAGCAGGTTGTCACGGGTCTGCTTGGCGTGTTGCAGGGCGAGTTCCAGCCGGTTGATTTCGGAGCCGAGTTCGTAGAAGCGGGCTTGTTGCTCGCCGAGTTGGGTTTGCAGGGTGTCGTGCTGGGCGCGTTGCAATTCCAAGGTTTCGGCCAGGGCGTGGCCCGCGCCGTACAACTCGCGGAAGCGGGTTTCGTAACCGGCCAACGTGGCTTTGAGGCTCTGGCCCTGTTGGTCGTATTTGAGCCAGCGCAGGGCCAGGAGTTGTTGTTTGTGGCGGCGTTCCTCGTCGCGCAGGGCGAGGTATTTTTCGGCCTTCTTGGTCTGGCGCTTGAGGCTTTCCAGTTGCTTCGCCACTTCGTCGCGCACGTCCATGAGGCGGTCGAGGTTTTCCTGGGTGTGGCCCATGCGCAGTTCGGTTTCATGGCGGCGCTCCTTGTATTTGGAGATACCGGCGGCTTCCTCGATCAGGGAGCGCAGTTCGTCGGGCTTGGCTTCGATCAGGCGGGAGATGGTGCCTTGTTCGATGATGGCGTAGCTGCGCGAACCGAGGCCGGTGCCTAGGAATAGATCGGTGATGTCCTTGCGGCGGCAGCGCGAGCCATTGAGGAAGTAGACCGATTGGCCGTCGCGGGTGACTTGGCGCTTGATGGAAATTTGCGGGTATTTGGCGAATTCGCCGGGGGCTTTGCCTTCACCGTTGTCGAACACCAGTTCCACGAAGGCCATGCCCACCGGCTTGCGGCTGGAAGAGCCGTTGAAGATCACATCGGCCATGGTGTCGCCGCGCAGGTGCTTGGCCGAGCTTTCGCCCATGACCCAGCGCACGGCGTCGATGATGTTGGACTTGCCGCAGCCGTTGGGACCGACGATGCCGACCAGGTTGCCGGGCAGCGGGAGGGTGGTGGGATCGACGAAGGATTTGAAGCCCGCGAGTTTGATTTTTTCGAGGCGCATCGGCTATCGCGGGCCGGGCGGTGCCCGGAAGGGGGGGAGGGGTCGGGATAACAAGGGCGTGGGCGTGGTCGGATGGTTTGCGGAAAATGGCCCGGCTATTATAACCGGCTAATCCGCAAGGCGTTCTTCATCCTGGCGGGCTTGTTTCCCGCCTTTTTAGCCATTCAGAGCCATGTCCACACTACCCAGCAAAGCGCTAGAAACCTTCGACAATCCCCAACCGGGCCGCGATTACACCATCCGCATCGATGTCCCCGAATTCACCTGCCTGTGCCCCAAGACCGGCCAGCCGGATTTCGCCACCCTCCTGCTCGAATACGTGCCGGACCAGTTGTGCGTGGAACTGAAGTCCTTGAAGCTCTACGCCTGGTCGTTCCGCGACGAGGGCGCGTTCCACGAGGCCGTGACCAACCGCATCCTGGACGATCTGGTCGAAGCGACCCGGCCCCGCTTCATGCGCCTGACCGCGAAGTTCAACGTGCGGGGCGGGATTTATACGACGGTGGTAGCGGAACATCGCGATCCGGCTTGGGTCGCGCCTGTGGTGGTGGCGTTGCCGTAGGGGTTTTTATTTGGATGCAGGAGCGGACTTTCGCCTGGCTCTACCGCTACCGCCGCCTCAGCGAGGACTACGAGGTCCAGACCGCCGCTAGCGAGGCATTCATCCACATCGCGATGATCAGACGACTCGACCGATAAGGACTTTTAAAACACGCTCTTACATCCAATCCTTGGCCTTCTTGCGCACCTGTTCGTAGAAGCCGTCCATCGCCTCGACGAAGGACAATTCCTTATCCCAGAACGGCGGATAATCCCCGCCCTTGCGGATCAGGATGCCGGATAAAGCGGCGGGCGGCGGCGATTCCACCCCCTGCGGCAAGCGCTTGGCTCCGCGCCAGAAATCCCTGGGCGACACCGTGGCGGGCAGGGCCACCGGCTCCGGGCGGTGGAAGAAGGCGCGGGCGGGTTCGGGTTCCCCTAGGTTCTCGGTCAGCGCCGCCGCCAGGGCCGCGCCCAAAGGCGTGGCCTTGAGCCGCAGCGCCAAGTCGGCGCGGGACAGCCCGCGCAGTTCGAACAGCAGGAAAGGGTCGTGGTCCAGCTTGGCCGCCAGGAGGTGATACAGCGCGGCGACATGCTTGCAAGGCTTCTCGGCGTCCGGACAGGAACACGCGGCGGCGACATCCTTGCGGCCCTGGGGTAGGAGCGACAGCCCGAGTCCGGCCAGGGGCCGCTCGATCTCGTCCGGCATCTCGTTGAACAACAAACGGCAGACGAATCCGGCTTTGCCGCCGATCTGGCCGATGGCCTCGTTCCAGGCCGCGTCGGGGATGGGCGTGAACTCGACCAGGGTCCGATAGACCGGCTCTTCGTAGACGCCATAGTACGGACTGGCTTGTCCCTTCACTTTCGCCTCGACCCGGCTGCCACGGATGCCCCATTCGGCGATGCGCTGGGTGGCGGCATACTGCCGGCCCCGCGCCAAACGCCCGCTTTCGGTGAAGGTTTCCAAGCCTTCGAGGAAACGCCGACCCCACCACGTCTTGCCCTGCTTGGTCGTCATGGCTTAGCGGCCCCAACGCAAGGCCGGGGTGTGTACCGGCGCGTCCCAATGGGCGAGGATTTCGTCGTCCAGCAAGCACAGCGTGAGCGAAGCCCCGGCCATGTCCAGCGAGGTGACGTAATTGCCGACCAGGGAGCGTTCCACCGCGACGCCCCGTTCCGCCAGCCCACGCGCCGCCGCGTGGTAGAGCAAATACAGTTCCATCAAGGGCGTGCCGCCGAAGCCATTCACCAACAGCAAGGCCCGGCTGCCGGGTTCCGGTTTCAGGTCTTCGATGAGGGCGGCGAGCACATCGCCGACGATGGCATCCGCCGGGCGCAGCGCTTCGCGGCGGCGGCCCGGTTCGCCGTGGATGCCAACGCCCATTTCCAGTTCGTCCGGGCCGATGTCGAAGGTGGGCCGACCCGCCGCCGGCACGGTGCCGCTGGTCAAGGCCACGCCCATGGAGGCGGTGCGGCGGTTCACCTTCTCGCCCAAGGCTTGGCAGGCGGCCAGATCGGCCCCGGTTTCGGCGAGGCTCCCGACCACCTTCTCCACGATCAAGGTGCCGGCCACGCCGCGGCGTCCGCTGGTGTAGGTGGAATCCTCGACCGCCACATCGTCGCTGGTCAACACGGTGGCGTGGTCGAAGGGCAGCAGTTCCGCCGCCATCTCGAAATTCATCACATCGCCCGCGTAGTTCTTGACGATGAACAACACGCCCCGGCCCGCTTCGACCGCTTCGGCGGCGGCGAGCATCTGGTCCGGGGTCGGCGAGGTGAACACATGGCCGGGACAGGCCGCGTCCAGCATCCCATAACCCACGAAACCGCCGTGCAAAGGCTCGTGGCCGGAGCCGCCGCCCGAGATGATCGCGACCTTGTTTTGGGCTTTTTGCGCCCGGCACAGGTAATGCGGATCGAGTTGGAGCCGGACCAGATCGGCATGGGCCGCCGCGAAACCGGACAGGCTCTCGACCAAAACGTCGTCCACCGCGTTGATAAATTTCTTCATGGGCTGGGGTTCCTGATGGAGGGGATGGGATTTCAAGTCGAGGCCAAATCGCACACGGTGCAGATCATGACTTGGCTGGTCTTGGCCCCCGGATCGATATGGCCGATGGCGCGTTCGCCCAGGAAGGCGGCGCGGCCCTTGCTGGCGATCATATCGCGGGTGGATTCCATGCCTTGCACGGCCTCGCGCTTGAGTTCGGCGCACAGCGCGGCGGGCTCGGTGCCCGCCTCCGCCAAACGGGTGAAGCAGCGCGACACCGGGATCAGCACGTCCAGCATGGTCTTCTCGCCCAGATCGGCCTTGCCCCGGCTCTGGATGGCCGCGACCCCGGCGGCGAAAGCGGCGGCGATCTGCGGCCAGCCGTCCGCGCCCCGCTCTTGCATTGTTTTCGCCATCGCCAGGAAAAAGCTGGCGATCAACGGCCCCGAAGCCCCGCCGATGCTGGACAGCAGCTTCATGCCGATCTTCTGCAAGGCGGCGTCCGGCGCGAGCGCGGCCAGTTCGTCGCGCATCGCGACCACGACCGCCGCCCCGCGCTTCATATTGATGAAATGGTCGCCATCGCCGATGGCGCGGTCCAGCGCTTCGATATCGGCTTCGTGAGCCAGGAGGGCGGCTTGGATGGCCTCGGCGGCGCGGAGGATGGATTCGGTGTTCATGGGCTTACCCGTGCTGATGGACGATGTCGGATCGACGGTATTCTACCCGCCCGCTATTCCAACACCGCCATCCGGTTCAAGGCGATCAACTCGCGGAAGGTCTCGTTATCTAAGCGGCTGAGCCAGGATTCGTCGTTGCCGACGATGAGCGAGGCCACTTCCTTCTTTTCCTCGATCAGGCGGTCGATGCGCTCCTCCAAGGTGCCGAGCGTGATGAACTTGTGGACGAACACGTTCTTTTGCTGGCCGATACGGAAGGCGCGGTCGGTGGCCTGGTCCTCCACCGCCGGATTCCACCAGCGGTCGAAATGGAACACATGGTTGGCCTTGGTCAGGGTGATGCCCACCCCGCCCGCCCGCAGCGACAGCACGAACACGGCGGGGCCGGTGTCGGGATTCTGGAACTCGGCGATCATGCGCTCGCGCTTGGCGGCGGGCACCGCGCCGTGCAGGTAATAGATCGGGCAATCCAGCGCCTCGGCCAGATACTTTTCCAGGCGCTCGCCGATTTCGGCGAATTGGGTGAACACCAGGGCGCTTTCGCCTTCGCCGACCACATCGCCCAGCATATCCCGGAGCCGTTCCAGCTTGGGCGAGCGCAGCGGGCTGAACGGGCTGCCATCGCGCAGGAACTGGGTCGGATGGTTGCAGATTTGCTTGAGCCGGGTCAGGGTGGAGAGGATCAAGCCCTGGCGGTTGAAGCCCTCGGCCTCGTTCAAATGGCGTTCCACGTCGCGCACCACGGCTTCGTACAGCGAAGCCTGTTCCCGGCACAGGTTGCAGAACTGGCGGTTTTCCAGCTTGTCGGGCAGGTCGCGCATGATATCGGGATCGGTCTTGACCCGGCGCAGCACGAACGGCTCGATCAGCCGCTTGAGGGTTTCGGCGGAGCGCGGGTCGTTGTCGCGCTGGATCGGGAGTTCGTAGCGCTGGCGGAAATGCGATTGCCGCCCGAGATAGCCCGGATTGAGGAAATTGAAGATCGACCATAGGTCGAGCAGGCGGTTTTCGACCGGGGTGCCGGTCAGGGCCAAGCGATGCTCGGCGTTGAACTTCAGCACGGCCTTGGTCTGGGCCGAAAGCGGGTTTTTGATGTTCTGGGCCTCGTCCAGCACCACCCGCTTCCAGGCGATGGGGGCCAGCACTTTTTCGTCCTTGCGGGCCAGGGCGTAGGAGGTGATGACCACGTCGTGGTCCAGGCAGATGGCTTGGAACTTGGCCGCGTCGCGCAGCCGGACCGTGCCGTGGTGGATGAAGGCACGGAGTCCCGGCGTGAAGCGCTCGATCTCCCGTTTCCAGTTGCCGATGACCGAAGTCGGCGCGACCAGCAGGGTCGGCGCGACCTTAGCGCCGCCGACCCGCTCCTCGGCCAGCCGGGCCAAGACCTGGATGGTCTTGCCCAGGCCCATGTCGTCGGCGAGGCAGCCGTTCAGCCCCAGGCTTTCCAGGAAGGCGATCCAGGCCAGGCCGCGGCGCTGATAATCGCGCAGGGCCGCGCCGAAACCGGGCGGATCGGCCGCCGGCTGCAAGCGGCTGTGGTCCCTGAGCTTGTCCAGCATCTCGGCCAGGTTGTCGCGGGCCTCGATCTCGAAGAAATCCTCGTCCTCCGCCGCCTTCCGCATCAGGTCGGGGAGGCTCATGCCGTTGTCGCCCTGCTGGTGACGGCGCCAGAAGTCCAACATTTCGCGCATCTTGTCGCGGTCCAGGGCCAACCAACGGCCCCGGAACCGCACCAAGGGCGACTTGCTCTCGACCAAGCTTTGCCATTCCTGCTCGTCGAGGACTTCGTCGCCCAGGGCCAGGTCGTAGCGGTAGGCGATGAGGCTGCTCACGTCGAGCGCATCGCGCCGCCCGCTGCCGGTGGGATGCTTGCCCCCGGCGCGGAGCCGGACCTTGGCCCGGCGGCGGCCCTGCGGCGTCCACCACGCGGGCACCAGCACCATGAACCCGGCATCCTCCAACACCCACGCCCCTTCGTGCAGGAAGGCGAAGGCGTCTTCCAAGCCCAAGGCGATGCCCCAAGGCCGGGCCTCGTCCAAACCTTCCCACAGCGGCGGATAAATCCGCGCGGCCTGCCCCAAAGCCAGCAAGAGTTTTTTGTCCAGATCGCCGCCGCACAGAAGGCCGAACGCCCGCTGGGCTTTCTGGTCCATGCGCCAATATTCGGCCAAGGACACTTGCCGGGAAGGCTCCCGGCGCGGGGCGACCAAGAGTTCCAGCCGCCACGCCCCGCGCTCGCCGAAGGCTTCGTGCAATTGCAGCACCAGGGTGAAACCGGACTCCTCGCGCCGTGCCGCCAGTTTGCCGCGCCACGCCTGCCACTGGCGGTACAGCGTCACCGGCTCGCCGGCCTTCCACGGCACGGGTTCGCCCTCGGTCACACAGGCTTCGAGCAAAGTGCCGCGCAGGCCGCGCTCCAAGGCCGAACCTTCCGCCGCCTGGGCCACCAGGCGTTTCACCAAGACCTCGGCGCAATGCCGTAGCAGGCCGGTTTTCTCATACATCGCCCCGCCGACGATGGCGCAGGCGTCCGGCATCCTGTGGGCGGCTTCGTGGATCAGCCGTTCGTAGTCGTCGGAGACGATCTCCCAACCGGCGTACAACTCGCGCCCGCCCTCGGGCGACACCCGGTAGACCAGGGCCGGGATATAGCGGTCGCGCAGGATCACCGCCTTCAGCGACTGGGTGAAATAATGCCAGAACAGCAGGTCGCCGCCGGGCTTGGCCTCGGGACCATGGTAATAGGCCAGGAAGCGCAGTTCGCCCAGTTGGCGGATGGGGCGGGTCAGGCGGTAGGCGTCCAGCTCCCACAGTTCGAGCGCGGCGGGGGGCGGCTCCTCGTCGCCGCCATGCTCGAACTCGGGCGCGGGTATCGGCAGTCCCTCCGCCGTGGGCAGGGACAGGCCGCGGGCCAGGAAATGGAAGCGCCGTTCATAAGAGGAAATCGTCAACCCCAGGGGATTTTCCAGGAAGGCGATGAGTTCGGTCTTGGGCAGATGGCGGGGATGGCGGCGTCCACCCCGCGCCGCGCCCGCCCCACCCTGTTCCGCCCAGAGCCAAAAATCGCCCGCCTGGACGAAGCTTTCGCCGGATTCGGGAATCCATGCGCAATGCAATACCTTCATGTCGCGTGTTTATTAACGGAGCGCAAAACGGGCTATTTTAGCGGTTCGGGGCGGGCCGTGAACGGTTTTGCCGCGCTTGACAGCGATTCCCCGCGCCGCCATCGTGTTTCCCAACCCCGCGCCCACGCGCCCAACCCATGCGACCCCCTTATGTGCCTAGCCATCCCCGGACAAATCCTCAGCCTCCCCGCAACCCCCGAGCAACCGGGCCGCGTCAACTTCGGCGGCATCGTCAAGGAAACCAGCCTCGCCTTCGTGCCGGAGGCCCAGGTCGGCGATTACGTGATCGTCCATGCCGGCTTCGCCATTTCCCGGCTCGACGAGGCCGAGGCGGCGGAAGCCCTGGCCGAATTCGCCGCGCTCGCGGCCCTGCACGCGGACGAGGCCGAGCTTCCATGAAACATCTCGCCGAATACCGCAATCCCGACACCGCCAAGAAACTCACCGAACACATCGCCGCCCTGGTCACGCGGCCCTGGACGCTCATGGAAATCTGCGGCGGGCAAACCCATTCCATCATGAAATACGGCCTGGACCGGCTGTTGCCGGAACAAGTGGAACTGATCCACGGTCCCGGCTGCCCGGTCTGCGTCACCCCGCTGGAATGCATCGACAAGGCCATCGCCATCGCCCAGCGGCCCGAGGCCATCCTCTGTTCGTTCGGCGATATGCTCCGGGTGCCGGGTTCGGAGCGTGATTTATTGGCGGTGAAGGCGGCGGGCGGCGATGTGCGGACGGTCTATTCGCCCTTGGACGCCGTGAAGACCGCCCGCGACCATCCACGGCGGCAGGTGGTGTTCTTCGCGGTCGGTTTCGAGACCACCGCGCCCGCCGCCGCCATGGCGGCGTTCCAGGCCAAGCGGGAAGGGCTCGCCAATTTCTCGCTCCTGGTCAGCCATGTGCGGGTGCCGCCCGCGATGGAAGCCCTGCTCGGCGCGCCCAACAACCGGGTGCAGGGCTTCCTGGCGGCGGGCCATGTCTGCACGGTGATGGGCTATACCGAATACGAACCCCTGGCCCGGCGCTATAAGATTCCCATCGTGGTGACCGGCTTCGAGCCGGTGGACATCCTGAGCGGCATCCATCGCTGCCTCAAGCAATTGGAGGAAGGCCGCCACGAGGTCGAGAACGAATACCGCCGTTCGGTGCGGCGCGAAGGCAATCAGCCCGCCCAAGCCTTGTTGGCCCAGGTGTTCCGGGTGATCGACCGGCCTTGGCGGGGCTTGGGGGTGATTCCGGCCAGCGGTCTGGGCCTCAGCCCGGAATACGCCGATTTCGATGCCGAGAACCGCTTCGAGGTGGGCGGGGTGTCCGCGCCGGAACCCGCCGAATGCCGCAGCGGCCTGGTGCTGCAAGGGGCGCTGAAACCCGACCGCTGCCCGGCCTTCGGCACCCGCTGCACCCCGGAACATCCCTTGGGCGCGACCATGGTGTCTTCGGAAGGGGCGTGCGCGGCGTATTACCGCTACCGCCACGCCGCCCACGCCTAACCGCTTTTGGAGTGCGGGGCTTACCCTGCAGGACGGCTTAGCGCAGGGCAAGCCTCGCACTCCAAAGCCACCGTGGTCATCCATATCCGTTATGCTTACCGGCCCTTTCAACCCCATCCGGCGGAATCCACACATGAACCCTCCGCAGCCCTTTTTGTTCCGAGCCCTGAATTTCGCCTTGCCGCTGGCCCTGCTGGCGGGTTGCGCCTCCCAGCCGCACCAAACCCTGCCCACCGAATACCGCCGCGACGCCCAGAACTGCCGCGCCCAAAGCGCCAAGCACGTCGAAGTCCGCATGAACATGGCGGGGATCGCCACCCAGGAACTCGACGGCGGCATGGACGAGGACCAATACCTCGCCTGTATGCAGAAACTCGGCTGGAAGCAGGACGAAAGCACCGATCCCTTGCTCAAGGCCATCGCCAAATGCCAAGCCCAGTCCGAACGCCCCCTGCAAGCCACCCCGGAAACCGGCGGCACCAAACTCAGCGGCAGCCTGGATCGCAACGCTTTCCGCCAATGCCTCAAGCAACGCGGCTTCGAAGGCGATGTCACCATCGGACCCGTGACCCCCGCCAATCCCCAATAAGCCCCGGAACCCCACCATGAGCGACGATTTCCAACCCGCCTGCCCCATCCCCATCGGCCAATATGAACACATCGTCCTGGCCCATGGCGGCGGGGGACGGCTGATGCAGCAATTGCTGGAACGGTTGGTGCAACCGGCCTTCGCCAATCCCTACCTCGCCGCCCGCCACGATAGCGCGGTGTTCGAAGTGGGCGGGCAGCGTTTGGCCTTCACCACCGATTCCTATGTGGTCAAGCCGCTGTTCTTCCCCGGCGGCGATATCGGCAAGCTGGCGGTGTGCGGCACCTTGAACGACCTCGCCATGGCCGGGGCCAAGCCGCTGTTCCTGAGCGCGGCCCTCATTATCGAGGAAGGCCTGCCCATCGCCGATTTGCAGCGGGTGCTGGAGTCCATGGCGGCGACGGCCCGGGCGGCGGGCGTCATGATCGTGACCGGCGATACCAAGGTGGTGGACCGGGGCAAGGGCGACGGTCTGTTCGTCAACACCGCCGGGATCGGCTTGGTCGGTCCCGGCGTCGATATTTCGCCCGCCCAGGTCCGGCCCGGCGATGCGGTGCTGGTGAACGGCGATATCGGGCGCCACGGCATCGCCATCATGGCCCAACGCGAAGGGCTGGCCTTCGAGACCACGCTGGAAAGCGATTGCGCCGACCTGTCGGGACTGGTGGCGTCCTTGCTGGAAGCCGGGGTCGAAATCCATTGCCTGCGCGACCTGACCCGCGGTGGTCTCGCCAGCACCTTGATCGAAATCGCCCAAAGCGTGGGGCTGGGTATCGCGCTCGAGGAAACCGCCGTGCCGGTACGGGAAGACGTGGCCGGGGCCTGCGAGATGCTGGGCTTCGATCCTTTGTATGTCGCCAACGAAGGGCGGTTCGCGGCCTTCGTGCCGGCCGCCGCGGCGGAACGGGCCTTGGCCTTGCTCCGCGCCCATCCCTTGGGCGACAACGCCCAGATCATAGGCCGGGTGGTCGCGGCCCATGGCGGGGCGGTGCATCTGGAAACCGCCTTCGGGGTCGGGCGCATCCTGGATTTGTTGAGCGGGGAACAACTCCCCCGGATTTGTTGATAACGACGACAGGAGGATAACCGTGGATTTGAATTCGCTATTGGCCGGAAAACAGGCCCGCATCGTCGCGGGCGGGCTCGCCGCCGCCGTGGGCTACGTCATGATGTACCCCGATTTGCTCGGCATCCCTTTGGAAAACGTCACGCTCCTGCCGGGCGTGCCCTTCGATCTATTCGGCGGCATCGTGTTCGCGCTGGGGATCTTCCTGATCGCGAAGGCCATGCAGGCCGATTGAAACCCACCCGAGGACCACTCCATGGGCGGCATCGCGGCACAGGTTTATGGCGCAAACGCGGCGGGAACGGACCTTGACGCCCTGGGATCGATCCCAGGGCGTTGCCAAACCGAGCGCTTCAACCGGGAAGACGGCCATGACTGAACCGGTGCCCGCCGATAACCACCATTTCCCGCAGCCATGAACAACCCCCACTGGTCCGCCCGCGACCTCGCCGTCCTCTGGCACCCTTGCACCCAGATGAAGGACCACGAGGATTTCCCGCCCATCCCGATCCGGCGCGGGCAGGGCGCGTGGCTGGAGGATTTCGAGGGGCGGCGCTATCTCGACGCCATCAGTTCCTGGTGGGTCAACCTGTTCGGCCACGGCCATCCCCAGATCAACGCGGCGCTCAAGGACCAACTCGATACGTTGGAACACGTCCTCCTGGCCGGTTTCAGCCACGAACCCGCGATCCTCCTGGCCGAACGCCTGACCCGGCTCGCCGGGCTGGACCGCTGTTTCTATGCCGACAATGGTTCTTCCGCCGTGGAAGTGGCCTTGAAGATGAGCTTCCACTACTGGCGCAACAGCGGCAAACCCGGCAAAACCCGTTTCATCGCCTTGAGCAACAGCTATCACGGCGAAACCCTGGGCGCCTTGGCGGTGGGCGATGTGGGCTTGTACAAGGATACCTACGCCCCCCTGCTGATGACGCCCCACACGGTCCAAAGCCCCGATTGCTATCTGCGCGAACCCGGCCAATCCTGGGCCGAGCATAGCGCCCAGAGTTTCGCGGCGATGGAGGCCGCGCTGGCCGCGCACGGCCATGAAGTCTGCGCGGTGATCGTCGAACCCTTGGTGCAGTGCGCGGGCGGGATGCGGATGTACGATCCCATCTATCTCCGCTTGCTGCGGGAAGCCTGCGACCGCCACGGCGTCCACCTCATCGCCGACGAAATCGCCGTGGGCTTCGGGCGCACCGGGACGCTGTTCGCCTGCGAACAAGCCGCTATCCGGCCCGATTTCATGTGTCTTTCCAAAGGGCTGACCGGCGGCTATTTGCCCTTGTCCTGCGTGTTGACCACCGATGCCGTCTACGCCGCCTTCTACGACGAATACGCGAAGCTCCGGGCCTTCCTGCATTCCCACAGCTATACCGGCAACGCCCTGGCCTGCCGGGCGGCGCTGGCGACGCTGGACCTGTTCGAGCGCGGAAACACCCTGGCGCATAACCGCATCCTGGCCCGGCATATGGCCGAGGCCACGGCGGGCCTGGCCGACCACCCCCAGGTCGCCGAAGTGCGCCAGACCGGCATGATCCTCGCCATCGAATTGGTCCGGGACAAGGCCAGCCGCACGCCCTACGCTTGGCAAGAGCGGCGCGGCCTGCGGGTTTACCGCCATGCCCTGGAGCACGGCGCGTTGCTGCGGCCCTTGGGCAATGTCATCTATTTCATGCCGCCCTATGTCATCGCGCCGGAGGAAATCCGCTTCCTGGCCCAGGTGGCGGAGGCGGGCATCGCCATCGCCACCCAGGACTGAACATGCGCATTTCCCGGCTGTACCTGCCCGAGCCCCTGGCCGAAGGCGCGACCCTGCGCCTCGACGAAGACAGCGCCCATTACCTCAAGACCGTGCTGCGCCTGAAGCGCGGCTTCCATTTGACGGTGTTCAACGGCGACGGCCACGAATACGCCGCCACCGTGGCCGAAGCCCACAAGGACGGCGTCGCCCTCGCCATCGGCGCACGCCGCGAGCGCGACGCCGAATCGCCGCTCGCCACCCATCTCGGCCTGGGGATCGCCCGTGGCGAGCGCATGGACCTCGCCATCCAAAAGGCGGTGGAACTGGGCGTGACCCGCATCACCCCGCTGTATACCGAACATTGCGTGGTGCGGCTGGACGAAGCCCGCAAGACCCACCGCCATAGCCATTGGCAAAAAATCGCGCGCAGCGCCTGCGAGCAATGCGGGCGCAACCGCGTCCCCCAGGTGGACGAGCCGGTCGAGCTGGAGGATTGGATCGGCGGGCAGGCGGGACTCAAGCTGTTCTTCGACCCGGAGGGCACGGCCAGCCTCAAGGATTTGCCGCCGCCGGAAGGCGGGGTATGCCTGTTGTCCGGGCCGGAAGGCGGCTTCGCGGAGCGGGAACGGGCCTGGGCGCGGGAGGCCGGGTTCGTGCCGGTACGGCTGGGACCGCGCATCCTCAGGGCGGAAACCGCGGTATTGGCGGCCCTGGCGGCGGCGCAGGTGTTATGGGGGGATTGGGGGTCAGTCGCGGAAATTGGTGAATTGCAAGGGCATATCGACCTCGGCCTTGCGTAGCAGGGCGATGGCGTCCTGCAAATCGTCGCGCTGCTTGCCGGTCACCCGGAGTTGCTCGCCCTGGATCGCGGCCTGCACCTTGAGCTTGCTGTCCTTGACCAGCTTGACCAATTGCTTGGCCAGGGGGGCATCCAAGCCTTGCCGCAGGGTGACGACCTGGGTGGCCCGCTTGCCGCTGATCTTAGGCTCGTCGATCTTGAGGCAGGCGATATCCACCCCGCGCTTGGTCAGCTTGGGCCGGAGGATATCCAGCATCTGCTGGAGCTGGAAATCGTTCTCGGCGTGCAGGGTGGCGACCGCCTCCTTCAACTCGTAATGGGCACCCGTGCCCTTGAAATCGAAGCGGGTGCCGACCTCGCGGTTGGCCTGGTCCACCGCGTTGGCGACCTCGTGCAGATTGACCTCGGATACCACGTCGAAGGATGGCATGGGCGGATTCTCCTCTCTCAGAACTTGCGGGCCTTGGCGATGGTTTCGTAGGCCTTGCGGATTTGCTGGGTTTTTTCGTTGGCGCGGGCCACCTGGGATTCGGACTCGCCCTGCGCCACCCGCTTGTCGGGATGGTGGCGGCTCATCAGCCGCCGGTAGGCGCGTTTGATGGCGTCCTCGTTGTCGGCGGGGGAGACGCCCAAGGCCGTGTAGGCCTGGGCCAGGGAAAACTCGTGGCCTCCTGCCACCTCGCGCCGCCCCCATTGGTAGCCCCGGCCACCGGGGCGGGCGAAACGCCGCTCCGCTTCCATCCGCGCCCGCATCGTATGGAACTCGAAGCGGGAAAACCGCAGCCGGTCGCACAGGCGCAGCAACAGGCGTTCCTCCGGGCCGTTGAGGACGCCGTCGGCCAGGGCGGATTCCAGTTGGATCTCGACGAACATGCGCAGCAAGGCGTGGCGCTGTTGGCATTCGGCCTGGAATTGGTCCAGCACGCCGTCGAGCGCGAACTCGGGCCGCTTGCCCTCGCCATACAGGCGGATGGCGGCGCGGCGGGTCTCCTCCGGCAGTTCCAGACGGTTCATCATGGCGCGGGCGAAGTCGATCTCGGCCTCGTTCACCCGTCCGTCGGCCTTGGCGATATGCCCCATGACCGAGAAGGTCGCGGTGAGGAACGCCACCTGCAAGCGTTGGCGCTCGCCCGGTTTGGCGTCGGACTCCAACAAGATGGCTTCCGCCGTCTTGCGGTCGAGTTGATGCCCGAGCGCCGCACCGAAGATCGCGCCCAGAGGCCCCCCCATGAACAAGCCGAAGGTTCCGCCGACGACTTTGCCAAACCATGTCATATTCGCGGATTATTGGGTGTGCTTGCGGAAATGCCGTGAAACTTACATGATTGGCCGTTTTTCATAAAGCCCAACCCGATGAACGCCACCGACACCCTTTACCACAGCGAGGCCACCGGGCTCGCCCTGCGCGGCCGCGGCAAGGTCCGCGATATTTTCGATATCGACGCCGACCATATGCTGATCGTCACCACCGACCGCATCTCGGCCTTCGATTGCATCCTGCCCGATCCCATCCCCGGCAAGGGCCGGGTGCTGACGGCGGTTTCCAATTTCTGGTTCGGGAAGCTGGGGCATATCGTGCCGAACCATCTGTCCGGGCTGGCGCTGGCCGATATCCTGCCCGACCCGGCGGTGCGCGCCCCCTTGGAAGGCCGCTCGGTGGTGGTGAAGAAACTGCGGCCCCTGCCGGTGGAGGCGGTGGTGCGCGGCTACCTCATCGGCTCCGGCTGGAAGGACTACCAAGCCACCGGCGCGGTGTGCGGGATCGCCCTGCCCGAAGGACTGCGCCAAGCCGAGCGGCTGCCGAACCCCATCTTCACGCCCTCGACCAAGGCCGAATTCGGCCAGCACGACCAGAACATCGACTTCGCCCAAACCGAAGCCCTGCTCGGCCCCGAGCTCGCGGCCCGGGTACGCGACACCAGCCTCAAGCTGTACACCGAAGCCGCCGCCTACGCCCTGGAGCGCGGCATCATCATCGCCGACACCAAGTTCGAGTTCGGGCTGGACGCGGCGGGCAAACTCTACCTGATCGACGAGGCGCTGACCCCGGATTCCTCCAGGTTCTGGCCGGTCGATCAATATCAGGTCGGCATCAGCCCGCCCAGCTTCGACAAGCAATTCGTGCGCGACTACCTGGAAAGCCTGGTTTGGGACAAGAATCCGCCCGCCCCCCACCTGCCGCCCGAGATCATCGCCAAGACCGCCGAGAAATACCGCGAAGCCCAGGCGCGGCTGACCCAACCCTAAGCCACCCCCGCAAGCCGTCCGCGCCCCGCGGACGGCGGCGCTTATCCGGGGCCGTCCCTGCCCGCGAGCCGGTCCAGCGCCCAATAAAACCCCTGGGTCAAGACCACGCCCAAACCGAAACCGCCGATGAAAAACTCGGAGGCGTGGTGTCCCATCTCGGTGGCGAGGAACCGCCCCAGTAAAAAGCCGACCCCCAGCGCGGAACCGATCCGCAGCCGCTTAACCATCTCGCTCGTATCCATATCCAGCCTATTCGTGGGAAGACCCCGGATTATGGACGATCCAGCCCCGCCCTAGCCAATCCCGATCCACACCGCCATCGCCCTTGGACCGCCCAACCTAGGCAGCAGGCACCGCAACGCCTTTCATCCATATGGATAAGCCGATTGTCGGTTTGCGCTAAACTTGATAGCCAAAACTGATATATTCCGGCCTCGTCCTTAGTCAAAGTGACGAGGCCAATATGTTAAAAGCAAAGATAGCGGGCTTTACCCTGATCGAACTTGTGGCGACTGTCTCGATAGCGGCTCTCGTGTTGATCTTGGGCCTTCCGAGTTTCCAAGACATGATCCGCGCCAACCGTATGGCCGCCCATTCCAACCGTTTCCTGGGCGCGTTGAACCTGGCGCGTAGCGAGGCGATCAAGCGCGGCCAGATGGTGTTCCTATGCAAGGCGGACACGGAGGCGGCACAACCCGCCTGCGATTCCGCTCCTTGCTCCGGCGGCGGCTGCTGGGAAAAAGGCTGGCTCGTCCTGGCCGACGCCAACGTCCCGCCGAACAACCTGCCCGACGACGCGGACACCCTGATCCGGGTATTCGAGCCCCTGCCGAAGACGCTGACCTTGCGGGTGGGCTCCCACGACGCGGATTGGGTCGCGTTCAATTCCGTCGGGACGGGCAAGGGCAGCGGCGCGGGCGGGCAGGTGGACGACACCTTCAACCTCTGCCAAGGCGACAACGCGGCGCAAGGCCGGGCCATCGTCCTCAACAGCCTGGGCCGCGCCAGGGTGCGGACGGGAGCCACGGCATGTCCTTGAACGCCGCCCGCGCCTGCCAAGGCTTCACCCTGCTCGAAGTCCTGATCGCCGCCCTGGTCCTGGGCGTCGGCCTGCTGGGACTGGCCGGGCTGCAAACCCTGGGACTGCGCGGCAGCCTCAGCGCGGTCCAGCGCTCCGTCGCCACCCAACTCGCCGCCGAAATCATCGACCGCATCCGCGCCAACCCCGGCGCCCTCGGCAATGGCAACTACGACAACCAGGCCGGCACCAACGCCATCGACTGCCTTTGGAACGCCTGCTCGGACGCGCAAACCGCGGATTACGACCTGAGCCAATGGGCCGCCGAGGTGAAAAAGCGCCTGCCCGATGGCAGCGGCGTGGTCTGCACCGACGGCAGCCCCGACGACGGCACGCCGGTATCGACGGGCTGCGGCGGCGGGGGCACCTACACCGTGAAAATCTGGTGGGACGACGACCGCACCGGGGACGCGGAACAATACCAACGCTTCTCGACCAGCTTCTCGCCATGAGCGACCCGCCCCGGCCCGGCGCGGGCTTCTCCCTGGTCGAGATCATGGTGGCCCTGGCGACGGGGCTGCTGCTGATGGCGGGCATCGGCCAGGTCTATCTCGCGACCAAACAAACCTACACCGTCCAGGAACAACTCTCCCGGCTCCAGGAAAACGCCCGCTACGCCCTGGACCGGATGGGGCGGGATATCCGCATGGCCGGCTCCCTGGGCTGCACCTCCCAATCCCCGGCCACCGTGACCAATACCCTCAACGCCAACGGCAACCCTTTCTACGACTTCGGCACCCGGCTCGCCGGCTACGAGGCCAAGGGTTCCTTTCCGGGGGAACGCCTGGCCATCCCGGGCAACCCCCAGACTTCGGGGGCGACCGCCCAATGGAACCCGAGGCTGCCCGCCGCGCTCCCCACCAGCATGGTCCTCGGCAACGATATCCTGCTGGTGCGCGGGCGGGCCGATAGCGGGGTTCCCGATGCGTTGCAAAGCGCGACCCCGGATACGGTGACGGTCGCGCCCTCGGGCGATCCCGGCCAACCCGGCCTCCAGCCCGACGATTTCGTGATGGTGGCCGATTGCTCTTCCGCCTATGTGTTCCAGAACACCGGGGCCGGCAATCTCCTCGGCCACGCGGCGGGTGGCAATCCCGGCAATGCCACCACCACCTGGAGCGCCATCAAAACGGCGAACCTCGCCTCGCTCCAGAACCCCCACGGCTCGCTGCCCGCCGAGGTCTACCGGGTGGCCTCGACGCTGTATTACCTGTCGCGGGCCGACAACGACCCCGGCACCTCGCTCTACCGCAAGCCCAGGAACAGCGGCACCAACACCCCCGGCGAAGCCGTGGTCGAGGGCGTGGAAAACATGCAACTGGTCTACGGCGTACAAAATGGCAATGGCACGCTCCAATATTCCCCCGCCTCCAGCATCGCCGATTGGAACCGGGTCGTCAGCGTGCGGATCGCCCTGCTGCTGCGGAGCGTGGAGGACAACGTCCGCAAAGACCCGGACGCCGAACTCTACGACCTCAACGGCACCTGGATCGACCCCGCCGACGACCGCCGGCTGCGGCAGGTCTTCACCGCGACCATCGCCCTGCGCAATGGCATCCGCGTCCAATAAGCCCCCCGGAATCCACAGCATGCGCCGGATCGCCTCCCAGGCCGGCGGAGCCCTCATCGTGGGATTGGTGACGCTGCTGGTCATGACCGTGATCGGCGCGGCGGCGGTGCAAACCACGGCGCTGGAGGAAAAAATGGCCGGCAACGCCCGCAGCCGGGATTTGGCCTTCCAGGCCGCCGAGTCCGCGCTACGGCAGGGCGAGCGATGGTTGCGGAACCAAGCCCTGGCGTATCCCGGCGGCGAAGTGCCCTGCACCGGCACCCCCGCCGACGGCTTGGATGGTTCGGGCTGCTATGCCAGCGATATCCAAGCGATCCCGGTCTGGAAGCTGATCGACAACGCCGACGCCTGGAACGACCCGGCCCGGACGACGCCCTACATGGGTTCCCTGGCCCAAATCGCCCAGCCGCCCAGCTACATCGTGGAAAAACTGCAATTCGTGGACGACCCCGGCAACGCCGGACTCACCGCCGGGAGTCCGCCGGTACAGAACCATTATTACCGCATCACCGCGCATGGCGGTGGCGGCACCCCGGACGCCGTCGCCATCGTGCAATCCACCTATAAAACCAGCCACTAGGGGTATCGCCATGCACAGCGGATTCGACGGCCCACCCATCCCATTCCGGCGCGGTGCGCTCGGGGCGGCGGTATTGGCGTTGTCCTGCGGCATGCCGACGGCGCGGGGGGAGGGTTCGATTGCCGACGTGCCGCTGTTCCTCGGCAATGCCGAAATGCCCAACGTCATCATGGGAGTGGACGATTCGTCCAGCATGACCGCCGAAGTGGTGATGCCCTATGGCGTGAACGACTCCTATTATTTCGCCACCAACACCTATGTGCAGGCTTCGCTGTTTCCCGATGCCTATAACAACCCCTTCGGCTTGGCCACGCAGGGGGGCGGTTCCAACCTATATACCACGGGCGTCGTGCCGCCGCTTCCCGAATATGCCGACGCCCGCTCCCCGGCGTTCAATAGCCAGTATTTCGACCCCGGCACCGATTACCAGCCCTGGGCCGATTACGATCTGGTTTTCAACCCCTCCGATCCCGCCGCGGCGCGTTGGGACCCGGTCAAATCGAACAGGCCGACCGAAAATATCGTACCCAACTATAACAATAACGCCGCCTGTCCGCCCCCGACGCCTGATTTCCCCAATACCTTCCCGCTCGACAGCCCCATAAAATGCGCCGGCTGGGGTTATACCTTCTATGCCGGCACGGGCAGCACCCCCTTCCGCGGCAAGGGCTATTACCTTGTAAACGGCGCGAAAACCTGGGATGCCCCGACCCTGCCCGCGGATACCCCTTATTTCAAATGGAGCACCCCGAATGGTTCGGTCAACAGCGGCACCTGGGTGACCAACCCGGATTCGCTCAGAAACCCCTTTAAGCTAAACGATCCCTCCAACTCGCTCCCGCCGCTGAACAAACTCGGGGTGCAATATTATCCGGCGACCTTCTACCTGCCGGATACCCTCGATATCCGTGCCGCCTATCCCAAGTATTTCAGCTCATACGTCCACGACCTCGAACACGACGCCATCGTCAAAGGGCTGGATTCCGCCAGCCCCCCGGCCTTGCAGGCGTTATATTGGGATTTGGACAATGGCGGCGGCATCGATTATCTGGACAAGGATACCTGGAACCTCGGCGGGCAAAGCCGGACCCGGCTGAAGCGCTATGAAATCCGCTGCGATAGCGCCCATTTCTCCGACCTGAACCAATGCGCGTCAGCCTTGCGGAATTTCGCCAATTGGTTCACCTATTACCGGAGCCGGCAATTGGCGACCCGGGGGGCCATCGGCTTCGCCCTGGAACATATCAAGGGCATGAACCTGGGTATCTTCAGGATCAACGCCGTGATCGAAGCCCCTCCCGGTGTGAGCAATATAAAAACCCCGCTACCCAGCCTGGCGCTGAAGAATCTGAGCAATGTCGGCGACCGCAATGCCTTGCTGACCAATAATGACAACGGGGTTTACTATTATAATTTCACGGGGGCCACGCCCAACCGGCAGGCGGTGAAATACATGGGGATGCAGTTCGAGCAGGCGGACACCATCCAATACTCCTGCCAAAAAAACTCGGGTATCCTGTTCACGGACGGTGCCTACGACTATAAAGCCAATGTCACGATAGGCGTCGGCAATGTCGATAACAGCCTCTTCAAAAGCGGCGACGGGAAAAATATATTCTCGGGGATAGACCCCTATAAGGATGGGGCGTCGGATACCCTCGCCGATATCGCCATGAAATATTATGTCGGACTTGATTCCGCCACTCCAGGCCTCTCCCCAGGCCAGGTGCCCATCCCCAGCGCCTGCGCCAAGCCGGGGCACGATCCCGGCCTGGATTGCAACAACAACCCCCACATGAATTTCTACGGGGTCAGCCTGGGCGTTCCGGGCAAGCTGTTCAAGCCGGACAATCCCAAGCTCGACCCCTACGCCCTCACCGCTGCGGACTGGCCATCGACCACCAGCGCGTTCACCATCGCCGACAAGGAGGACGACTTCTGGCACGCCACCCTCAATGGCCGGGGCCGGTTGTTCAGCGCCAAAAACCCCGTGGACCTCCGCGACAAACTGGGCGAGATCATCAACACCATCGCGCAAAACTCGGGCTCCGCCTCCTCGGTCGCCACCACCTCGGTCTATCTGAGCGCCGATACCCTGGTGTTCATGGCCGGTTTCGACAGCGGCGATTGGAGCGGGGAGGTCTACGCCTTCAAATTCGCCGACGGGCGGCTCTCGGACCCGCCGGTTTGGCAAGCCTCCGCGAAGCTGACCAGCGCCTCCTATCCCTACCGCCAGCAACACATCTTCTCCTACAATCCCCAGGGCACCGCCTGCGGTGGCGGGGCGGTCGGCAAGGCCATCCCCTTCGACTGGGAATTCTTGAATTGCGACCAACAGGCCCAGCTCGACAGCGGGTACGATCCCGACCAGACCCTCCCCCCGGACAAGCTCGGCCCGGCGCGGGTGGAATACCTCAAGGGCGATACCTCCAAGGAAATGCGCCACGGCGGCCCCTTTCGCGACCGCACCGACGCCAAGGGCAGCACGGAGCGCCTGCTCGGCGACTTCGTGAATTCCAACCCGGCCTTCGCCGGTGGCCAGGATTTCGGCTACGACCTGCTGCCCGGCACCGAAGGCACCGCCTACGCCGATTATCTCGCCAACGACAAGGCCAGCCGCCCGCCCATGCTCTATATCGGCGGCAACGACGGGATGCTCCACGCCTTCAACGCCACCGGCGGCGCGGCGGGCGGCGAGGAGGTGTTCGGCTATGTGCCCAGCACCGCCTATGCCAACCTGAACCGGCTGAGTTCCCCGGCCTATATCCAGGATTCCAGCCACCACAAATTCTTCGTGGACGGCTCGCCCTGGGTGGGCGACGCCTATTTGGGCGGGCGCTGGAAAACCCTCCTGCTGGGCACGACCGGCGCGGGCGGGCGCGGCGTCTTCGCGTTGGATATCGGCCATCCGGGTGGGTTCGGCACCGCCGACGTGCTGTGGGAATTCGCCACCACCGACAACACCCGTCTGCCCGACCTGGGCTATAGCCTGCCCCAGGCCGTCCTGCTCCGCACCAACGACGAGGAACATCCCTGGGTGGCCCTGGTGGCGAACGGCTATTACAGCCAGAACGGCCACGCGGTGCTGTTCGTCCTCGACCTGGCCAGCGGCAGTCTCCTCAAGCGCTTCGATACCCTGGCGGGCGGCAACGCCTGGATCGACAAAAACGGCCTGTCCTCGCCCATCGCCATCGACATGAACCAGGACCGCAAGGCGGATTATGTCTACGCCGGGGATTTGACCGGCAACCTCTGGAAGCTCGATTTCACCGATCCCAAGCTCGAGAACTGGGATTTCGCCCATCATGCGGGCGGCAGGCCCGCGCCCTTGTTCGTCGCCTGCGTCAATAACGGCACGCCCTGCGCCGACGCCGACCGGCAACCCATCACCGGCAAGCCCCAGGTCGGGCTGGCCCAGGGCCAATTGCCCGGCTTCATGGTGTACTTCGGCACGGGACGCTATTTCCTCCAGGGCGACAATGACCCCACCGCCCCCATCGGCCAGCAGCCGCAAACGCTCTATGGCGTCTGGGACGGCAATTCAAGCACCGGCACGGTCCCGCCGGTGGCGAAGGCCAAGCTGGCCCGGCAAACCATCCTCGGCGAAGCCCGCCTGGGGCTATACAAGGCGCGTTTCACCTCGTCCAACCCGGTCGATTACGCCACCCAGCAAGGCTGGTATCTGGACCTGATCGGCCCCGGCGGCGAGGTCCGGGGCGAGCGCTCCGTGAGCGACCCGGTGCTGCACGACGGCAAGATCACCTACACCACCCTCGCGCCGACCCAACAGCACTGCGCCGCCGGCGGCAGCGGTTGGATCATGGAACTGGACGCCTTCACCGGGGGCGCGCCCGCCGTCGATGCGCCGCTGTTCGACGTGAACAAGGACGGCCACATCGACGGCAAGGATATCGGGAACGGCGGGGCACCCACGGGACTGGCCTTCGACGCCCTCCCCAGTTCCACCCGCATCGTCCGCGATGGCGGCCATATCCACCGCATCACCAACACCTCGGCGGGCGTCGACGACGAAGGCCGGGCCAGCGCGGAAGTCCAAAAGGGCAATAGCGCCGACAACCCAGGCCGCCAATCCTGGCGGCAAATCCGCTGAACCCCCCACAGGACACCCCGCCATGAACCAACCTCCACATCCTTCCGGCTTCACCCTGGTCGAGGCCATCGTCGTCCTCGCCATCGTCGGCATCCTGGCCGCCATCGCCTATCCGAGCTACACGGAGCAGGTGCGGAGCGGACGGCGGGCCGACGCGGAAGGTGCCTTATATGGCCTGCAACAAGCCCTGGAGCGGCTGTTCACCACCCACAGCAGCTACGCCACCGCCGCGCTGGGTTTGGCTCCCGGCTCGATCTTTTCCGACCAAGTCCCGGCGGACGGCCCGCCGAACTATCAACTACAGATCGCCGACCTCACCGCCACCGGCTACACCTTGAAGGCCGTGCCCGTGGGCGTCCAGGCCCACGACCGTTGCGGCACCCTGACGCTCAGCTCGGCCAATGTGCGGGGCATCGCCAACGCGCTGCCGGGGCTGGCCGTCGCCGACTGCTGGCGCAATTAGCGGTCGGAATGGCCCAACGAACGGTCGGGGGCGATCTCGTCGCGGACCCGCTGCTTCAACTCCTTGGCCTCGGGGAAGCGTCCCTCCTGCTTGCGCGACCACAGCGTCCTTTCCCCGCAGCGCACCTCGAACACCCCGCCCGTGCCGGGGATCAAGGCCACGCCGCCCAATTCCTCCTCGAAGGTGGTCAATAACTCCTGCGCCAGCCACGCCGCCCGCAACAACCAGCGGCACTGGGTGCAATATTCGATCTCGACCCGCGGTTTCCCGGACATGCTTCGCTCCTCCCGTTGCTGTTTACAATAAGCCCCCATGCTAACAGGAACCCCAGGGGGAAAAACCATGCGAACCTATCTGGTCGGCGGCGCGGTGCGGGACATATTGCTCGGCCTTGAGGTCAAGGAACGCGATTGGGTGGTGGTGGGCGAGACCCCGGACAGCCTGGTGGCCCAGGGTTTCCGTCCGGTGGGCAAGGATTTCCCGGTATTCCTGCACCCGGAAACCCGCGAGGAATACGCCCTGGCCCGCACCGAGCGCAAAACCGCCCCCGGCTACCACGGCTTCGCGGTCCACGCCGCGCCTGGGGTCACGCTGGAACAAGACCTGTTGCGGCGCGACCTCACCATCAACGCCATCGCCATGGACACCGAGGGCCGCGTGATCGACCCCTATGGCGGGACGCGGGATTTGGAAGCCCGCTTATTGCGCCATGTCTCGCCCGCCTTCGGCGAAGACCCGGTGCGCATCCTCCGGGCGGCGCGTTTCGCCGCCCGTTTCGCGCCGCTGGGATTCCGGGTGGCGGACGAGACCCTGGACTTGATGCGGCGCATGGTCGAAGCGGGGGAGGTGGACGCCCTGGTCCCGGAGCGGGTGTGGGCGGAATGGCTCAAGGCGCTGAACGAACCCAGGCCGGGCGGGTTCTTCGAGGTGTTGCGGGCGTGCGGGGCGTTGGCGCGGCTGTTCCCGGAAATCGACCGCTTGTTCGGCGTGCCGCAACCGCCACAGCACCACCCGGAAATCGACACCGGCATCCACACCCTCCTGGTGCTGGCGGCGGCGGCGGAACTCTCGCCCGATCCGGTGGTGCGGTTCGCGGCCCTGACCCACGATCTCGGCAAGGGTTTGACCCCACCGGAACACTGGCCCCGGCACCGGGGCCACGAGCAAGCCGGACTGCCCGCGCTGGACGGCCTGTGCCACCGGCTCAAGGTGCCCAACGCCTTCCGCAAGCTGGCGGAAAAAACCATGCGCTACCACGGCCATTGCCACCGGGCCTTGGAATTGCGCCCCGGCACGGTGGTCGATCTATTGCAGCGGCTGGAAGCCTTCCATCGCGGCGACGCCCTGGAAGCTTTCCTGCTGGCCTGCGAAGCCGACGCCAAGGGCCGTACCGGCTTCGAGCAACGGCCCTATCCGCAGGCCGCTTGGTTGAGGGCGGCGCGGAACGCGGCGGCGGCGGTGCCGGTGGCCCCGTTGCTGGACAAAGGCTATCAGGGCGTGGCACTGGGCGAGCAACTCAGGCGGGAGCGCATCCGGGCGGTGGCCCAAGCGCGCCGCGAAGCCTTCAACCACAGCGATACGGCAGCAGCAACTTGACGCGGGCACCATGGGGCCGGATGTTGGCGAGGCTGAGCTGGCCCCCGAGGTCGCGGGCGAAGCGCTGCACCATGGCCAAACCCAGCCCGGTCCCGCCCGGCCTGCCGGTGGCGAAGGGCCGGATGCCGCTTTCCAGCATTTCCCGGCCGAAGCCCGGCCCGTCGTCGGTGACGCTCAACACCACCCGTTCCTCCTCGGCCTGGACCTCGATCAGGATACGGCCCTCGCCGTTCCGCAACACCTCCGCCGAATTCAGCACCAAGTTCAACAGGCTCTGCCGCAAACGGCATTCGGGTAGACGGCAGATCAGCCGCTCCGGCCCCTCGAAATCCAGCCTTACCCCCGGCGGCACCTGATAACGCACCAGCGACACCAGTTCGCCCACCATCGTCGATAGATTGAATTCGCAGACCGGGGCCGGGGTGTGCTTGCTCTGGTCCAGCAATTCATTGAGCAAACGGCCCATCCGCTTCAATTCCTCCATGACCAGGGAAGCCCGCTCGGTCTGTTCGGGATCGGCCAGTTCGTTGCGGAGGTTGGCGATGCTCATCTGGATACCGGCCAGGGGATTGCGGAGTTCGTGGGCGATCCCCGCCGCCAATTCGCCCACCGCCGCCAGGCGCTCGGTCCGCGCCAAACTCGCCTGTTGCTCCAACAGGGCGCGGGTGGCGGAACGCACCTCGGCCTCCAACGACTCGGCGTAATGGCGCTTGGCCTCCTCCAACTCGGCCAGATGGCGCACCATCTCGTTGTAGCTTTGGAACACCGGCAGCAACAAGGGATCGATGGCCTGGGTGCCTATCGGCGTGAAATCCTCGCGGGCCAAGCGCAGCAACAATTCCTTGAGGTCGTGCAACGGGGCCAGGATGCGGTGGCTGATGAACAAGCCCACGAACAACAACAAAGCCGCCACCACGGCGAAGGCCAACTCGACCTCGGTGCGGGTTTCCTTGCCGATATCCTCCAACAAGCGCTCGCGCTCCAAGGTCTCCGCGTCCATCATCGCGCCGGTGATATTCAGCGCCTGCAACAGCCGGGCTTCCTGCTGCTCCGTGGTCGCGCCCTCGTTCGCCAAGTCGGACACCATCGCGCTCAGTTCGGCCAATTGGGTCGGCGTGGCGGGGGCGACGTGATAATCCTCCCGCGCCAAATCCCCGATCTCGGCGGACAGGCGGGACAATTGCGCGGCGTCCAGGCGCTTGGTGTGGTGGATGAAATAATCGGTGAGCGCGGCCTGCAAGTCGGACGTGACCTGCTGGATGCGATGGGCATAGCTGACATAGGCCCGCATGGTCTCGAAGCGTTCGAGGTTGCGCCAGATCATCCCCCCGAGCAGGGCGAACACCAAGAGGACCAGGAGCAGCACGGCCCAGCCGCGCCATTGGGCGTATTTATAGGAAAAAGATCTCACGAGCGGGGTCCGGGTGTGGAATCGACCCCCTCGATTATAAGCCGTGGCGGGCGGATGCCGGACCACGGGTTCGGCGGGGCGGGGCGGACGGGGTCCGCCCCTTGCGGAAACGGACCCGTTCGGAATCGGGCTTGGACGTAGCGCCGCCCGCACCCCATGGGGAGGAAAGCCAAAACCGCGCATCGCCAAGCCCCAAGCCTGGACGACGCCCAGGACCGTTACCGGGGCGTGCTGAGTTCGCCTTCGCGGTCGTCGGTCTTGCGCTTGCGGGCCGCGAGCGGATGGTCGGAATAAGGCTCGTGGTTTTCCAGGCCATGGATTTCGCAACGCCCGCCCCGACCGATATAGTCGTGACGGTAGTGGTCGATGAATTCCATCACCGTATGATCGACCAGATAAGCCTCGGACAGGTCGAAAACCACCGTCCGCCCTTCGGGCAACTCGGCGACTTCGCTCTTGAGTCCGATGAAGTTGGAAAAGATCGCCGAACCTTCGACCCGGACATGGTAGATACCGGGATGGGTTTGCTCCACCGCATAGGATATCTTCAACAATTGGCGGATATCGACGCCGCGCAAAATATGGATGAGCAGCTTGGCGAAGATGCCGATGAACACGCCGACCAAAAGATCGGTCGCCAGCACGCCGAGGATGGTGGCGCAGAAGATCGCCAATTGCTCCTTGCCAAGGTCCAGGGTCTTGGCGAATTCCTTGGGGGAAGCCAGGCGGAAGCCGGTATAGACCAGGAGCGAGGCCAGCGAGGCCAGGGGAATCTCATGGATCAGCCGGGGAAAGAACACCACGAACGAAGCCAGGAACAGGCCATGGAAGAAATTGGCCCAGCCGGTTTTGGCCCCGTTGTTGACATTGGCCGAAGAACGGACGATCTCGGCGATCATCGGCAAACCCCCGATGGCGCTCGCCAGCAGATTACCCACGCCGCCGCGGTCAGGTCGCGGTTCAAATTGGAATAGCGCTTGTAGGGGTCGAGTTTATCGACAGCGGTGGCGCTCAACAGGGATTCGAGACTCCCGACCAAGCAGATCGACAACACCGCGGCCCAGAATTCCGGGGTCGCGATCTTGCCGAAGTCGGGGAAATAAAAACCCTCGGCGACATTTTCCGGGATCGTCACCAGGAATTTGGGACCGATGGTGTATTCATGGTGCGGAAGGAATTGGGCGTCGGTCAGGAAGCCATAGACATGCTCGTGGTCCAGGTCGAAATAGCGCTCCAAGGCCATGCCCACCGCCACCACGACCAGCGGGGCCGGAATCATCTTGAGATAACGGTTCTTCACCAAGGACCACGCGATGAGGATGGCCAGCCCGGTGAAGCCGATGCAGGCGATTTCCGGGTTCATCTCCACGAAGCTGTGCGGCACCTCGGCGATGGTTTCCAGGATTTCCTTGGCCTCGGGCTTGACGCCCAGCATGGTGTGGATTTGCTTGGCCATGATGATGATGCCGATGGCGGCCAACATGCCATGTACCACCGAGGCCGGGAAATAGGCATTGAGCTTGCCGGCCTTCAGCAAACCCATCAGGATTTGAAACACGCTGGCGACCACGATGGCGGCCAGGGTATAGCGATAACCCGCCATGGCATCGCCTTGGCCCAGCGATTGCACCGCCGAGAGGATGACCACGATCAAGCCGGCGGCGGGACCGTTGATGGTGACATAGGAGCCGCTGAGGCGGGAAACCACCACGCCGCCGATCACGGCGGTGATGATGCCGGCCATCGGCGGGAACCCCGAGGCCATGGCGATGCCCAGGCACAAGGGCAGGGCGATGAGGAAGACCAGGAAACCGGACACCATATCGGAGCGCCAGTTTTCGACCAGGCCGGGAAAGCCGGTTTTGGGCAGGGAGCGGGATGGAGCGTTCATGACGAAGCGATGAGGTTGGATGAAGTCGAAGCCAGGATGCGACGACCATGCCAGTCCCATACGGCCACCCAGCCGCTTGATATTACGAAGGTAATTTCCGGGCCAAATCACCCAGGGGTCCGGCGGGATGCACCGATGGTTCAAATCAACCCAAGACTCGGGGCTTATCAACCTTGGGCCTACCCAAGCCCACACCCATCAAGGACGCGGCCCCCGCACCTGGAACCTGACCGTATCCAACACCGCGCCATCCCCGCGCTTGAGTTCCAAGCCGTGGTTGCCCGGCACGGGCGACCACGCCCAGGGCGAGCGGGCCGGGCCGAGATCGGCCCCATCCAGCACGAAGCGGGCCGCCGCGCCTCCTTTCGCCTTGAACCAAACCCGCTGATGGCGCGGCGGAATATCGGGATCGAGGGCGATGACGACGCCACGGGGCGGCGACTCGATGCGCGGCGCATGGGTGCCGGCCACCACGAGGCGCAGCGTCTCCGCCTCGGTGCCCGCCAGGAACCATTCCCGGCGCGGCGGCTCGATAGCGGGTTCATAGCGGATATCCCGCGCGGCCAGCCCGGCGGGCGCTGCCGGGGGCGGGCTAGGCTCCGCCGCGTGCAGACCGTTCATGATCGCCAACCAAGCCGGGGCCGCCCCGGTCACGCCCGAGACCCCGCGCATGGGGTCGCCCTCGAAATTCCCCACCCACACGCCCACCGTATAGCGGCGGCTGAAGCCGATGCACCAATTGTCCCGCATGTTCTTGCTGGTGCCGGTTTTCACGGCGGTCCAGTAACGGGTGGAAAGAGGGCTATCCAGGCCGAAGGTCAAGGACCGGCCCGCGCTGTCGCTCAATATGTCGGCGACGATGAAAGCGGCCCCCGCGTCCAACACCCGGCGCGGCTCCGGCCCCGAAGCCTCGGGCAATAACCGCAACGGACGCCACAATCCTCCGTTGGCGAGGCTGCGGTAGGCATTGACCTGTTCCGGCAAATTCACCTCCGCCGAGCCCAGGGCCAAGGAAAATCCATAATACTCGCCGTCCTCGGTCAAGCCGGCATAACCCAAATCCCACAGGAGATCGCGGAAGCGCTCCACCCCGACCAGGCCCAGGGCGCGCACCGCCGGCACATTCAGGGAAGACGCCAAGGCGGTACGCACGCTGACCGGGCCTTTGAAATCGCGGTCGTAATCTTGCGGGATATAGAGTCCGGTGGTGGTTTCCAGGTTGACCGGCGAATCCTCCAGCACCGAAGCCGCCGTGAGGTAGCCTTGTGCCACGGCCAACCCGTACAGGAAAGGCTTGAGCGTGGAACCGGCTTGGCGGCGGGCGGCGGCACCATCCACACCGGGCGAGCGCGAATCGCCCCCCGCCGAACCTACATAGGCCAGGATTTCACCGCTGGCGTTATCGGCCACCACGGCGGCGGCGTCGCGGACATTCTGGCCGTCCAGGCCCGCCAATTGTTGCCTGAGCGCCTCCAAAACCCACCGTTGCCAGCGGGCCTCCAAGGTAGTCCGCAACCGTTCCCCGGGTTTTTTCAGGAAGCGCCGCGCCAAATGGGGTGCCAGGTTCGGCTCGGGCAGGATGCCGGGCTTATGCTTGAGCAGGCCATCCACCAGGGTCTCCAGTTCGGAATGTTCCACGTGGAACATTCCGGCCTGGGCGATAGCGCGGGCACGGGCTTGGAGCCGGGCCGGATCGGCTTGGGGCGCGGGCAGGAACGCGGCCAGCAACACCGATTCGGCTTCGCCCAACCCCGAAGGCCGTTTGCCGAACAGTCCCTGGGCGGTGGCGGCGATACCTTGCAACTCGCCCCGGAATCCAACCCGATTGAAATAGGCTTCCAGGATTTGCGCCTTGCTCCAGCGCCGCTCCAAGGCCAGGGCCAGGGCCATCTGCCGGAGCTTCTGGCCGATGCCGCGTCCGTCGCGCCGGTTCAAACCGGCATCCAGGAAAGCCGCGACCTGCATGGTCAGCGTGCTGGCCCCGCGCTTGCGCCCGTGGAACACCCGGTCCGCCACGGCCCCCGCGACCGCCACAACATCCACGCCCGGGTGCCGGTAGAACCGCCGGTCCTCGGCGGCCACGACGGCCTTGGGCAGGGCAGGGGAGATATCGGCTAAGGGCGTCCAATCCAAGCGCCGCGCCGAAGGATCGAGCCGCAGGCTGTGGATCACCTCGCCATGGCGGTCCAGCAGATAGGCTTCGGAAGGCACCCAAAGCGCCCGGACCTCATCGAAGCCGGGCGCTTGGATCGTCCAGCTTGCCAGCCATACGCCGACGGGGAGCCCCGCGATCAGCAAGATCGAACCAAGGAAAAAAACCAACGGTTTGCGGATGATGTTCATAGGTCGGGAGCGAGCGGGGGAGGGCGCTGCCAACCGCCCTCCGCGCTGGATCGAAAGGAAAGATTTAGGGCGCGGGCCGCACCTCGGCCGCCGCGTTCGGATATTCCCCGAACATCTCCGGCGCGTACATGGCCTCGATGCGGGTGGCGGGCAGCTCGAAACGGCCCGGATTATTGAAACGCACCGTATATTCCACCGTCCATTGCCCCTTGGGCACGAAGCGGTAGTAGGCGCGGAAGCCATCGAAACGGCGTTCCTCGTAGGCGGGCCAGGTCCAGCCATCGTCGCGTTTTTCGCCCTGGGTCAACAGCTGGGAATCCCGGCCCAATCCGGTGCCCAGCACGGTGGAACCCGCCGGCACCGGATCGTCCACCACCACCCAGGCCATGTCTGACTGGGCTTCCAACGCCAGGGTCACGCGGGCGGTATCGCCACGGGTCCAGACACCGGGATGCCTTTGCTCCACCGGGACCACCGTGCGTTGCAGCTTGAACCCGCTGGACAAGGGCGCGTCCAGGGGCAGGGCGGCCCTGGATTGCACCATCACCCAAGGCTTGCCCGTGCCTTCCTGGCGGATGCCCAAGGCGGCTTGTTCCTGCGGCCAGGGGAAATTCAGGCTGCCGCGGCGGCTTTCCGCGTTCCAAGCGAACCCCCGCGCCGTGCCCGCCAGCGTGGCCTGGGTTTCCCCGGTCACGGGCACGGATTCGAAGGCCGCGCTGAATTTCTCCAAGGCCAGCACGCCCCAGGCGTTGGCCGTGGTGAGGTTCCAGCGGCCCTTTTGCTGGCGGCCGACCGCGCCCCGCACCAAGCGCGGCAAATCCGCCCGCCATCCGGGTTCATCCAACACTTCCAGCACCATCCGCACGGCGTTGACATCGCCGGACAGCATCAGCCACCACAGGGCGTCGTCGCGCTCGGTCGAAAAGCCCAGGGTCGTGCCTTGGAAATTCAGCCGGGAACGCAGGATTTGCTCCGCTTCCGCCTTGCGCCGCCCACGGTCGGGCAGGGTTTCCAGGCGGTTCAAGAGGTCGAACCAATCCAGCACCGCCGAGGTCGGCCACAGGTTGGGCTCGATGGCGATGGAATCCAGCGATTCCCGCCGCGCCAGGCCATAACGCGCCAAAGCCGCCACCGCCGCCAGCTTGCGGATGGACAGGTCCGCCGTGGGCAGGGCGGAATCCCGCACCACGCGGCCCGCGACAAAGTTTTGCAGCGCCCCGGTCATCCGCTCCTTGGCGGCTTCCGGCAGTTCCCACCCGGCGGCGTGGGCGATGGCGAGGACGTAGGCGGTCAGGGTATCGCTGCCTTCCAGGCTATCGCTGGGGAAATATTTCAGCAGGCCATCGCGGTCCAGATAGGCGGGCAGGGCGTCCATGACTGTGTGCCAGCGGGCCGGATCGCGCAGGGCGACGGCCACGGAAATCCTTTGTTCCAGGCAGATATAGGGATAGCGGGCCATATAGGCGGCGACCCCGCCGGTGGCATCGCCCAGACGGGCCTGCACCTCCACCCGTACCCCGCCGCGTCCGGGCACCGCGCCCGCCGGCTTCTCCACCGCCATGGTGAGGGGATGGTCGAGTTGTTCCAAGGTGGCCTGATAGACCCGCACCGGATGCACCGGTACCACCTCCTGGCCCACCCGCAGCCGGTCCCCGCTAGCGCCGGAGGGTTCGCGGGCGGCGATCTCCCACAGCAAGCGGCCCGCATCGACCGGCACCGTCAACTCGAAGGCCAATTCCTGGGCCGCGCCGGGCGCGAGTTCCAGCGTGCGGGGCGGGAATTCCGGCAGGGCGGTTCCGGCGGCGTTGGCGACCCGCGCCTCGACCGCGAGGGCGATGGGACGCTGGGAGGCATTGCGGACCGTGACCACGCCGGAGAAGCGGTCGCCCTCGCGGACCATGGGCGGCAGGCCGGAATGCAGGATCACATCCTGGTGGGTACGCAACACCCCGGAGCCGGTCCCGAACCGATCCAGGCCGGCGTTGGCGACCGCCACCACCCGGAACGAACTGAGCGAGTCGTTCAGGGGAATCTCCACCTCGGCCTCGCCGTTCCCGTCCAGGGGCAAACGGCCTTTCCACAGCAATAGCGTATCGAACAATTCCCGCGCCGCCTGCCGCCCGCCACCGCCGCCATGGGGCACGGCTTTGCGGCCATAATGGCGCTTGCCCACCACCTGCATCTGCGCGGTGGAGGTGTAGACCTCGATGGGCCTCGGGTCCATCATCTTTTCCAGCAATTGCCAGGAAGGATTGGGCTTGAGTTCCAGCAAAGCCTCGTCCACCGCCGCCAGGGCCACCTCGGTGCCGGGCGGCGGGGTGCCGCCATCGGCGCGTTTGACCTTCACCTTGACCTTGGCGGTATCGCGCACCTTGTAGACCGGCGCGTCGGGTTCGACCTTCACGTCCAGCCGGTAGGGATTCCAACCCACCCGGATTTCGGCCTGGCCCAGGCGGTAGGCGGGTTTGCCCAAATCGGCCAGCGCCGTGGGGGCGCCGCCTTCGACCGGCCAGGGCCAATGGAACTTCCGCGCCATATCCGCCAGCCAGGATTGCCCATCGCCCACCCGGCCCCGCACCGCCAACACGGAGACGTAAACATTCGGCGCGTGATGATCCAGGACCGGCACTTCGATCACCGGCGTCCGGCCTGATAAATGGGTCACGAAGGTCTCGGCCACGCCTTCGCGTTCCACGCTGACCAAGGCCGTGGCTTCGCGGAACGGCATCCGCACCTGGAAACGGGCGGTCGTGCCGGGCTGGTATTCCTTTTGTTCGGGCAGCACATCCATGCGGTCGGCGGCACCGCCCTGGAACCACCCGTCATCCTCCCCGGCCACCCAGGCGCTGGCCACGGCGAGCGCCGGGTTGCCCTGGCCGTCCTGGGTCTTGGCTTGCAGCAGGATTTCGCCGCTGGCGTCCGGGGCCAAGGTGCAGAGCAACAAGCCCTGGGCATCGGTCCTGCCTTCGCAGCCGCCAGCGATGCGCTTGACCTCGGAGCGGTTGTCGTAGGCATAGAAGCCGCCGATCAGCCGCTTGCGGTAGGAATAATAAGTCCGCTGATAGAGTTCCACGGCGATTTTCTGCCCCGCGACCGGCTGGCCCGCCAAATCCAAGGCCACGGCCCGGAGCCGGACCTGGTCGCGGCTGGAGGCCCAACCCTCGGTTCGCACGCCAACCACGACCTGGGCCGACCATAGCGGAATCCGCTGGGTCACGGCTTCGAGTTCGCCGTTGGCGTCCTGGTATTCCAGTTCGGCGACCAAGTCCTGGGGCTGGGTGGCGACCGGCAGATCGGTCAGGGTGGCGCGGCGGGCACCTTGGGCATCGAGGGTCAGCGCCAAGGTCTGGGCGGGTTTGCGGGCGGTGGCGGGCTCGTCGGCATCGTAGTCGCTTTCCTCGAACAAACCTTCCCGTACGGCCTCGCCGCCGAAGCTGTAATCCGGGTAATCGGCGAATCTCAGCGCCTTGGGTTCCACCAAGCTCCGCAGCTTCACCGGCGTATTGCCCGCGCCGCCGCCGCTCAGATAGGCAACGAACACATCCAACGGGACCGAGCGGGCATTGACCAGCGGAGCGGCGGGCGGCTGGATCGCCGCCTTCATGGTCGGCAGGCGGAATTGTTCCACGTGGAACATTCCAGCGGTGAAGCGCTTGTCCTCGGCGACCAGGGTCAGGCTGTATTCGCCCAGCTTGGCATCCTTGGGAATAGCCCAGGTGCTTTCGGCCACCCCGGTCGCGTCGAACCGCACCGGCATCTCGAACTTCTGGTCACTGCCAGCATGATAGATTTCCAGCCGGGTCGGGACGGCAGCCTCGGGCAAGGCGGCGAAACCCTGCAAAGTATGCCGCCGCAGGAAATGCTTCATGGATACGGTTTCCCCGGCCCGGAACAAGGCCCGGTCCAGCACCGTATGCGCCAATGCCTGCCCGTCATAGCCGCCGGTAGGGAGATTGAAGTCGGTGGGCGCGATGCCCTGGTTCCACGCCGACACCGTGAAACCGAGATCGCCCGGCACCCTGGCGCTGACGAACAAGGGATGCGCGTCCCAACCCTCGTCGCAGTAGGCCACATCGCTGGGCGCGCCCAAGGTTTCCGGTGCCGCGATCCGGGCGATGCCGTCCGGGCCGGTCCGGCCTTGCCAGAGGCTCTGGCCGTTGCAGTAATCGCTGATCCGCACCTCGGCCCCCGCCACCGGATCGGCTTTATCCAGATGCGTCACCCACACCACCGAGCCTTCCCGGCCCCATAGGAAATGCACCGCCAGATTGCTCACCAAGGCGGCGGTGGCGACATAGCGCGGGCGGCTATCGCCCAGCAAGGCGGCCCCCAGTTTGGGGCTGGCGAGTTCCACCACATAGAAGCCGGATTTTTCCAAAGGGATGCCGACCACCTCGAATTCCTTCCCGCCCAGGGGCTTGGGCAGGGTGATGGCTTGGGCTTGGTCCTGGGCGGCGAACACCGATTCCGCGCCGGTTTCTTCCCGCCAAATGGGCTTGCCATCGGGTCCGGTGCGCTCCAACCACTGCCCCCGCACCCGGCCCGCCGCGCCGACCCGGCGGATCCAACGGGCGATTTCGGCATCGTCCTGGTCGAAGCGCTTGACCTGGCCGGGAATGCCGTCCGGGGCCACCGTCAAATTCCGGCCCGCCACCGTGGGTTCCAGATTGCGCAAAGTGACCGGCAACACGCCGCCCGCCTCGCGCTCGATGATGCCGAAATCGCCGGAGAACTTGGCGAGCGGCGGATATTCGTCGGTGGCGGTGGGCAGGGGGAAGCGGGCGGCGTTTTCCAGGGGACGGCCCGCGTCGTCCTGGAAACCCTCCGGCAATTCCACCCGCAGCTTGGCTTTTTCCGGGAACGGCCCTTTGAACACCGCCTCGTCGGCGGTCGGGGTCTTGGCCGCGTCGATAGGCTCTGGCGGATAGGTTTTGCCCGTGCCATCGACGATGCGGGTCCGGGCCAAATCTTCCGCCTTGACCTGGGCGCTGAACGACAAGCGGATCGGCAACATGGGCAGGCAATCGGCCTGGGCGTTCACCCGTTGGCACTGCAAGCGGGCGCTGAAAGCGGGGCGGGTTTTGAACGCCAGGACTTGGTCTTCGGCGGTCGCGACCCCGCTGGCGGAACGGATGCCTTGGCCCCACACCAGCTTCACCCCGGCTTCCGGCGGCAGGGCGCGGCGGCATTGCAACACCACCAATTGCGACTCGGCTTTTTCCAGCAGGGTTTTGTCCTCGACCCTGAGCAGGCTTTCCGCGCCGTTCTTCCACAGCACCTCGTAATAGGCGTAGCCCAGACGGCGGCGCTGGGCCAGGATGGCTTCCCGCGCCGCCCCGGCCAGGAGATCGACCTCGACCTGCTCGGACAGGCCCGCGATTTCACAGCGCACATGCTCGCGGAGGGAGGCGGGATCGGCCTCGCCGTCCAGGCCCAGGATGAACACCTGATGCTCGTCGATGGCCTCGTCGCCTTGTTCCGGCAAGGAGGCGCGGATGGCGGGTCCGCCGGTGTCGAAGCCGAAATCCCGTTCCCCGGCCAGGGCCGCGCCCGCCAGGGTGCGCAGGCCGGGCTTGAGGGTGAACCGGCATGCCACCCCGGCGGGCAAATCGCGCTCGAAGTCGTACACCCAGTTGCGGGCATCGGCCCAGCGGCCCGCGCCCGGTGCGGGGCAATCGACCGTGAACGGGGCCGGTCGCCGTGGATCGCCCAGGGCCACCATGGGTTCGGCAAAACGCACCGCCACCTGCCGCACGTCCTTCACCGTGCCACGGGGGGAAAAGACCTCGACACGCGGCAGGTCGGCTTCACCCGCCCATACCGGGACGACCACGCAAAACCACAACCAGATAGCACGCAACATGGGGCGATCCCTCCCGGAAATCGACGTGGAAATAGTGGAAAATAGTATGGAACCCCGAATCCAACCCGACAATCCATCCCGCCCAGCCCCTTGCGACCCGACCCGCCCCGGCGGTGAATAATCACCTTCCCCGAGGGCAGCAGTTCACTGAGCGGCACCGCTCCGACGAGTAAAGTCGGATTCCAGCGCGCTCCGCGCAACTTCCCGAGCCTTTCCCCGATTCGCCAAGAGAACAAGCCTATGAAACCGGACGCCCTTCCCCTCGAATCCGCGCCATCGGGCCGGATTCCCCCCACCCCAGCCCATAGCGTGAACATCGAAACCCCCGGCTACCACGGCTCCGCCTCGGTCAACCCGCCGCCGGGCTGGGCCGGCCCCGCGACTTGGGCCAACCCCGAAACCACCCGGCAATGGGTACTCGACAACGTGGTCCAAGTCATGGGCGCGGTGCTCGCCTCCGACCTGCGCGATCCCCTGGCCTTGGACGCTTTGCCCGATCTGCCCAGGGCGTTCGAGGAATTGGAATTCAAGTCGGCGCTCAATCCCGCACAGCCCATGCGCATCGTGGTCCGGGTGCAATCGCGCTACCAAGCCCTGTGCCGGGGCGTGTTCGTGGCCTATCAAAACACCGCCTTCATCGCGGCGGGCAAACTGCTATTAGGCCAGCAAAACCCGCAGTGACCCCAAGCCTCCGCCCCTTCCCCAGAACCCGCCCGCCACCAGGACAAGGACCGTCCATCCCCGCGTTTCGATCCACCATCCCCGTCCCGCCGATGTTCGGCCCGCGCCGCCCGCGTCCATCCCTATAATTAAGCGCCGAACCACAGCCACCCCGAGCGTGACACCGCATGACCCCTCCCTCCCGGACCGCCGTGCCAGGGAATCCAGTCCCCAGCCCCAGCTATGCCGAAGCCGCCCGCCTTTATTCCGCGGGACGCTGGACCGAAGCCGAGGCGATGGCGCTGGCCCTGCTCGCCGACAACCCCGAACATTGGGACGCCCGCCATCTCGCCGCCCTCGTCGCCGCCCAGACCGGGCGCGAAGCCGAAGCGGAAGCCGGATTCCGGGCGATCATCCAAGCCTTCCCGCAATTCGCCGAAGCCCAGAGCAACCTGGCCGGACTCTTGGTCAACCTGGGCCGGAACGCCGAGGCCGAAGCCCTCTACCGGCGAACCCTGGACCTCGACCCCGGCCATGCCAACGCCTGGATCAACCTGGGCAACCTGCTCCTGAAAACGGGCCGGGAGGCGGAAGCCGAAGCCAGCTTCCGGCTCGCCCTGGAGCGCAACCCCGGCTTGGCGGCGGCCCATCTGGGGCTGGGCGTGTTGATGCAACACCGCCATCGCCTGGACGAGGCCGAAACCCTGATCCGCCGCGCCTTGGATTTGCAGCCCGATTTCCCCGAGGCCCATCACAACCTGGGCCGCTTGCTGACCGAACTGGCCCGGCCCCAGGAAGCCGCAGCCGCCTACCGCCGGGTTTTGGAGCTCAAACCGGGCCACGCCGAGGCCCATAACGGCCTGGGCGTGTTGATGAAACAGATGGGCCGGTTCAAGGAAGCCGAGGCCGAATACCGCGAAGCCCGGCGGCTCGCCCCCCATAATCCGGCGGTGCTCTATAACCTGGCGAGCCTGCTGTCGGGACGGAACGATGCCTTCGTCGAAACGGTGGAATGCTTCGACGAACTCTTGCGCATCGCCCCGGATCACCGCTACGCCCAGGGCATGGCCGCGCATAGCCGGGCCAAGCTCTGCGATTGGACCGACCACGCCGCCATGATGGAACGCTTGGCGCGGGGCATCGCGGCGGGCCTGCCCTGCGCCACGCCGTTCTCGCTGATGAACGCCCTCGACGACCCCGAGGCCCAACGGCGCTGCGCCGCGCTGTACGCGCCACCGCCTTTCCCCGGTGCCGAACGCCCCCTGCCGCGCCACCGCCATCCGAAAATCCGCCTCGCCTACATTTCCCCGGATTTCCAGAACCATCCCGTCGCCCACCTCGTCGTCGATTTGATCGAAAGCCACGACCGCGCCCGTTTCGAGGTGGTCGGCGTGTCGCTGGGGCCGAAGGTCCAAGACGCCTTCCGGCAAAGGCTGGAACGGGGCTTCGATGTGTTCATCGACGGCCACGGCGTCTCCGACGCGGACCTGACCCGGCGTCTCCGGGACTTGGAAATCGATATCGCGGTGGATTTGGCCGGCCACACCCGCAACGCCCGGCCCGGTTTGTTCGCCCGCCGCGCCGCGCCGATCCAGGTCAACTACCTGGGTTATCCCGGCACCCTGGGCGTGGACTACATGGATTACCTCTTGGCCGACGCCTTCGTCGTCCCGGAGGCGGAGGAAAGTGGGTATGCCGAACGCATCGTCCGGCTCCCCGACACCTTCCAATGCGCCGCCTACCGCCAGCCCGCCGCGACGACCCCGACCCGCGCCGAACTCGGCCTGCCGGAAACCGGCTTCGTGTTCTGTAGTTTCAACAACACCTATAAAATCCACCCGCTGCAATTCGACCTATGGATGCGGGTGTTGCGGCGGGTCGAGGGCGGCGTCCTCTGGTTGCTCAAACCGCATCCCCAGGTCGAGGACAACCTCCGGCGCGAAGCCCAGGCCCGTGGCGTCGCCCCCGGACGGCTGGTGTTCGGCGGACGCCTGCCGCCGCCGGACTATCTGGCCCGTTACCGCCGCGCCGATCTGTTCCTGGACACGCTGCCCTATAACGCCGGCACCACCGCCAGCGACGCCCTGTGGATGGGCCTGCCGGTGCTGACCCAGGCCGGGCGCTCCTTCGCCGCCCGCATGGGCGGGAGCCTGTTGCGGGCGGCGGGCCTGCCCGAATTGATCGTCCACAACGCGGCGGACTACGAAGCCCTGGCCGTGCGCCTCGCCACCGAGCCGGACGCCCTGGCCGCGCTCAAGGCCAAGCTGGAACGGAACCTCCGGCACCAGCCCTTGTTCGACGTGCCGCGTTCCACCAGGACCCTCGAAGCCGCCTACACGGCGATGTGGGAAAACTGGCAGCGCGGGGCCGCGCCCGCCCATCTCGCCATCGAACTCCCACCCACATCCGACGAATCCCCCAAGCCCGACGAATCCACCATGGCCAAGCACAAGCCCAAACCCACCCAGGCCGCCCAGATTTATCAAGAAGCGGCCCGCCTCTACCACGCCAACCAATTGGAAGCGGCCCGGACCCGGCTCGAGCAATACCTCGCCCTGCGTCCCGACGACCCGGAAGCGCTCAATTTCCTGGCCGTGCTCGCCGCCCGCACCCAAGACTACGCGACGGCGGAACGGCTCCTGCTCAAGCTGGTCGCCGCCCAGCCCACGTACCGGGAAGCCCGCCGCAATCTCGCGGTCATCTACCGCGACATGGGCCGCATCGCCGATGCCGAAACCGCCTACCGCCAATTGCTGGAAATCGACCCCGGCGATGTCGGTCCCTACCTCTCGCTGGCCCAGCTACTCCGGCACAGGGGTCGCCAACCGGAGGCGCTGGACCTCTACCAACGCGCCCTGGCCTTGAACCCCACCCAGCCCGGACAGTTGAACACCATCGGCAACGCCCTGAGCGAAGGCGGACGCCTGGAAGCGGCGGAAGCCGCCTACCGCCAATCCCTGGCGCTCAAGCCCGACAACCCCGAGGCGCTCAACAACCTGGCCGTCACCCTCCGCAAAGCCTTGCGCCCGGACGAGGCCGAAGCCCTTTATCGCCAAGCCCTGGCATTCAAACCGGATTACCCGGAAGCCTGGAACAACCTGGGCAATTTGCTCAAGCAAGGGGGGAAACCGGCGGACGCCGAAGCCGCCTACCGGGAGGCGATCCGGCTCAAGCCGGACTATGCCGAGGCCCATAACGCCCTGGGCACCGTCCTCCGCGAAACCAAGCGCAGGGCGGAAGCCGAGGCCATGCAGCGCCGGGCCATCGCGCTCAAACCGGACGCCGCCACGTTCTACAACGAGCTCGGGAATTTGCTGAACGACGGCAACCGCTACGCCGAGGCCGAGGCCGCCTATCTCAAGGCTTTGGAATTGAAACCGGACTATGCCGAGGTTTATGGCAACCTGGGCGTGCTGTACAAGGTCAGCGTGCGGCTGGAAGAATCGGAAGCCGCCTTCCGCAAGGCGCTGGCGCTCAGGCCGGAATACCCGGACGCCTACAGCAACCTGGGCAACCTGCTCCGCTACATGGGACGCCAGCAAGAAGCCGAGGCCGCCTACCGCCAAGCCCTGGTCCTGGACCCCAACCGCGCCGATATCCACGACAACCTGGGTTCCCTGTATTTCGACAACCGGCTGTGGAACGAAGCCCTGGCCTGTTTCGAGCGCACCCTGGCCTTGAAGCCGGATTACCCGGATTCCGCCGGGATGGCGGTCCTCTGCCGCGACCTCGTCTGCGATTGGCGTGGCCAAGCCGAACTCCACCAGCGGCTCAGGCGGAGCGTGTACGCCGGCTACCGCGGCAGCCCGCCCTGGACCCTGCTCAATGTCGGCGGCGATCCGCTGGAACAACGCCTGGGCGCCGAAATCCATGTCCGCGACAAATACCCCGAACAACCCGCGCCGCAACTGCCGCGCCACCGCCACGACCGCATCCGCATCGCCTATATCTCGCCCGATTGGCGCGACCATCCCGTGGCCCACCTGACCGCCGACCTGCTGGAAGGGCACGACCGGACCCGCTTCGAGATCACCGCCGTCGCCCTGGGCCAACCGGCGGCGGACGCATGGCGGACGCGGGTGGAACGGGCGGCGGACCGCTTCATCGATGCCCATGGCTATTCCGACCCGGCGCTGGCCCAGTGGCTCCGCGACCTGGAAATCGATATCGCCGTCGATCTGGCCGGACACACCCGCAACGCCCGCACCGGCATCTTCGCCTGCCGCGCCGCGCCGATCCAAGTCAATTACCTCGGCCATCCCGGCACCCTGGGCGCGGGCTATATCGATTACCTCCTGGCCGACGACTTCGTGGTGCCGCCGGGCGACGAGGGCTTCTATGTCGAGCGGGTGGCGCGGCTGCCCGAATGCTTCCAAAGCGCCGCCCGGCGTCCGCTCGACACCCCCACGCCCTCCCGCGCCGAACTCGGCCTGCCCGAACACGGCTTCGTGTTCTGCTGTTTCAACAACACCTACAAAATCCATCCGCCGGTGTTCGATATCTGGATGCGCTTGTTGCGGCAGGTGCCGGACAGCGTGCTATGGCTTTACCAAGCCAATGCCGAAGTGGAAAGCAACCTGCGGCGCGAGGCCGGGGCGCGGGGCGTGGACCCGGCGCGGCTGGTGTTCGGGGGCCGGATGCCCAGGCCGGAATATCTGGCGCGGTTCCGGCAGGCCGATTTGTTCCTCGACACCCTGCCGTACAACGCCGGCACCACCGCCGCCGACGCGCTGTGGATGGGCTTGCCGGTGCTGACCCTGCCGGGCCGCGCCTTCGCCAGCCGCATGGCCGGTAGCCTGTTGCGGGCGGCGGGGCTGCCGGAACTCATCGCCGCCACCCCGGAAGCCTACGAAGCCCTGGCCCTGCGCCTCGCTACCCAGCCGGAGGCGCTGGCCGCGCTCAAAGCCAAGCTCGAACGCCACCGCGCCACGGAGCCCTTGTTCGATCTGGAGCGCTCGCGGCTGCACCTGGAAGCGGCCTATGTCCGCATGTGGGAAATCTGGCAGGCGGGTGGGGTGGCCGAATCCTTCGCCATCCCGCCCTTGCCGAGGGAAGTCCGGCCCGTTCGGAAGCTGCTGTATATCGGCGGCGATTCCCGGCCCGGCGCATTCCCCGCCCCGGACTGGGACGCCACCCGGTTGGACCACGCCGACCCGGCGGCGCTGGCCCAGGTGGCGACGGCCTCGCTCGACGCCATCGTCGCGCCGCACCAGCTACAGCGGCTGTATCCGCAAGAAGTGCCGACGGTGCTGGGGGAATTCCGCCGGATGCTGGCGGCGGGGGCTTATGTGTGGGTGGAGGTGCCGGATTTGGGGGCCATCGCGCACTGGATCGCCGGAGATAAATTGGAGGCGGAGATGCCCGCCGCCGCCGCGTCCCCGCTGGACCTGATCTATGGCGACCGCGCCGCCCCCCACCATACCGGCTTCACCGCCGGGACATTGGAGCGGGCGCTGCGGGCCGCCGGGTTCGCCGAAGTCGCCGTGGAACAGGCGGGGACATGGGGATTGCGGGCCATCGCCTGCGTGGAACGGCCCGACCCCGGACGGCTGGCGGCGCTACGATCCGGCTTGGGCATGGAGCCAGGCGGGACTTGACCGCCCCGCGCGCCCCGCGCCGGTGCCCACGAGGGCGGCTCCCGCTCAATACACATCCACCGGATCGATATCCATCGACCACTGCACCCGGCATCCGGCCAACAATTCCGGGATGGCATCCAACAGCGCCTCCACCGCGCCGTGCAATTCCCCGCGCCGGGGCGATTGCAACAGCAATTGGGCGCGGTGCCGTCCCGCCCGCCGGGCCAGGGGCGCGGGCACCGGCCCCAGCACCTGCAAGGACGGCGCTTGCATCCGTCCCGCGAATTCCGCCAACCCCGCCAGGAACCGCGCTGGCCTGTCCGCCTCGGCCGATTCCGCCCGCCATAGCGCCTGATAGCCGAACGGCGGCAATCCGGCAGCGGCCCGCTCCGCCGCGCAGACCTCGGCGAAACCGGCGTAGTCCTCGCGGATCAAACTGCACAGCAGGGGATGGCCGGGCTGGCGGGTTTGCAGCAGCACCGAACCCGGCCTATCTTCGCGCCCGGCCCGGCCCGCCACCTGCATGATCAATTGCGCCGTGCGCTCGCCCGCCCGGTAATCGGTGCTGTGCAGTCCCCCGTCCACATCGACGATGCCCACCAAAGTGACCTTGGGGAAATGATGGCCTTTGGCGAGCATCTGGGTGCCGACCAGGATATCGACCCGGCCCGCGTGGATATCGTCCAGCAGTTGATGCAAAGACCCCTTGCGCCGGGTGCTATCGCGGTCGATGCGGGCCACGCGGGCCTCGGGGAAACGCTCTTCCAGGGCGGCTTCGATGCGCTCGGTGCCCAGGCCCAAGGGCCGCAATTCGCTGTCGCCACATTGGGCGCAGGCGCGGACCAAGGCTTGTTCGTGGCCGCAATGATGGCAGCGCAAGCGGTCCTCCCCGAAGTGGATGACCAAGTTGGCGTCGCAGCAGCCGCATTGCGCGACCCAGCCGCAGGCATGGCAGATCAAGGTCGGCGCGAAACCGCGCCGGTTGACGAACAGCAAGACCTGTTCCCGCCTGCCCAGGGTTTGGCCGATCTCGGACAAAAGCTGGGAAGACAAGCCTTCCACCAGGCGCTGGCCGCGGATATCCAACAAGCGGAACAGCGGCGGGGCCGCGCCCCCGGCCCGCTCCGGTAGGTGCAAACGCTGGTAGCGCCCTTGCCGGACATTATGGAGACTCTCCAAGGAGGGCGTGGCGGAACCCAACACCACCGGGATTTTCAGCAGATGGGCACGCATCACCGCCACATCCCGCGCCGAGAAGCGGAAGCCGTCGTGCTGCTTGAACGAAGCGTCGTGTTCCTCGTCCAATACGATCAAACCCGGCGCGCGCATGGGCATGAACACGGCGGAGCGGGTGCCGAGCAGGATCGCGGCTTCGCCGCGCTGCATCGCCAACCAGGCCCGGCGGCGCTCGCCGGCGGCCAGCCCGGAATGATAGACCGCCAAGGGGTCCGGGAACCGGGCACGGAAGCGGGCTTCCAATTGCGGTGTCAGGCTGATTTCGGGCACCAGCACCATGACCTGTCCGCCCCGCGCCAACACTTCGCCCGCCAGCCGCAAATACACCTCGGTCTTGCCGCTGCCGGTGACGCCATCCAACAGGAAGGCCCGGAAGCCGCCCAGGGCTTCCAGCACCCGCGCCACGGCGGCGGCTTGGCCGGGATTGAGCGCCAAGGGCGGGGCGGGGGAATGGACGGTGCCGGTCCCGGCGGCGGCAACCTGGGCCGCTTGTTCCCGCCACAACGCCAAACCCTTGCCGACCAAGGCGGTGGCGGCGTGCTTGCCACCGTCCAGCCCGGCCAGGATCGCGGGCGGCAAACCAGCGGGATGCTCCCGCAGCAGGCGCAGCAATTCGGCTTGGCGGGGCGAGCGCTTGACCAAGGCTTCGGCCCCGGCACCGCCGGGACCCGCCGGGCAGAGGACGCGGACCGTTTCCGGCGCGGCGGATTGGCCCTCCCGCAGCAAGGGCGCGAAGGCCAGGGCCAGCGCTTCGCCGATGGGATAGTGGTAATAGCGGCTGGCCCAGGCCAACAGGGCGAGGTCGTCCGCCGAGAGCAGGGGTTCCGGGTCCAGCACGGCCAGGACGGGCTTGAGCCTGGCGGGATCGAGTTCGGAAGCATCGGCGATTTCCAGCAGCACGCCGATCCGCCGCCGGGGTCCGAACGGCACCTGGACCCTGACGCCGGGCCGCAAAGCAGCGGGGTCCACCCCGGCGGGCGGCAGGTAGTCGAACAGGCTCCGCAGCGGGGCCTGGACCGCGATCCTCAGCACCTTGGGCATGTCAAATCCAGGACATAAAAGCCGCCTAGCATAGGGCGGGAGCCTTTGGAACCCGGTCCGGGCCTGTTCGCAAAGCTGTGGATAACTTTGTGGATTATCGGCGCGGAACCGCTTCGACCCGATGGGATTTTTGGATGCGGAACGCCCCGCGGCGCTTCGCCCCCATAAAAATCCTCCTTTAAAAGCAAGCACCTATGCATAGATAAAAATCCGGGGCCGGGCCGGTTCCCGCAAAGTTTTCCCTCCCCGGCCAAATTGAATACACTGTGCATAAGTCTTTGCTTTAGCGATCTTTCGAAGTGAACCCTAACCACCCATCCCGAATGAAAACCCGCCAGCGCTCGACTATGGAGGAAACATGGAGATTTATCATCTACAGGTGTTGCGAACCGACGCCTCCGGCATGCCCCTGGAATGGATAGGCTACCAGGAGGCGGCGAAACTCTATCACCTGGGGCAGGTCGCCTATAGCTGCGGCACGCATCTCTACACCCTACACGGCGGCATCAACGCCAAGACCGGCAGGCGCAGCATCATCGAGGTCAACTCGATCATCGCCACCTACCATCAGCACGGCAGCGGCTACGGCGCCGACCCCAACTACGTCCCCCCGCTCAGCAATCCCGCCCTGTTCCGCCGCGACAACAACCTCTGCCTGTATTGCGGCCAGCATTTCGGCCAGGGCGATCTTTCCCGCGACCACATCACCCCCATCAGCCAAGGCGGCGCGGACATCTGGAACAATGTCGTCACCGCCTGCAAGCGCTGCAACAACCACAAGGCCGGCCGGACCCCCGAACAGGCCGGGATGCAGCTCCTGGCGATCCCCTTCGTGCCCACCCACGCCGAATACATCTACCTACAGGGTCGCCGGGTGCTGAGCGACCAGATGGAGTTCCTCAAGGCGCATTTCCCCCGCAAAAGCCCCCTGCACCAACGCCTGCGCTGACTCGGCGCCGGCCTGAACCTAAGGACTGGGTGGATGAGGGATCGACGGGAAGGTCGGTAGGGAAGGGGTTTGTCCGGCGGGTGCGCGACCGGCCCGGTGGGCCGCGCCGCGACGACGGGCGATGGGGGCCGCTCAGCCCTGGGCCTCTTCGGCGGTTGCCGCGGCCACCTCCATGGCGTCTTCGATATCCCCGGCTTCTTCGACCACGGCTTCCTCGGCGAAACGCTGCTCGGCCAATTCGGCCCGTACCTCGGCGACCAAGTCCTCCAGGGATTCGCTGGCTTCCGCCATCCATTCGCGGCCCTTCTCGAACAGGAGGATGCCGCCCTTCATCGCGCCACGGGTGACGGGCCGCAAGGCCGGCGTCAGCAGCAGCCCCGCGGCGGCCACGCCCAGGCCAATCGCCACGCCCTTGGTGATATCGCTTTTCAGTATGTCGGTGAGTTTTGCCATGATGCCTCCATGAACTCTTCGTGGAACCGCCCGCGCCCGGCATTCCATGGGAAATACCGTCCGGGCGGGGAACAACCGGAATCCGCGCCGCACGCTCCCGCCATGGAAAAACCGGACGGATGGCGGCGCGGATTCCAGGGAAAAAGGCGGAGAGTCGGGGGGTATTATGCCAGCCCCGCTGGGATGGGGGGGAAGTTTGCCCGGTGGCGGCCCGAAGGCCAAGCGCTAAGGTTTACCCGGCCAGTTTACAGCATCATGACAGCCGGGATTCAATCCCGGCCCTGGACGGCGCGGCCCTGCAAGAAATCGGCGAGGCGGAACAAACGCGCCCGCCCCGCCTCCGGGGACAGCCCGGCGGTCAGGGGCGCGGCCAAGGCGGCCAGTTCCAAGGCGCGTTCCGGGGTCAGGGTTGCGGCCCGGCGGCGGTATTCCAACAGCGCCCGCCGTTCCCCGGCCCCCAGGGGGAAGGGCGGCGGTTCCACGCCCTCCACCGGGGCCGGGCCGCCCGGATCGGGTTTTTTCATGCCCCGATACACCACCACCGTCCCGGCCAGGATATCGCCCAGGCGCTTGCCATCGCCATTCAGGCCCATGGCCACCAAGCCCACCGCATAGCCCACCGGGGCGGCGTCCACGAAACGCAGGGCGTTGCGCAGGAAAGCGGCGTCCCAACCGACCGGGGTGGCATCGTCGCGCAGCACGGCCAGCCCGCACAGGCGCTTGCCCGGCGTGGCCCCGGCATTGAAGACCTCGAACAACACCGGATACCCCCAAGCCAACCCGAAATAGACCAACAGCAGCAAGCCCATGCCCATCGAACCCAGCCGTCCCAGCAAGGTGGCCGCGGCCACGAACACGAGGAAGCGGATTACGGCATCGATGCAGAACGCCCGCGCCCGCGCCGCCGGTCCCGCCAGGCGCAGGACCAATTCGCAGCCTTCGGGGGTCGCGACCACGCGGACGGTATCGGGCGGCGGGGTGTCCATCGCTCACTCGGTGAAGATGTTGCGGTAGGCCACATAGGTCGAGGCGATCAACACCGGCCACAGCGCCAGCCAGCCCAGGCCCAGGGTCAGGACGGCCAGGACCGTTAAGATCGCGCCACCCAAGCCGTAGGCCAGGAACGGCATGAGGTTCCGCAGGCAGCCCTGGAAGCTGAGGACCAAGGCCCGCCCCGGCGGCACATCGTGCAAGATGGCCAGGGCCGGGGCGAACCAGAGCGCCATCATCACCGGCATCATCAGGGCCGATACCATCAGCAGGGCCAGCAACAAGCGGACCGGATCGGGCATCATCGCCACCGCTTCGCCATGGACCAGGATATTGAACCCCGTCGGCATCCCCAGGGCGGCGATGAACGAGCCGAACAGGATCGCGGCGCTGGCGGCGCTCCCGGCCAGTCCGATCAAGGCCAAGCCGAGGAAGCGGCGGAACAGGCCCGCGAACAGGTGTTCGACCCCGAGGCCGTCCCGCTCCAGGGTCAGCGCATGGCAGCCATACATCAGGCCGCCCGTGAACAGCGTATTGACCAGCCCCACCGCGAGGTTCGCCACCAGGCTCTGGCCCAGCAGGATCAAGCCGATGATGACCATCCACAGGATCACGATGCCGATCCAGGTGGCGGGCGCCCTCGCGAACAATTCCCAACCGCCGGCCAGCCAGCCCAACCCCCGCGTGAATTCGAGGGCGCGGGGCGTCTCCAGCAATTCGCCCAGCCCTTCGAGGCCGGGATCGTCCACCCTGGCCTGGGGCGCTTCGTAGGGATTCTGGGTCTCATCGGCCTCGGGGATGGGTTCTGGCGTACTCGGCGTACTCATGGTGGGCTCCGGGTTTGAACAAGATATGGCGAAACAGCGATATTACTCCTCATAGCAGACCGCCACGCTTCATCTCCCAATAGCGGTTGACCAGGGCCGTGGGCAATCCGGGCGGGGCCACCTCCAACACCTGGGCACCCTGGGCCTTCAACATCGCCCATTGCCGCCGCCGGGCGCGGCGGTAATCCACGGCGGCGGCATAGCCCAGGGCGGCGTCGAAATCCGCGATGGGCCGGGCCAAGGCCGCGTCCAGGGCGGTTTCCCGTAAATTGGCGACCAGGACCCCATGCCGCCTGCCCAATAGGCGCAAGGCCAGGACCAGGCTGGATTCGTCCTCGTCGCGCAGATTGGTGAGCAGGACGATCAGCGCCCGCCGTTCCAAGCGCCCGGCCAAGGACTGGGCCGCCATCAGGTAATCCGGGGTGCGCGGCGTGGGTTGCAGGTCGTAGGTGGCGTCCAGCAAGTGTTGGACGGTGTCCAGCGACTTGCGCGGGGCCAGGAACCGCGGCTGGGCATGGGCGAAGGTGGCGAGGCCCACCCCGTCGCCCTGGCGCAGGGCCACATAGGCCAGCAAGAGCAAGGCGTTCAGGGTATGGTCGAAATGGGACAGCGCATCGTCCCGCGCCCGCATGCGCTGGCCGCAATCCAACAGGAACATCAAACGCTGGTCGCGCTCGTCCTGGTATTCGCGGACGATGGGCTTGCGGTGCTTGGCCGTGGCTTTCCAATCGATGCTACGCAGGGCATCGTCGCGGCGGTACTCGCGCAATTGCTGGAAATCCGAACCCTCGCCACGCCGCCGCCGCCGCAATACGCCCAATTGCGACAGCCGGTTGTCGGTCGCCAGCAAGCTATATTCGGCGATCCGGGCGAAATCGGGATAGACCCGCACCGTCTGGGTTTCCCCGGTCCGGTGCCGGGTCAGCCACAAGCGCCAGGGCGACAACAGCCGCAACTCGACCGTATCGAAACGATGCTCGCCGCGCTCGGTGGGCGTGAGCCGGTAATGGACCTGGGTCCATTCTCCGCCACGCACCCGGAACGCCACGGGCCGGGCCGCGGCGGCGAATGCCACGGGCGGACGGTCGAACACCCAGCCCGCGCCGTCCCCGCCGGCCAGGCGTAAGCCGATGGTTTGCGCCACGCCCAAAGGCCAGACGGCCCGGACCTCGCGCCGCGCCGTCAAGGGATTGCCGCGGCGCAACGCCAAGCCGGCATCGGCCAAGGCCACGCCCAGCAGGACCGCCCCGCCCCATCCCCAAACCGGCAGCAGCCCAGGCCGCACCACCACCAGCACCGCGACGCCGAACCAACAGGCCAGGGCGACGAGCAAGGGCCGGTGCGGCAATAATCCCGCCATCTCACAACCGCGGCGCGGGCACATATTCCAACAAGGCCCGCAGCAAATCGTCGGCGGTCAGCCCCTCGATATCCGCTTCCGGCGCGGACATCACCCGATGGCGCAGCGCGGGCAGGGCCACGGCCTTGATATCGTCCGGGGTGGCATAGCCGCGCCCGGCCAGCACCGCCCGCGCCCGGCCCGCCCGCACCAGGGCGATGCCACCCCGCGGCCCGGCCCCCAGCGCCAAGCGCGGATCGTCGCGGGTGGCGCGGACGATGGCGACGGCATAGGCCAGCACCCGCTCGTCCACCACCACCCGCGCCGCCACCCGTTGCAGGCCCAGCACCTGCTCGGGCGTCAACACCGTGGCGACCGCGTCCACATCCAGATCGCCGCCGGTGCGGCCTTCGGTGACTTGGCGGGTGAGGCGCAATTCATCTTCCAGGCTGGGGTAGTCGATGCGGATTTTGAGCAGGAAGCGGTCCAATTGCGCTTCGGGCAGGGGATAGGTGCCTTCCTGCTCGATGGGATTCTGGGTCGCCAGCACCATGAAAGGCCGGGGCAAGGGCAGGGCCGCACCGTCCAGGGTGACTTGGTTTTCCTGCATGACCTCCAGCAAGGCGGCCTGGGTCTTGGCCGGGGCGCGGTTGATCTCGTCGGCCAGCAACCAATGGGCGAACACCGGACCCTGGCGGGTGATGAACTGGCCGCTCGCCATATCGAAGAAGGTATGGCCCACCACGTCCGAAGGCATCAGGTCGGGCGTGAACTGGATGCGCCCGAACCGCCCGGCGCAAGCCCGCGCCAACGCCTTGACCAGCAGGGTTTTGCCCAAGCCGGGGACGCCCTCCAACAGCACATGCGCCCCCGAAACCAAGCCGATCAGGACTTCGTCGATCAGGCCGGCTTGGCCGACCAGGGCTTGGGCCAGTTCGGCGCGGAGGGTTTGGAGCAGGGCGGCGGCGGCTTGGGATTCGGCGGATGGAGGAATATTCATAGGATGGCAGGGATTGGGTGGGCTATATGGATGCGCCGGGGCGGGGTTCCCAGGGTGGAACCCGCCGTCCCCGCCCGCCAATGCGCGCGGCGGGCACGGTTTCCGGCCATGCCCGCGGATTATCCCTCAGCGCGATACCGTGAAGGGACCGTCGGTCTCGTCGCAATGCGGGCCGTTGAGTGGCAACTTGGCCGGGGCGCACAACCGCAGCCGCACCGCCGCGCCCGCCTGGGCCTTGGCGACCTTCCAGGTATAGCGGCCCGTGTTCTTGGGCGTGGCGAGCTTGGTCCATTTCACCCCGTTCTTGGACAAGGACAGCGTGAGCTTGATCGAACCCGCGATGCCATTCGATTGCCACGTCACCGCCTGCTTTTGCTTGGCCTTCAAACCCGCGCCGGGCTGGGGGCTGAGCAGGCGCAGGGGCGGCGGCGGGGAGACCGTCACCGTGACGGCATCGGTGGCGCTCTGGGCGGCACCATCATCGACCACCAAGCCGAAGCTATAGGTGCCGGGTTCATTCGGTACGAAGCTGGGGTGGGCGGTCTCGGACCCGTTCAGGACAATGCCCGTGGGCACCAGCCAATGATAAGCCAAGGGACCGGGCGCGTGGTCGGGATCGGCGCTGGCGCTGCCGTCCAGGGTGACGGTGGCTCCGGTCTCGGCGCCGATATCGGGACCGGCGTTCGCCACCGGGGTTTGGTTGGTGACGGTGACGATCACTTTGTCGAGGTTTTGCAGGTTGCCATCGGTGACGATCAGGCCGAACTCATAGCTGCCGGGCTGGGTGGGCGTGAAACTCGGGTGGGCGGTATCGGCCCCGGTCAGCGCCACACCCGAACCTTGCGGTGCCTGCCATTGGTACTGCAGCGGACCCGGCACGTTGTCGGGGTCGCGGCTCTGGCCACCGTCCAGGATCACGGTCGAACCCAAGGGCACGGATTGGTCCGGCCCGGCGTTGGCGACCGGGGCGGCGTTGGTCACGTTGATCTTCACCATGTCGAAATTCTTCTGGTTGCCATCGTCGACGGTGAGGCTGAACTCGAACCTGCCGACTTGATCGGCTTTGAAGCTCGGATGCGGGGTATCGGCCCCGGTCAGGGCGATATTCGAGCCGGGCGGGGCTTCCCACAGGTATTTGAGCGGATTCGGCGCGTTATCGGGATCGCGGCTCTGGCTGCCGTCCAAGGTCACGGTCGAACCCAGCAGGACGCTCCGGTCCGGTCCGGCGTTCGCCACCGGGGCGGCGTTGGTCACGGTGATGGTGACGGTGTCGGAGCTTTTATAAGCCGCGACGCCATCGCTCACGGTCAGGCGGAAACCATAAGTGCCCAATTGCGTGGGTTTGAAGCTGGGATGGGCGGTGTTGGCCCCGCCGAGGACCACGCCGTTGGGCGCTTCCCAGGCGTAGCTGAGCGGGCTGGGACCGTTGTCGGGATCGCGGCTCTGGCTACCGTCCAGGGTCACGGTCGAACCCAGGACGACGCTGCGGTCCGGGCCGGCGTTGGCGGTCGGGGCTTGGTCGGACTCCCGGACCGTCACGTTCACCGTGTCCACCGCGCTATCCAAGGCACCGTCGTTGACCTTGAGATGGAAGGCATAGCTACCCGCCACTTGGGTGGCGAAGCTGGGCTGGGCCACGGGGTCCAGTTTGACCGCAATCGGTCCCGCGTCTTGCTGCCAGAGGTAGACCAGGGATTTCGGACCGTTATCGGGGTCGTGGCTGGCACCGCCGTCCAGCGTGACCGGCTTGCCCACCACGCCTTGCTGATCCGGCCCGGCGTCGGCGATGGGGGCTTGGTTGGGCGGGATCACTTTGATGGCGACCGTGGCGGCGGCGCTGGTCGCCTGGGTGTCGTCCACCTTGAGCGCGAACACATAGGTACCGGTGGCGGCCGGGGTGAAACTGGGATGGGCGGTGTTGGCGGCGGCCAAGGGCGCGTTGGGACCGGATTGCTGGATCCATTGATAACGCAGGGCGGCGGGACTGTGGTCGGGATCGAGGCTACGGCTGCCGTCCAAAGTAACCAGGGTGTTGACGGTGGCGGTCTGGGCGGGACCGGCGTCCGCCACCGGGGTTTGGTTGGCACCGCTGGAAAATACCCGCACCGCCTTGACCGGCCCCCATTCCAAGGGCTGGCCGCTCAAGGTGCCGCGCCCCGCCAGGACCAGGGCACCGGGGGCCGCGCCGGTGAACGAGAAACCGGGCCCGGCCTCGGCGCTGGCGATGGCGACCGGGTCCAGCGCTTCCATATCTTCGAACGCCACCGCGTCGATATACCAACCCACGGCATCGCCGCTGGATGGCGTGGTGAAGGCACCGGCTCCCGGCGCGGCCAGGTCGTAGCGGAAGCGGATACGGAGCGGGCGTCCGGCGAGGCTATCCAGGTCGATGCTGCGCGGGCTGAAACCATTCTCGACCGGGACGCTGCCATCCTGCTGCCCGGCCTGGATGTAGAGATCGTGCCAAGCCTGCCCGCCGTCCAGCGAATATTGCACTTTCGCCACCTCGAACGCGCTGGCCCGGCCTAGGCGGCTTTGGAAATTCAGCCGGGCCGCGGCACCGGGCAGGAACAGCTTCTTCAGGGTCAGGGTTTGGGCCTCGGGACGGAAATGGCGCAGGACGTAGGCATGGCTGCCGTCGGCGGCGAATTCGTCGGTGACGAAGTTGTAGCCGAGGGTGGTGTGGGTCTCGACATCCGGGTCGGTTCCCGACTCGGCGCTTTGCACCGTGGCGTAGGGGCTGGGCGGGGCTTGCAGCCATTCATAGCCATCGGCCCCCGGCACGGTGCCCAAAATGTCGTAGACGGCGGCCTGCCCCGCGACCGGATGGTCCGGGCCGCTGATATCGGGCAACACGGTGTCGGTGTCGTAGCGGGCGGGGTCGAACAGGGTCACGCTATAGGTGAAGGGCGGTAACTCCGCGCCGGCGAGCTTCACTTTTTCCACTTTGACATCGAAGCGGATATCGCCGGCCGGGGCGGGCGTGGGGTCGCCGATGGCCGGATCGTTGGGTTTGAACACCAAGGTGTTTTCGCCGCTGCCCTCGGCCACTTTCTCCAAGGTCACGGGTACCCCGACGCCGTCGCGGGTGACGCTGACCTTGGCCGCGTCGAATTTGGCATCCGCCAAGGAGAACGACCAGCGCGGGAACATCAGGGGATAAGGCAAGAATCCGGGCGGGGGCCAGGACACGAAATCTTGACGGGTGGCGGGTCTGGGATCGCCGAAATGGCCGTCCTGCACCCAGACGGCGTTGGCGGATTCATGGGCCGAGGTGCCATCCCCGGCCACATCGCCCACGCCCATTTTCTGGGTCTGGGGATAGAGCAACCAACGGCGGTGGCCCACGGCGGCGTTGTTGCCGCCCTGGTCCTGCATCTGCCCGAACACGGCGGCGGGCCCGGCATGGCCCAGGCTCAGGTTGGATTTGCCCGCCGCCGCGTCGCCCTTGTCGGTCAGGCAAGGCCAGTGGGGATCGTCCTGTTTCGGCGTGTGGCTGAGGGTGTTCTTGGCGCTCATCATCAAGGCCGCGGCCTGAGCCTGGACGCTGAAGGCGTCGTCGAGGACGATGCCGGCCGGCACCCCGGCCAGGGCGCGGAACAGATTGATGCGCAACAGGCTGGCGGCTTGGAAATCCGCGCCGATGGTGCCCGGCTTGCAACCGGCTATCGAACCGCCGGTCCAGCCCATCGCCACATCCTCGGAGGCGAAGAACAGGGCGTTGAAGAAATTCCGGGTGGCTTCGCGGTGGTCGGTCTCGACCGCGAGTGGCGGGGTCGCCGCGCCGACGGCATTGGAGAGCAGGGCGAACGACCAAAGTACGGGCGCGATACGGGAGCGTATGGGTTGCATGGGACACCGGCAAAATGGGAAGGGCAACGGGCGAGGTCCGCGGCGGGTGGGTTGGCGGACTTGGCTATTGTATTGTCCAGATGAAGCACAAGCCACCTCGCTTGGGACGATGGCGCTGGAATTGTTTCATTTGGACCGAGCCAGCGCCACAGCGATGGACTGGAAACGGACGGAACGTAGGCTGGGAAGGACCGGCGGGCCGCGGTTTCCGCGATCGCCCTCAGGACAGTTTGAAATGGCTGATGGCCCCGACCAAGCCCTGGGCCTGCTCCTCCAGGCTTTCCGAAGCGGCGGCGGCTTCCTCCACCAGGGCCGCGTTCCTCTGGGTGGTTTCCTCCATGTGCAAGATGGCCTGGGCCACCTGGGCGATCCCCGAGCTTTGCTCCGCGCTGGCCGTGCTGATGCCGCCGACCCAGTTCGCCACCTGCTGGAAGCCCGCCATGATCTCGTCCATATTCGACCCCGACTCCGCCACCCACCGCCCGCCTTCCTCGACCTTCTCCACCGAGGCTGCGATCAGTGCCTTGATTTCCTTGGCCGCGCTGGCCGAACGGTGGGCGAGGCTGCGGATTTCCCCGGCGACCACGGCGAAGCCCCGGCCCTGTTCCCCGGCCCGCGCCGCCTCGACCGCCGCGTTCAGGGCCAGGATATTGGTCTGGAAGGCGATGCCGTCGATGACGGCGATGATGTCGGTGATCTGCTTCGAGCTATCGCGGATGCGGTCCATGGTATCCACCACCCGCGTGACCAATTCCCCGCCGCGCCGGGCGATGGCGTTGCTGGATTCCGCCAGTTCGCTGGCCTTGTGGGCGTGTTCGGCGTTTTGCTGGACGGTGGCGCTGAGTTGTTCCATCGAACTGGCCGTCTGTTCCAGGCTGGCGGCTTGCTGCTCGGTGCGGCGCGATAGGTCGAGGTTGCCGGCCGCGATCTCCTTGGCGGCGCTGTCGATGGCCTCGGCGCTGTCCTTGATCTGGGCGACCACGCCGCGCAGTTGGGCGATGGTGGTGTTGATATCGTCGCTCAATTGCCCGAACACACCGCGATAACCCGCCTCTATGGTCCGGCTCAGGTCGCCGCGGGCGATACGGGACAGGATGTCCGAGGTTTCCGCCAGCGTCGTCTGGGTGCTATCGAGCAAGCGGTTGATGCCCTGCGCCAGGGCCAGGAAGAAGCCTTCCTTGCCATCCAGGGCGATGCGCCGCTCGAAATCGCCGAACCCGGCATGTTCGACGATGGCGGAAATCTCCCGCTCCGCCCGCAGCGGGTCGGTAATATCCTGCCATTCGCCCACCGAGCCCAAGCGCTCGCCGTCCCGGTCGAACACCGGGCCGGTGACAACCCGGAAGGTCCGGCCACCGATCTCCAGGATTTGCTCCTCGCCGGTCCGCAACGCGGCCAGCCGCGCCAAAGCCGCGGCCGGGTCGGGGTACAACACCCCGATGCTGCCGCCCACGAAGCGCTCGAGGTCGAAACCGGGATTCTGGGTCCGCAAGATGGGTTCGATCCGCCGCAAGACCGCCAGCAAGGCCGGATTGGCGTAGACCACCTCGCCATCCGGTTGGGCGATGCGCACCGGGGTGCTGACGCTGTCCAGGGCCATCTTGACGCGGGCCATTTCGTCCGCCCGCCGTTTGGCCTCGGACACCTCGAAACCCAGTTGGATTTGCATGGTTTCCAAGCCCTGTAGCACCTGGGCGATTTCGTCGCGGCCGCCCAACTCCAGGCGGGTGTCGTATTTCCCGGCGGACAGCGCCCGGAAAGCCGGCAACACCTCGGCCTGCAAGGGCCGGATGACCGAACGCCGCACCAAGCCGTAGAGGATGCCGATCAGCAACAGCATCATCGCCACTCCGCCCAGGATCACGTAATGGCCGATCTGGGTGGACAAGGCCTCGAATTCCCCGCTGAAGGTGCCGCCCGCCACCACCCATTGGGTTTCCGGTAGGCTGTCGAACACGACCACCTTCTCGTGCGGTACGGTGTCGCCCAGTTCCTGGTTCATCCAGGGATAGCGGATGGTGCCTTGCTTGCGCTCCAGGATTTCGCGGATGAATTCGCGGCCCGAGCTATCTTTCGAAGCGGCGATATTGGTGCCCTCCTTGCCGGGATGGACCAGGAGCTTGCCGTAATCGGGGCCGGGATTGCCGTCCAGCACGTAGTAATAGCCGGTCTGGCCGATCTTGATCGCGTTGATGCGCTTTTTGAGGTCGGCCAATTCCGCCGCCAAATCGATCCCGACGAAGCTCAGCCCCACCACCTTGCCGGAGCCGTCCCGCAGCGGGGTATAGCTGGTGTAGTACTCCTTGCCGAACAAGGTCGCCCGGCCGCTATAGGCCTGGCCTTGGCTGACGCTGGCATAGGCGGGATGCTGCTTGCCCATCAAGGTATCGACGGCACGCCCGCCGTCCTCGCGCCTGAGCGAAGTGGCGACCCGCACGAAATCGTCGCCCTTGGCGGCGAACAGGGTGGCGACCGTCCCGGTGGCCTGGCTGAAACGGTCCAGCGCCGCGTGATCGCCATTGAGGGCCGGTCCCTTGCCCAACGACAACAGCGGTTTGTCCGGCGTGCCGCCCAATGAAAAGCCCTCGGGGAACAGCGCGTCGAAGGCATGGTTGAGCAGGGTGGCCTTGTTGCGCATGGATTCCAGGCGCAGCTCGAAGATATCGCGGATCAGCCCGACGCTGGTCCTGAGTCCGGCTTCGCCGTTGCGGTCGAGGGTGCCGCCCACCTCGCCGTTGAGGATGGGCACGCCCAGCGCCATCACCAAGGCCATGGCGGCGAGGCATCCCAGGGTCAACTTGGCCGACACCGAAAGCCGCCCCCAGGCTTCCCGCCCGCGCCCGCGCCAGCCTGCGTCCACCACCCGGCCATGGACCACCCGGAACCGGCCCGCCGCCTGGCCCCGGAGCTTGCGATAGGCGGCTTCGGCGTCCCGGATGGCGGCCAAGGGGGCTTTGCGGCTCACGCCCATATAGCCGGCGATGGTCCCGCCTTCCCAGATCGGGGCGATATGGGCCTCGACCCAGTAGAAATCCCCCGTTTTGCAGCGGTTCTTCACATACCCGGTCCAGGGCCGCCCGGCCCGCAAATCCCGCCACAGGTCGGCGAACACCGCTCCCGGCATGTCCGGGTGGCGGACCACGCTATGGGGCAGGCCCAGGAGTTCGGCTTCCGTGAACCCGCTGATCTTCACGAAGGCGGGGTTGACATAGGCGATCCGCCCTTGGGTGTCGGTCTTGGCCACCAAGGCCACGCCGTCCGGCGGTATGACTTCTTGTGGCGGGTTGTGGCTGCTCTTTTGTTGCATGGCGTCGCTTCACCGATGTTGGCCCGGTTCCAAATCCGCTGGCCGGATCGTCCAGCCAGACGGTCTCCTAGGCTAAGCATAATAGTGAATGGACGTTTTTTTCGTTCAAACCGATATAAACGCTGAAATGGAAGCGGCACCGAGACAAGGCATCGCGGACCTTCCCAACCAGAACCTAAGCGCCCTTGAGGATGGCCGCGACCGCGTCCAGGAACTCGGCACCGGGGGAAACGAAGCCGCAATCGATGCGGATGGCCTTGTCGCCGATGCGCTTGACTTGGTTCACCCGCGCCTCGCAGGGGTATTGGCGGGTGCCGAGGCCGATGGAGCAGGCTTTGAGCTTATCGCCCTTGCGGACATAGGGCAGGGTTTGGTCCTCGGACGAGAGCAGGACGCCCATGCCCTGGGCGCTGAGGTCGTCGATCAGCGCCCGGTAGCTCTTGGCCGGCTCGAAGAAGCGCAGATAGGCGTGGATATTGCGCTGGCGGTCGATCCTGATCTGGCGCGGCTTTTGGTTCTTGGGGTAGTACACCCGGCCCGGCAGGTTGATGATGTAATAGGACTGTCCGCCTTCTTCCTGGATGGCGATGATTTCGGTGGGGAAGGTCAGGATGTTGTTGTAGATATCGGTGATCACCTTGAACCGGCCCGCCGCCCGTAGGCGCTGGTCGTCCTCGGGATCGTCCGGGGTGTGGAGGGCGGCGCGTTCGGTGCCGACCTTATAGAGATAGGTGGTCATCCTCTGCGCTTGGTCGTCCTCGGACTCGATGCCGCGGTCGTCCAATTGCAGGAAGAGCGCCGTCCTTTGGTGGGCCAAATCGTTGAGGAACGAGGCGATACGCACCGGATCGGTGATGAAATTGGGATTCCAGCTACCGCGCTCGGCCAGTTTTTTCTGGGCGGGCGGCTTGGATTCCAAAAGACCCCTGAGTTTGTCCAACATAAGGCTAGGCTCCGGGAAATGGGCGCTATGCCCAAAGGCTACCGCGGCGGTGCGTGCTGTCAAGTCGTGGCCCGCCCGGTCCCCATCGCGAATACGAGGAAAGATCATGAGCCAGCTCGCAATCATCCAGGCCGATATCACCCAACTCGCCGTCGATGCCATCGTCAACGCCGCCAACAGCAGCCTCCTGGGCGGGAGCGGGGTGGATGGGGCGATCCACCGGGCGGCGGGACCGGGCCTGTTGGAAGAATGCCGCCGCCTGAATGGCTGCCCGACCGGACAGGCCAAGCTCACCGGCGGCTATAAATTACCCGCCCGCCATGTCATCCACACCGTCGGTCCGGTCTGGCGGGGCGGCCAGCAAGGGGAACCGGAATCGCTGGCGTCCTGCTACCGCGAATCCATGCGGCTGGCGGCGCGGCATGGTTTGGCGAGCGTGGCGTTTCCCGCCATTTCCTGCGGGGCCTATGGCTATCCGGTGGAACAGGCGGCGCGGATCGCCATTTCCACCCTGCGCCAGAGCCTCGCCGAATATCCGGCCATCGAGAACGTATGGCTGGTGTGCTTCGGCGCGGCGGTGCTAGAGGCCTACCGCGCCGCCCTGGCCGCGGCCCCCGACGTTGCGGACTAGGGCGGTCTTGGGCACAATCGCCGCCCTTTCCTCATCCGGGTATTCCCAATGAATCATCCGCCCCCCCCGGTCGTCCTCAACCTGTCCGGCCACGATCCCACCGGCGGGGCCGGTATCCAGGCCGATATCGAAACCCAGTGCCGCCTAGGCTGCCATCCCTGCACCGTCATCACTGCCCTTACCGTCCAGGACACCCATAATGTGCTGCGGGTGCTGCCCCAAGCCCCGGAGGCTTTCCTGGAACAGGCCAAGCTGGTGCTGGCCGATCTGCCGGTCGCCGCCATCAAGATCGGGCTTTTGGGCAGCGTGGATATCGCCTGGGCGGTGGCGGAGGTGTTGGAACTGGCGGGGCCTGGAATCCCGGTGGTGCTGGACCCCATCCTGGCGGCGGGCGGCGGCCAGGATTTGGCCGGCGATGGCTTGATCGAGGCGGTAAGGACCCGTTTGCTGCCCCATTGCACATTGACGACCCCGAACACCCCGGAAGCCCAACGGCTGACCGGCCTGGACGAGGCCGGGGCGCAGGCCCGCGCCCTGTTGGATTTGGGCTGCCGGAACGTGCTGTTGACCGGCGGGCACGAGGACGGACCCGAGTTGGTGAACCGCTGGTATAGCGCCCAGGGTATCACCGGCTACCGCTGGCCGCGCCTGCCCGGCACTTATCATGGCTCGGGCTGCACCTTGGCGGCGGCCAGCGCGGCGGGCTTGGCGCTGGGCTTGACGATGGAAGCCGCCTTGCGCGAGGCCCAGGGCTTTACGTGGCAGGCCCTGAGCCGGGGATTCCGGCCCGGTGGCGGGCAGTGGTTGCCGTGGCGGGGGAAATGAAGGCTGGGTTGGATTAGGTGGCTCTCGCTTAGCTAATCCTTGGGTGATACATGTTTTATAAAACTAGGTGCGTCACAATGGCGGGCTGATATATATTTTCCACCTAACAAGCATAAGGCGCGACGCTGCTAAAAAAAGTCATGCCTAGCTTTATCTAGGGGAAGATAGCCACATGCCCGCACTGACCGCACAAATTTTCGTCAGCTACGCCCATGCCGACAACCAGTCCTTCGATGCCCAGGCCAGGGGCTGGATCGCCGAATTCGTCGACAAACTACAAAAGGCCATCGCCATGAGGCCCGGCGGTAGCGAGGTGACTTGCTGGATGGATTATCGTTTGGAACCGCAGCGCAGGGTGGACGCTACCTTGCTCAACCATATCCGCGAGAGCCGTTGCATCCTGGCCTTCATGTCGCCGCGCTATCTGGAGTCGGAATGGTGCCAGAAGGAAATGAACGCCTTTTTGGAATGGGCGGGTGCCCACGCCAATAACCGGGTATTCCTAGTAGAGTTACTCCCCACCGAACAGCAATGGCGGCAATTACATCCAAGGATCGAAAACATCACCGAAATACAATTTTGGACCAGCAGCCTGGGCCAACCCGATCCCATAATCCTGGGTTGGCCGGTACCCGACCCCAGAGGCGACCGGCCCTACTGGACCGGACTCAACCGGCTGGCGACCATCATTGCCCGGCAGATTCAGATGCTTCCTTCTCTCCCGCCGGATACTCCCGCGCCACCATCCACCGGGTTTGAGCTTCCTGCTCCGCCCGCGCCACCTAGCGGACCATTGAGCATCGTCATTAACGCGGAAAAGACCGACCTGGAACTCGGCAAGGCGGCGCAAAAACTACTCAAAGGCTTGAATGTCCATTCCACGATCGCCCTCGAGCGCCGACCCCGCGAACATTTCGAAAAATATCGCCGCTATCTGGCGACCCTGTTGAACAACAACCATGGCGTGCTGATCATCTACGGCTTGGCCCCGCTGTCTTGGGTACATTCCCAGCACCTCATAGCCCGCAATTTACTAGCGGCGCAGCGCACCGGCACATGGAGCGGCTTGCTGGATGGCCCACCGGAAGAAAAGTTGCACCATGGTCTAGGCGGCCCCGGCCTGATGGAATTGGATTGCCGCCAGGGTTTGAACGTCGAACCGCTCAAGCGCTTTGTCGATGCCCTGCGAAACGGAGGCGGCCATGTTTGAGTACCGCCGTGTCGAAGCGCCCTATCCAGGCCTGCGTCCCTTCGAGCCATACGAGGTCGAGATTTTCTTTGGCCGCGAAAATCAAACCGACCGGTTACTGGAAATCCTCGAACGCGAACGCTTCCTAGCCGTGGTCGGGCCTTCGGGTTGTGGCAAATCCAGCTTGGTGCGGGCGGGTTTGTTGCCTAGCTTGGCATCGGGAGTGCTGAGTACCGGCAGCGACTGGCGGCTGGCCTGGTTGCGGCCCGGTGCCCAGCCCTTGCTGGCCTTGGCCCAGGCGCTGCTTGGTCCCCATGCTTTGGGCCGGGAGTTGATGGGCGGGGCGGCTTCTTCGCCCCAAGATGCCAACGAAGTGAGCGCCGAAGCGGCTTTGATCGCCGCCGAATTGCGGCGTGGAGCTCCGGGTTGGCTGGATGTTTTGCGCGGGGCAGCGGCGCGGCGTCCGGTGGAAGCCGCGCCGTTCAACCTATTGGTACTGGTGGATCAGTTCGAGGAGGTGTTCACCTATGCCGGGACGGCAGGCAGCGTGGCAGGCGAGGCCCAGACGTTCGTGGATTTGCTGCTGGCGGCGCGGGCCGGGACGGAATTCCAGGTGTTCGTGGTGCTGACGATGCGGATGGATTTCCTGGGGGAATGCAGGCGCTTCCTGGAACTACCCGAGGCGATCAACCGGGCACAGTATTTGCCGCCCCGGCTCAGTCTTGGGGAGTTGGTGCAGGCTATCGTCAAACCGGCCCAGGGGTTCGGCGGTAACGTCCAAAAATCCTTGGTGGAAGAAATCGTCGATGACTTCTATAAGGAAACCGATGGCCTCAAGGAGGCCGACCAGTTACCGGTCTTGCAACACGCCTTGTCCCGGTTGTGGATAAAGGCCAAGGAGCTTGACCCAGACCGCCCCATTATCCAAGGCACCGCCGCGGAAATCGGAAGGGCGCTCGATGACCACGCCGAACGCATATTCGAAAGCTTTACCTTGGAGCGGCAACGGCTGTTGGCCGAAAGACTGTTCCGCGCCATCACCGAGTCCTGTGGGAACGGGTACGTCCGCCGCCCGCAAACCCTGGCCGAGATCGCCGCTTGGACCGGTGACACGGCACAAGACTTCGTGCCGGTAATCCAGCGCTACGCCGCGCCGGGGGTGAACTTCCTCCACTACGGCGCGGCGTTGACCGGGAATAGCATCATCGACCTGACCCACGAGGCTTTGATCCGGCAGTGGCGGCGGCTCGAGAACTGGTTGAGGGATGAATACCAACGTGGCGAGGAATATCGGAAATGGTCGCGGCGCGCCAAGGAAACCGGCGCTTGGGCGGATGGCTTATCAGGCGATACCGGCTCAGTGCCGCTCCAGGATTTATGGAAGGGCGGACTCAAAGAGCTCGAACCGGCCAAGGATATATGGCTCGAGTCCATCGAAGGGCTTGGTCCCGCCTGGGCGCGGCGCTACAGCGATTGCCAAGACGACAACCTCGAACGCGAATTCCGGTGGACCGGCCAATTCATCACGCAAAGCCACGAAGCCGCCCAGCAGGAATTCAGGGCGCGGGAGTTCACTGAACTGGAAGAAGAGTCGTCCGAGCAGAAAAGGAAAATCGAATCCCTCGAAGCCGAGAAGCAAAAACACGCAGCGACTATCGGGCAAATAGCGGCCAAAGAGCGCAGCGAATCTATCTGGAGAGGAAACAAAAAATTGGCATGGACGGTCGGAGTGATGGCGTCAATCATCCTGCCGGTCATCGTGGTTGTGCTGGCGCTAATCGCGGTATTCGCTTGGGATCGGACACAGCACGACAACTTCGACGCGCAAACCATCAGCGCGAGTTTGCTCGCCGGGTTGAGGGAATATGCCAATGCCCGCGGCTATCTGCAACAAAGCCATACCCTAGACGCGGATATCCCGGTGGAACGCCGCCACGCCCGCAACCTCTTGGCGGGCTATGTAGAGATGATGGATTGGCGGACCGAGCAGATTTACCAGTTCGAGGGTAGGACACTGACCGCGCTGGCGGTCAACCGGGATGGCAAAATGCTGGCCGTCGCAGGCAAGGAAGGCTTCCTGGCCCTGTTCAATACCGGCAGCGGGACATCACGGCCACTAATAGATGGCCAAGCCCCCACCGGGGAATTGCGCGCCATCGCTCTCGATGCGACAGGCCGCTGGCTATACGGCGGGGGTGGCGGGGACGACGATGGTTTTATCATCCGTGCGGCACTGTATGGGAAGGATAAAACCGTCGTTTGGAAGGTGCCGGGCGGGGTCCAGTCCTTGGCACTCAGCCCGGATGGCAAGCGGCTGGCCTCTGGCGGCACCGATGGCAAGATCGAGCTATGGTCCTTACCCAACGGCAAACCCATGGGCGGCTTGGCCTTGGAGCGTGGGAACCCGAAGATCAATAGCTTGGCCTTTTCGCCGGGTGGTGGGTTGCTAGCCGCCGCCTACGGCGACCAAACCGCCCGCCTCTGGGATTTGCATTCAAAGCAAATCCGCTCCATCTTGAGCAACGCCCATACCGATAAAGTGACCGCTGTCGCATTTAACTCCGATGGCGGTGATTTAGCGACCGGCGGTAGCGACGGGCAAGTCGCCCTCTGGGAAGTGGATAAGGATGGCGCAGCCAGGTTCGTCCGGTCCTTGCACGGCTTGCCGGGCGTCGCGGTAACCGGAGTCGAGTTTGGTGGCGATGGCAGCCAACTCGTGTCCGGTTACGAAGATGGAACACTCAGGCTGTGGGATGTCGAAAGCGGCGCTCTAAGGCGCTATGAAAGCCGCCTGGGCAACAACCAAGCGCTGGCCATCCACAGCCAAGATGTCTATGCCGTTGGTGGCGATACCCTGCGGCATTGGTCGCTGGCACCTTCCGAACCGCCCAGGCAATGGCTGCTCAAGACCCGTCCGAACATGGATACCCCCTACGCTGACAACGAGAAATACGACGCCCCGCAACCCACCGCCGTCGCCATCGCGCCGGGTGGCGACAAGCTAGCAATGGGGTCGAAGGAGGGTTCCCTGCAAATTTACCGGTTGCCGGATGGCCTGTTGTTGGCCGAGGAACTCCGCGCCCATGGCGAAAGCCCCATCGCCCGTCTCGAATTCAACGCCAAGGGCGATAGGCTCGCCTCCCTGTCCAAGGACAAAGCAATCCTGTGGAATATCCCGGTGGGCGGCGATGGGAAACTGCAAAAACAAAAAGAGATCAACGCCACCGCCGTCGCCTTTTCTCCCAACGGGCGGACCCTTGCCAAGGTGGACGCGGTAGGCGGCATCTGCTTGCTCGATCTGGACACCGATCGACAGCGGTGGTGTTCCCAATCCCAGGAGGCCAAGCCCGTCAGCCTTGCCTTCACCCCGGACGGCAAGCGTTTGTTGAGCCTGGGTGATGGCCGCTTGCTGCTTTGGAATATTGCCGATCCCGGCCAGTCTTCCCTACGGGAAATCGCCCAAACCCAAAAACGGCCAACTTGGGTCACCATCAACCCCGACGGTCGGCAAGTCGCCGTGGTAGGCGAGGATCAAAGCGTGGAGCTTTATGATCTCGACCGTCCCGAACAGCCGCCGATCCGGCTCGAAGGCCACAAAAAATGGGTCTCTCGCGCCATCTACAGCCCCGACGGCCACCAACTGGCCACTGTCGGCGACGACAAGACCGTCCGCCTTTGGAACCTGGACCGGCGGGAACCGCTGTTTATCTTGCGCGTGCCGGAAGCCCCGGAAAACTCCGGCCCATCCGATTTCGACTTCCATTGCACCATCGCCACCGGCGAGTGCTGGATAGCCGTGCCGCTCACCAGCACGCGCCGCGTGGCCCTATACCGCCTGCCTTATGAACGGATGCCGGATGGTGGCTAGCTCCCTGCGGGCGGGGCCGGGCGGACCGGCGCGGATCGAATGCCTCTGCTATAGTCTGCCCTCCCCAGGGGCCCGGCCCCGCCATCCTCGGAGGACTCCCCACCATGCTTCCCTATCCCCAAATCGACCCCGTCGCTATCAGCCTCGGCCCCCTCAAAATCCATTGGTACGGGCTGATGTACGTGATCGGCATCGGCACGGTCTGGTATTTGTGCAAGCGTAGGACCCAGCAACCCGGCTTCCCCTGGACCGCCCCGCAGGTCGAGGACCTGATCTTCTACGCCGCCCTGGGCTTGGTGATCGGCGGGCGCTTGGGCTACATCCTGTTCTATAACTTCCCGGCGTTCCTGGCCGACCCGGCCATGCTGTTCCGGGTGTGGGAGGGCGGCATGGCCTTCCACGGCGGTTTGCTGGGGGCGTTCGCCGGGATGTTCTTGTTCGCCCGGCGCAATGGCGCGGGTTTCTTCCAAGTTACCGATTTCATCGGGCCCTATGTGCCCATCGGCCTGTTCGCCGGGCGCATCGGCAATTTCATCAATGGCGAACTCTGGGGCGCGCCCACCGGCCTGCCCTGGGGCATGGTGTTTCCGGGCGCGGGGCCGGAGCCGCGCCATCCGTCCCAGTTGTACGAGGCGGGCTTGGAAGGCATCGCGCTGTTCCTCGCGCTGCGCTGGTTCGGCCACATGTCGCCGCCGACCCCGGCCATGAGCGGGATGTTCCTGCTGCTGTATGGGCTGTTCCGCTTCGCCGTGGAGTTCGTGCGGATACCCGATGCCCAGTTGGGTTATCTAGCCTTCGGCTGGTTGACCATGGGCCAAATCCTCAGCACCCCCATGATCGTGCTGGGTATCGCGCTGCTGGTTTGGGCCTACCGCAAACCGGCGCGGGAAGGGGCCACGGCATGAGGCAGTATCTCGATTTGCTGCGCCGCATCCTCGACCAGGGCGTGCCCCAGGCCGACCGCACCGGGGTCGGCACCTTGGCGGTGTTCGGCCATCAGATGCGCTTCGATCTGGCCGAGGGTTTCCCGCTGCTCACTACCAAAAAGCTGCACTTGCGCTCCATCATCCACGAATTGCTGTGGATGCTGCGTGGCGACACCAATGTCCGCGCCCTGCAAGAACACGGTGTGACTATTTGGGATGAATGGGCCGGGCCGGATGGCGACCTGGGGCCGGTCTATGGCAAGCAATGGCGCGATTGGGTCGCCGCCGATGGCCGCCATATCGACCAGATCGCGGCCTTGGTCGAGGAGATCAAGCGCCATCCGGCCTCGCGGCGGCAGTTGGTGACGGCCTGGAACCCCGGCGATCTGCCCGCGATGGCCTTGGCCCCTTGCCATTGCCTGTTCCAGACCCAGGTGGCGAACGGGCGGCTGCATCTCCAGCTTTATCAGCGTTCCTGCGATGCGTTCCTGGGCTTGCCGTTCAATATCGCCAGCTACGCCCTGTTGCTGACGATCCTGGCCCAGCAGACCGGGCTGGAACCCGGCGAATTCATCTGGACCGGCGGCGACACCCATCTTTATAGCAACCACTTGGAACAGGCCCGGCTCCAACTCGCCCGCGAACCCTATCCCTTGCCCAAACTCCGTATCCAGCGGCGGCCCGGGCGCTTCGATGGCTATGAATACGGAGATTTCGAGGTGCTGGATTACACATCCCATCCGCATATCCGGGCAGAAGTCGCGGTTTAGGCGGTGATCCAGTGGGGTGGGCAGGGGGTGAATTTTCACGGGCGCGGGCGGTAATCGCTAACTGAGGCCGTCGCGGGTTGCGGGCAAACTATCTCCACCAAGCCAAACAACCCTTTTTCATCCCCGTGGAGAATAACAATGAAAACCCAACTGTTCCGCGCCGCCGCCTTGATCGCCCAGGTCTTCGCCGCCAGCCTCGCCCAGGCCGACGCCAGCGCGCCCGCCCATGTGCAAAAAGCCGCGCTCTATGTCGGCCAGGTCGCGCCCAATAACAATGTCTACGGCAGCCCGGCCCAGCTTGCCTACGACAACGCCAACGTCCTGCACGCCACCACCCGCTGCGGTTCCTTCACCGCCCTCCTGTTCAAGAACACCTATGCCGCCGTCACCGATGCCGCGCTGATCGCCCTGACCGGCTCCAATTCGCCCTATGCCGACGAGTGGTACAACGCCATCAAGAATCAGGTTTCCGACCCGGCCTCCGGGCTGGCCTTGGTGAAGCGGGCCACGGTGGGCGACCTCCAGGCCGGGGACATCCTGTCCTCGATCTACACCACCAACGGCGATACCGGCCATGCCATGACGGTGGCCGAAGTGGTGAAATGGCAGGAAAACATCGCCCCGCCCCATCCGATTCCGGGCGTGGCGGCGGTCAACAAATACCGGGTGAAGGTCTACGATTCCACCAAGAGCGTGCATGGCGGCTACGCCAACAATCCCTACCCGGATTCGCGCTACCAAACCCAGACCACCAATAGCGGGGCGGTGGTCAACGACGATGGCATCGGCTATGGCAGCATCGTGATCTACGAGGACGTGGCCGATGGCCGGGCCGTGGCCTGGGCCTGGAATGTCAGCCCGACCACCGATTCCTTCTATTACGCGGTGGAGAAGCCGGAAGGCAGCACCTATGATTACCGCCCCATCCAGATGGGGGTGATGACCGGGCTGTGAGGCCACCGGGCCCACAGCTTGGCGGGGACCGCAAATCCCCGCGAGTACGGTAAGATGGCGGCTTTTTCCAGGGCCGCCGCGCCCCCCATCCTCCCCCGGACGCCATGACCACATCCAAACGCTACACCGGCCTGATCGAACACTACCGCGACCGCCTGCCGCTCGGCCCCGAAACCCGCCCCGTCAGCCTGTGCGAGGGCAATACCCCGCTGATCCAATTGGCGAACCTCCCCCGGCTGATCGGCAAGGAGGTCGAGATGTACGTGAAATTCGAGGGGTTGAACCCCACCGGCTCGTTCAAGGACCGCGGCATGACCATGGCCGTGACCCAGGCGGTGGCGGGCGGTAGCCGCGCCATCATCTGCGCCTCGACCGGCAACACCTCCGCCGCCGCCGCCGCCTACGCCGCGCGGGCGGGCATCGCCTGCTTCGTGCTGATCCCGGATGGCAAGATCGCCCTGGGCAAACTGGCCCAGGCCATGATCCACGGAGCCAAGGTGCTGCAAATCCAGGGCAATTTCGACGACGGCATGCGCTTGGTGAAGGAAATCGCCGACCACGCCCCCGTCACCATCGTCAACTCCATCAACCCGTTCCGCATCGAAGGCCAGAAGACCGCCGCCTTCGAGATCGTGGACGCCCTGGGCCGCGCCCCCGACTACCACTGCCTGCCGGTCGGCAACGCGGGCAATATCACCGCCTACTGGAAGGGCTACACCGAATACGCGCTGGGCACCGCTACCCACGCCCCCGTCACCGACCGCCGCCCGGTCATGTGCGGCTACCAAGCCGCCGGGGCCGCGCCCTTCGTGGCGGGCGCCTTCGTCGAACACCCGGAAACCGTCGCCACCGCCATCCGCATCGGCATCCCGCAATCCTGGGACGGTGCCTGGAACGCGCAAAAGGAATCCGGCGGCTGGTTCGCCCCGTTCACCGACGCGGAAATCCTGGCGACCCAAAAGCTGTTGTCGGAAAAGGAAGGCATCTTCTGCGAACCGGCCTCGGCCACCTCGGTGGCGGGCGCGTTGCACGATATCCGGTCGGGCAGGATTCCCGAAGGCAGCGTGGTGGTCTGTACCCTGACCGGCGCGGGCTTGAAAGACCCGGACACCGCCATCGGCCAATGCGATGTACAGCCAACCAAAATCCAGGCCACCCTGGACGCCGTGAAAGGGGCGATTCTGGAAACGCTGTAAACGGGAAGCGGTCGATCCGTTCAAGAACGATCAAGGCGGGATAGCTGGGAAACCGGCTATTCCGCTTTTTTTCGCTTGGGACGCGGAATCCTGATCGCAACGAGCGCCACCTTCCGCGCCTCCTCGGGCGGCGCTTCCGGCAAAATCTCCCGGCCTACCTGCAAAAACTCGAAAAGCAACGGGTCAAGCTGGGTTTGCCGCCCTAGTTTTTTTTCGATGCCGCGCGTTGATCTCGTCCAGGGCGGCCTCCCACACCCCGGCCTTGTTCCAACGGCTGAAGTGGTCGTAGACGGTCTGCCAGGGTGGGAAGTCCTTCGGCAGCATCCGCCATTTGATGCCGCCCTCCACCACGTACAGGATGGCGTCCACCACCCGCTTGCGCGGATGCTTGCTGGCGTTGCCGCGCCGGTCCTTCGGGCGGAAGTGGTGTTCGATCAACGACCATTCTTCGTCGCTGAGGTCGCTTGGATAGCTCATGTCGGGGAACCTTGGAAGTCAACGGGGGGTTTGACTCTACATGGATTCCTTTTTGCCAGACAGCTTCTAATGCGGTAAGGCGGCAATAGGCCGTTTTTGCTATAGTCGGGCCTTTGCAACCATTACAAAAAGCGAGGGATTTTTATGGAATCGCAAGCCGTGAAAGCGGGTTTGGCGTTCGCCGTGCTGATGATCGTGGGCTTCATCCTGGTCGGCACCACCCGCGAGACGCCGCAGGAGAAGATGCAGGGCGCGTTCCTGCAAACCTCGAATATGCTGGCCACCCTGGCCCTGAAGAAATGTGGCGAGGCGGTGAAGGCCGAAACCGGCAGCGAGCCTTACACGCCCTCCCAAACCGATGGCGACCATATGTCCCATGTCACCTTGATCTGGGAGAACATCGGTTCCGCCAAGCGGGCCGAATGCCGTTATGTCATGGACCAGGGCATCAGCTTGTTGCAGATCGACGACCGCAAGGTGATCGAGAATACCGCCGCCACCGGCACCGCCGCCCCGGCGCAGAAGTCCGCGCATCATTGAGTCCGTTCCGGTCCCGCCGCGGCGTTCAGACGCCACGTCCCCGCATCGGTCCGGGACTACAGAAATGGTTGGGTTACTGGCGTGCTGGGCCGCGCCCTCAAGCTGGACGCAGTGCGCGAATTCACCGCCATCGTGCGCCGCCCCGCGTCTGTGGGCGGAACGGCTGGACGCGCACTACAGGGCCGTAGCCCCGGATTCCGGGGCTACGGCCCGTGCCAGGAAATCTTCGGCGAATCCGTCCACCGCTTTCCAATCGGTATAGTCGTAATCCCGCGAGGCATCGGTGTCGCCCCCCGCCATCCTGACGAACAAGCGCACCAAGCCCCGCGTGAACGGCGTATAGCGGCTATAAGGCAAGGCCCCGCCGAAAATGGCGGTCAGCGGCGGACGCCAGCGGGTGCGGGAGAGATAGGCATCCAGGTATTTCCGGGCCACCAAGGGCCGGGCACCGGGTCCGCCGCCCGTGAGGCTGACCGAGAAAAAGGCGGCGGGCCGACCCGCCAGCGCCTTGCGGTGGCGGAAGCCCCAGAGGTGCGCGGCCAAGGAGTGGTGCCCGTAGTGGATGGACGCGCCGACGATCACGGCCTCGTAGGCGGCGGGGTCGATGGCGGCGGCACCGGCGCGGCAATCCACGCGGTGGCCCGCCCCGGCCAAGCGGGCCGCGATCCGCTCGGCGATGCGTCCGGTCTGGCCTTCGCGGGTGAAATAAACGATCAGTATACGCATGGTCGATATCCGGATTGTGAAGGAACCGGGCAGGTTTCCCGGCGGCCCGTCCGGTTCCCATGGGATCAGGGCTGGGGAATCCTGATTTTCTGCCCGACGAAAATCCTATCCGGGTCTTTGATGACTTCCCGGTTGGCGTCGAACAACTTCATATATTGGCTTCCGTCCCCGTAAAAGCGCCGGGCCAGGGCCGATAGGGTATCGCCCTGCTGGATCACATAATAGTCCACCGGGGTCGCCGCCCCGCCGCCCGCCGATTGGAGTTCGGCGGGCGGTGGGGTCGGGGCATCGACCACCTGGATTTCGCTGATGGCCTTCCCCACGCCCTTGACATTCCCGGCCATGAGGATGGCTTTTTCCACCGCGTCCCAACTGTGGCTGGTGCCGCGCAAGGTCACGAAACCCTTTTGATAAAGGACTTCCAGGTTGTCGATGCCGGGATTGTCGGCCTCGATATAGGCTTTGATTTTCCCGGCGGCTTCCTCGTCGGAATGGAACAAGGCATTCCCAATATCGCGGACAAAATCGAATAAACTCATCGCCGTTACCTCCTTTGTAAGCGGTCGCACTGAAGGGTCCGCGCCGGACTCCATGAAGTCGGCGCGAGGGTTTACGGTAACACCCGGCTAGGCCGACTCCAACCCCAAGTTCTTCCAAATCCCCAACACCGCCTCGGCTTGGTTCAGGGTATAGAAGTGCAGCCCCGGCGCGCCCTGCTCCAACAAACGGCGGCACAAATCGCTCACCACCTCCAGGCCGAAGGCGCGGATGGCGGCGCGGTCGTCGCCCAGGGCTTCCAGGCGCTTCCTGACCCAGCGTGGAATATCGGCTCCGCACATCTCGGAGAAGCGCGCGATCTGGGTGTAATTGGTGATCGGCATGATGCCGGGGGTGATGGGCAGGTCCAGCCCCAGCTTTTCGCAATCGTCGATGAAGCGGAAATAGGCTTCGGGATTGAAAAAATATTGGGTGATGGCGCTGTCCGCCCCGGCCTCCACCTTGCGCTTGAAGTTTTTAAGATCGGCTTCGATGCCCTGGGCCTGCGGATGCATTTCCGGGTAGGCCGCGACCTCGATATGGAAATGGTCGCCGGTTTCCTGGCGGATGAAGGCCACCAACTCGTTGGCATAGCGGAACTCCCCCGCCGACATCATCCCCGAGGGCATATCGCCGCGCAGGGCCACGATATGGCGGATGCCCTGGTTTTGATAGGCGTTAAGCACCTCGCGCATATTGTCGCGGGTCGAGGCCACGCAGGAAATATGCGGGGCGGCTTCCAGGCCATAGGTGGTTTGCAGGCCCACCACGGTTTCGAAGGTTTTTTCGCGGGTCGAGCCCGCCGCGCCGAAAGTGACCGAGCAGAACTTGGGCCGGAGCGGGGCGAGCTTGGCGAGGGCGTTATTCAGGCTGGTTTCCGCCTCGGGGGTTTTGGGCGGGAAGAATTCCAGGCTGTAGGCTTGGGGATAGTGTTGTTGGGAGCGCATGGTATGGGGTGGCCTCGCTATTGGGGGGCATGGGGGGATAAGGATCAAAGCCGGGTCGCGACCTGGTTCAAATATAGGGATTCCCTGGCCGAGAATTCCTCGGGATCGAAACCGGATAAACCGGCGAAACCGTGGTCCCGGAGGGCATCCAATAAACCCTCGATATGATCGACCCTGGACAGGGCGTTGGCGGGTTCTTGCCGGGTATCCTGCACGATGCCGATCACGGATATCCCGTCGAATACCTGGAGTTTATCGCATCGCGGCCCTAAAACCCGTTCCGCCAGGATACTCTTGGGCCGCCGGTTGATGACGAAAACCCCGGCTTGTAAACGGGGCAATAATTCGAGGCCATGGATGGCGCTGCCTTCGGTGAAGATGATTTGCTTGGCGTTGGCGTAATATTGCCATTGCCGGGCCAACGGGTAGTTTTCCGGCCTCAGGATGAAATAACCCTCTTCGCCTAAAAGCTGTTCGAGATAATCCTCCCCGCAAATACAGCCCTTTTTGATGAGATGCGCCCGGCCCACGCAGATTTTTTCGGGGATATCGTCGGCTACCAGCGCTTGCGGGTCGAGCCGGGCCAGGAAGTCCAAATATTCCTTGGCGGGACTCCGCCACAGCGCGGCGGCTTGTTGCGGAACGATCAGGTTTTGGAAGCGGGTGGGCTGGTTGACTAGCTTCACCTGTTCCGGGGCTATCCCGAACCGGGCCAAAGCCTCGCCCACGAAGCCTGGATAATCCCGCAATTGGTCGGATTGGCCGGGCTTGACGCCGTAGACGATGCCATCGACCTCGGGCCGGAACCGATGGAAAGCCCATAGCCTATGGCAGCATTCCGCCATGAAATGCCCGAAATGCCTAATCAATGGTCCGGCGTAGACATAGGACCCCGGAATCGCCGGCAGGGAATCCGGGGCGTCGATAAGGGTATCGACCTCGTCCATGATTTTTTTATTGCGATAATGCCGCACATAGGCCAGGGCATCCTCCGGGAAAACCGGACCGCCTTTGAAGGGCGTGGGTTTCCCGCCCAACAGCCGGGAAAAGGGCTGGACGATAATATCCTTGAATTGGCAGTATTCCATCGTTTTCCCAGGCGGCGGGTTCGCGGAGCTTTGGATTCCATCCTTGGAGGGCGCGGGAAGGATTCCCGCGCCGGTCAAGGCAGGATCAATAACGGTAATGCTCGGCCTTGTACGGGCCTTCCACCGGCACGCCGATATAGGCCGCCTGCTCCGGGGTCAGCTCGGTCAGTTGCGCGTTGAGCTTCTTGAGCTGCAAGCGGGCGACCTTTTCGTCGAGGTGCTTCGGGAGGGTATAGACGCCGATGGGATATTTGCCGGAGTCGCGCTCGGTCCACAGCTCGATCTGGGCGATGGTCTGGTTGGCGAAGCTGGAGGACATCACATAGCTGGGATGGCCGGTCGCGCAGCCCAGGTTCACCAAGCGGCCCTTGGCCAGCAGGATGATGCGCTTGCCATCGGGGAAGATGACATGGTCCACCTGCGGCTTGATTTCTTCCCACTGGTATTTTTCGATGGCGGCGACTTCGATCTCGTTGTCGAAATGGCCGATGTTGCAGACGATGGCCTGGTCCTTCATCTTCACCATGTGGTCATGGGTGATGACGTGGTAGTTGCCGGTGCAGGTGACGAAGATATCGGCCTTGTCGGCGGCGTAGTCCATGGTCACGACGCGGTAGCCTTCCATCGCCGCTTGCAGGGCGCAGATCGGGTCGATTTCCGTGACCCACACCTGGGCGGACAGGGCGCGGAGGGCTTGCGCGGAACCCTTGCCCACGTCGCCATAGCCGCAGACCAAGGCGACCTTGCCCGCCACCATCACGTCGGTGGCGCGCTTGATGCCGTCCACCAGGGATTCGCGGCAGCCGTACAGGTTGTCGAACTTGGACTTGGTGACGGAATCGTTGACGTTGATGCCGGGGAATTTCAGGTCGCCCTTGGCGTGCATCTGATAGAGACGGTGGACGCCGGTGGTGGTTTCCTCGGTCACGCCCTTCACGGCGGCCAAACGCACGGAATACCAGGTCGGATCGGTCGCCAGCTTGGCCTTGATCGCGGCGAACAGCACCCGCTCTTCCTCGGAACCCGGATTCGCCAGCACGGAAGCGTCGGCCTCGGCCTTCGCGCCCAGGTGCAGCAGCAGGGTGGCGTCGCCGCCGTCGTCCAGGATCATATTGGAATAGCCGCCGTCGGCCCATTCGAAGATACGGTGGGTGTAATCCCAATAGTCTTCCAGCGATTCGCCCTTGACCGCGAACACCGGGATGCCCTGCGCGGCGATGGCGGCGGCGGCGTGGTCCTGGGTCGAGAAGATGTTGCAGGAGGCCCAGCGCACTTCCGCGCCCAGGGCGGTGAGGGTCTCGATCAGTACCGCCGTCTGGATGGTCATGTGCAGGGAGCCGGTGATGCGCGCGCCCTTGAGGGGTTGGGCGGCGGCGAATTCATCGCGGATCGCCATGAGTCCCGGCATTTCGGTCTCGGCGATCTTGATTTCCTTGCGGCCCCAATCGGCCAGGGCGAGGTCGGCGACGACGTAGTCGGTGAAGGTTTCGGATTGGACAGCAGCGTTCATGGTGTCTTGCTTCTCCAGAGAGGTTGCAATCCACCTTGCGCCTGCGGTTACGTAGCGTAGCTCGATACACCGCGGGGCGAGGTGGGTGTAATCGAGCGCCGTTGGGTTCGTGCCATCGCCCCGAGCCTGGCGGCTTCTGGCCGTCGCAGCGCTCCTCGGGGAGACGTAATCTTAGTTCAATGTTTAAGTTCGGGACGCGGGTCCACGGGATATTCCGAGCGTTCCCGTTCGCCTTCGGGGCCGAAGAACCGGACTTCGCCGGTCTCGAACACGATCCAGACCTCGCGCGCGCCCTGGCCGAGATAGAGCGCGATTTTAACCCGCATTTCCTCCCAGGCGTTGGAAGGCGAGCGCACTTCGACGCAAATCTCCGGGGCTTCCGGGTAGGGCGTTGGGTAGCCATGGCGGGCCAGGAATTCCGGCGAACACCATGCCACATCGGCGACTTTGACGCCTTCCGGCGTGTCCACCGAGCATTCCACCATGAATTCGCCACCCAAATATCGTTCCAGGAAGGAACCCACCCAGGCTTGCAAACGCCCATGGCGGTTGCTGGCCGGACTCATAACGATATTCCCATAGCGGTCCAACTCGATCTTATACGGCAGGTCTTGCAGCGATTTATCGGCGAGGACTTCAGCCCAGTTCATAAGGTCGGCTCCATATTACCGCCCCGTCGTGAACGCGGGGCGGCATGGCTCGGGATTAGAGGCCGGCGGCTTCCCGCAAGAGGGCGGCCTTGTCGGTGCGTTCCCAGGTGAATTCCGGCTCCTCGCGGCCAAAGTGGCCGTAGGAGGCGGTTTTCCGGTAGATGGGCCGCAGCAGGTCGAGCATGTTGACGATGCCCTTCGGGCGCAGGTCGAAATGTTCAAGGACCAGTTCGGTGATGCGTTCGTCGGAGATTTTGCCGGTGCCGTAGGTTTCCACCATCACGCTGGTCGGCTTGGCGACGCCGATGGCGTAGGACACCTGGATTTGGCAACGGGAAGCCAGCCCGGCCGCGACGATGTTCTTGGCCACGTAGCGGCCCGCGTAGGCGGCGGAACGGTCCACCTTGGACGGGTCTTTGCCGGAGAACGCGCCGCCGCCGTGCGGGGCCGCGCCGCCGTAGGTGTCGACGATGATCTTGCGCCCGGTCAGGCCGCAGTCGCCCTGGGGACCGCCGACCACGAAGCGGCCGGTGGGGTTGACCAGATAGTTGATATTGCCCTTGAGCATGTCTTCGGGCAGCACCGGCTTGATGATGTCCTCGATCACGGCCTCGATGGCTTCCTTCTTCATGCGGTCGCCGTCGGACATTTCCGGGGCGTGCTGGGTGGACAGCACGATGGTGTCGATGGTGTCGGGCTTGCCGTCCACATAGCGCACGGTGACTTGGCTCTTGGCGTCGGGACGCAGCCAGGGCAAGACGCCGCTATGGCGCAGATAGGCTTGGCGTTCCACCAAACGGTGGGCGAGGTAGATCGGCAGCGGCATCAGGGTCGGCGTTTCGTCGCAGGCGTAGCCGAACATCAAGCCCTGGTCGCCCGCGCCCTGGCCTAGATCGTCGTCGTAGGCCTTGTTGACGCCCTGGGCGATATCGGGGGATTGCTTGTCGTAGGCCACCAATACGGCGCAGCCCTTGTAGTCGATGCCGTAGTCGGTGTTGTCGTAGCCGATGTCTTTCAGCACGTCGCGGGCGACCTTGATGTAATCGACATTGGCGCCGGTGGTGATTTCGCCCGCCAGGACCACGAGGCCGGTGTTGCACAGGGTTTCGGCGGCGACGCGGGAATGTTTGTCCTGGTCCAGGATGGCGTCGAGGATGGCGTCGGAGATTTGGTCGGAGACCTTGTCCGGGTGGCCTTCGGAAACGGATTCGGAGGTGAAGAAGTAGTTATTGCTCACGGTGCGTCCTGTCGTAAAAAGCGGTGATGGTCGTGGATTGCGGGAGGAACGGACGATTATAAATTACGTGTGTCCCTCAACCAACTCGTGGAAAATACTTAAAAACCCTGTCCACCGTGACAGCCGCCCGGACCGCCCGGGCCGAGGTGACAGGGATAAGCCGGACGGCCTTTTTGTCTACATCGGCGTCGCGGGTATCCGTCCGGCCCGGTCGCGGGGGAATTCCCCAACGGCGGCGCATCGCAATAACCCCCATCGTTAAAACCCCAAGAATCCCCATGGAAATCACCGGAATCCTGATGTTAGCGATCCAGATCGGTTTCGCCGTCCACGCCATGAAGCGCGGCTATCCCTTGTTCTGGGTTTTTTTGATCGTGTTCGTGCCCTTGATCGGTTGTTTGCTCTATATCGTGATGGTGCTGATCCCCGAAGCCAGCCAGAGCCGCGCCGCCCAGCAAGGCGGCAAGGTGCTACGCAAAGCCCTGGACCCCGGCAAGGAATTGCGCCAACTCCAGGAAGCCCTGGAACGCTCCGACACCGTGGGCAACCGTGTGGCCCTGGCCCAGGAATACCTGAAGCGCGGCCAGTTCGATGCCGCCGTTCCCTTGTACGAAGCCGCGTTGACCGGCCTGTACCGGGACGATCCCGAGTTGCTGCTGGGTCTGGGCCGGGCCTTATGCGGGGCCGGGCGCTTCGGGCGGGCGCGGGAAATCCTGGAGCAATTACGGGAAGCCAATCCCGGCTACGACAACGCCGAGGCGCGGCTGCTGTATGCCAGGGTGTTGGAGGAAGTCGGCGCCACGGAACCCGCCCTGGAGGAGTACGCCGCCCTATTGGCGAAAGCCCCGTCGGCGGAGATCAAATGCCGCTATGGCAAGCTACTGAAACAAACGGGCCGGGCCGACGAAGCCCGCGCCCTGTTCGAGGAAGTGGTCAAGGATGCCAAGGGCGGCAGCCAACACAGCTACCGGCTGAACCGGGAATGGGTGGAACTGGCGCGGCGGGAACTGGGCTGATCGGGACGGGGCGGCGCGGGAACCGCCGCCCCGGTTTCCATCACAACTGGGCGCGCAAAGCCGACAAGGCGCTTTCCAGCTGGGCGGCTCGGGTTTCGAGCAAGGCCCGCCGCTGTTCCTTGATCCAACCGTACCAGTGTTCCATGCCTTCGCCCGTGGTCGCGGATACCCTGAGGATCGGCGCTTCCCGGTTCACCTGCCGCACATAGTCCAGACAGCGCTCCACGTCGAACTTCACATAGGGCAACAGGTCGATCTTGTTCAGGACGATCAGCGCCGCCCGGTGGAACATGTCCGGGTATTTGATCGGCTTGTCCTCGCCTTCCGTCACCGACAGCATCACCACCTTGCCCGCCTCGCCCAGGTCGAACAGCGCGGGGCACACCAGATTGCCCACGTTCTCGATGAACAGCAGGCTGTGGTCGGCGGGGGCCAGTTCGTCCAGGGCGTGCCCGACCTGATGGGCGTCGAGATGGCAGCCCTTGCCGGTGTTGATCTGCAAGGCTTTCACCCCGGTGGCACGGATGCGCTCGGCGTCGTTGGTGGTTTGCTGGTCGCCTTCGATCACCGCCAGGGCCAGGTCTCCGCGCAAATCCGTGAGGGTGCGTTCCAGCAGGGTGGTTTTGCCGGAACCGGGACCGGACACCAGGTTCAAGGCCAGGATGCCGTGTTGCTCGAACCAAGCCCGGTTTTTGCGGGCATAGCCATCGTTCTTGCCCAGCACGTCGCGCTCGATGCGGACGATGCGGTCCTGGCTGAAGCCGGCCAGGGTCACGCCCGCCGGGCCTTGGCCGTAATGATGATGGCCTGCCCCGGCGTGGTGATGGTCGTGGGGATGGGCGTGATCATGGCTATGGGAATGTCCATGATCGTGCGCATGGCCGTGTTCATGCGGATGGGAAGGGTCGTGGGCGGGTTGATCCGGCTCGCCGCAGCCGCAGACGGTACACATGGTCTAGATAACCTCCAGTTCTTTCAGCTTGAATTGGGTGCCCCCGGTCACTTGCAGGCGGTGGCCCGCGCAATGCGGGCAGCCGTCCGGCAAAGCCTGGAGGACGACGCCGCGTCCGCAATCGAAGCACCACGCCTCGCCCGGCGGGGTCAGGATTTCCAGTTCCGCCCCCTCGGCGCAGGTCGCGAGCGCCGCCGCTTCGAAACCGAAGCGCAGGGCGGTTTCCTCCACCCCGGCCAACGCGCCGATTTCCAGCCAGGCTTTGCGGACGCGGCTGAAACCGCCGCGCCGGGCTTCGTCTTCCATCAGTTCGATCAGGCTTTGGGCCAGGGAGAGTTCGTGCATGGCGGGACTCGCGGGGGAATAAGCCCACAGTTTACACGGGGATGGCCGGGACGGGGCGCTCAGGGTTTGCCCTTGACCACCCCCCGCTTGAGCCAGCCGAACAATTCGCTGTCGGTGGACAGCACCAGGGTCGAACCGCCGCCGATCACCTTGCGGTAGGTCTCCATGCTCTTGAGGAACTGGTAGAACTCCGCCGCCTCCGGCCTTTGGGTATAGGCGCGGGCGTAGATTTCGGTGGCCTTGCCGTCGGCCTCGCCGCGGATTTCCTGCACCCGCTTGTAGGCGGTGGATTCGATTTCGTTGATATCGCGTTCCTTGCGGCCCGAGATGCGGGCGGCCTCGCCCTCGCCTTCCGAGCGGAAACGCTGGGCGATTTGTAGGCGCTCGCTGATCATGCGCTGGTAAATCCGCTCCAACACTTGCGGATTGTAATTGATGCGCTTGAGCCGGATATCCAGCAGTTCGATGCCGAATTCCGCCAGTTTGGGCGCGGCGGCGTCGAAGATGCCTTTCTCGATTTGCAAGCGCCCGACATGGATGGGCCGCAAGGCTCCGATGCCGCCGATCTCGGCCAGCGCCGCCGCCACGCTTTCATCCTGGCGCGGCTGGCGGTCCTTGTCGATGCGGACCACCTCGATCAATTCGTGCTTGGCGATGGCGGTGCGGGTTTCGCTGCCGAGGATATCCTCCAAGCGCGATTGGGCGCTGCGCTCGTCGCGGAGCCGCAGGAAATAGCGCATGGGATCGGTGATGCGCCATCGGGCGAAAGTGCCGACCTGCACATAGGTCTTGTCCTTGGTGGACATTTCCACCATCGGCCCGTCCCAAGCCAGATAGCGCTTGTCGATGCGGGTCACTTGCTGCACCAGCGGCAGTTTGAAATGCAGGCCGGGTTCGGTGATGGGGTCGCGCACCGGCCTCCCGAACTGGGTGAGGATCGCCTGCTCGGTTTGTTCCACCGTGAAGACCGAGAGATAGCCCAGCAGCAGGACCAGCGCCACGGCGGCATAAACCAGGACTTGTTTCAGGGGCGTCATGGCCGTGGCTCCGGGACGATGGATGAGTTCGCGGGCAACAAGGGCAGGATTTCGCGCACGCTGTCGTCCACGATGATTTGCTGGTGGGCGCGGGGCAAGACTTCGCCCAGGGTTTCCAAGTAGATGCGGGCGCGGGTGACTTCGGGGGCTTTGACGTATTGTTCCAACACCGCCCCGAAGGCGGCGGCGTCGCCCTCGGCCTCGTTGATGCGCTTGAAGCGGTAGCCCTCGGCGGCGCGGATTTTCTGGTCGGCCTCGCCCCTGGCGCGGGGCACGGCCTTGTTGTAATCGCCGTTGGCGAGATTGATGGCGTTCTCGCGGTCTTGTTGCGCCCGGTTGACCTCGTTGAACGAAGGCTGCACCGGCTTGGGTGGATCGACGTTCTTGAGCTGGACTTGGTTGACCGACAGTCCCAGGTGATAGCGCTTCGCCAATTCGCTCATGCGGAGCAGGGCGGTTTCCTCGATCTCCTGGCGGCCGATGGTGATGATTTCATCGACGGTGCGGTCGCCGATGATTTCGCGCATCACCGACTCCGATAGGTCCCGGAGGGTCTGCCCCGGTTCGCGCACCTCGAACAGATAGGTTTCGGGTTCGGTGATGCGGTATTGCACCACCCATTCGACCAGGGCCGAATTGAGATCGCCCGTCACCATGGATTTTTCCTGTTCGGGGGATTGGCCGGCCTGGTCGGGATTGGTGCGGCCCAGGCTGACGAAGCCGAATTCCATCTTGAGTTGGCGCTGGGTCGGCACCTTGTACACTTCGTCGATGCCGAACGGCAGCTTGAAATGCAGGCCCGGCGGCACCTTGTCGATGTATTTGCCGAAGCGCAGCAGGACGCCCTCGGATTCGGCGGGCACGGTGTAATAAGCGCTCCAAAGGCCGGTCAGGATCGCGAGGGCGGCGAGGATGGGTCCGAGCGGGAGGGTGGGAAGTTGGGGGAACGAAGAGGGAGGCGGGGGGCTTTGGCCCCAAGGGTTGGGGGTACTCATACGGGGTTTCCTCCGGCGTGGGAGAGGGGATCGGTCGATGCGCCCGGCAGTTTAACGCGGATCGTGCCGGAATAGGTTACGTTTGGTCGTCGGCATGTTAGCGTATACCCTCTATCCAATTCTCGAACAACCGAACCTCTTATGAGACTCCGTTTTGTATGGTGGAACACCAGTTTGTCACCCATGGGGAAAGATCGGGCGTCTGCCACGGAAAAAGAATGGGCGTGTGGAATGGTGGATCATATGTTGAACCGGGTGGGCGTTGATTTTCTGGCGTTGGGGGAAGTGGCTGACCATGATATTGCGATGTTCCGCGATCAATGTAGGCTGGAAAATCATCGCATTTATCACAGCCTGGAACCTGCTGGGCGGTCGTGCTTCGATACTTGCCTGATTTATCGATGGGAGCGATTGGAACTATTGGGAGAAGTCCAACAATTGCTATTCCTGAAAGGTAGCCGGACATTGAAAATGGCACAGCGTGCCGATTTCCTGGCTCCCAATGGCGGTGGCTTGTTGCGCCTCTTTATTTCGCACTGGCCCAGTCGCTTATGGTGCCACGAAAACTCCGTGGATCGCCATTTGTTGGGAATGCGGCTACGCGATCAAATCGATGGTTTGAATCCCGCAAAGGACGGAGCGGTTATTTTGCTCGGTGATTATAATGACGAACCTTTTGACGATTCGCTAGCAGGCCAACTGATGGCGACCCGCGACCGGGCATTTGTGGTTAAAAAGCCGCATCTGCTGTACAACCCTTTTTGGCGGCATTTGGTGCGTGCAGAACCCTATCCGTCCAAAGCCGAAGACGAAACGGGTGGCGGGACCTACTTCCACGCCAACGGGGAAACCACACGCTGGCGTACCTTCGACCAGATCATTTTCTCATCGGTATTTTTGGGGCGTGGTCGATGGCATTTGAACGAAGCATTGACTGGGATATTGAGGATACCGGAACATGGGGCGAAAATGGTCGATCATCAATCCATTTTCGACCATTTTCCTGTGATTGGTGTTATTGAAAAGGTGGATTGATATGGCTAATTTTATCGAAGCTTATCGGGCGGGCTTGAATATTGTCGAACGCACCAAAAATAATAAACGCGAAATTGATGGGGTATTTGAAGAGCTAAATTCACAGTTATTTAGAGTATCTGATGGAAAAATACAGATTTCTATTAAGCCACTTCATGAAACAATTTCTTTTAAAGAGCTTGAAAATTATTCGGCGCTATATTTATCTAACGCATCTAATGCGCTGGGGATCAACGACAAGCTTGCAGGTTGGAGGCTCAGGGCAGTTAAGGGTTATGTTGCGATATGTGCCAAAAATCAAAAAACACCGGGAAGCGATACGGAGCTTGCGGAATGGAAACAATCCCGTGCTGGTTATCCTTGCGAAATAATCCTAGGATCACAAACCTATGTCTGCGAAGACAAGGAAGCCTTGGAGAACGCGCTGGCTGAAATGCTACGAGACCCTATCGTAGGGGAAAAATTATTCAAATTGGCGAATCTTCCAGTGCTAGAAACCGATCCCACCCTGGAAAGTGGGATCGTGGCTAGCCAAGACACGCAGCCGCCTGCGTAGGTCTACCGATAGCCCCCAGGTTAAGCCTCGATTAAGTTGGTGCTTGCTACTGTGCGGTCCTGGATAATCCAACGAAGCGAGGTGCGGAATGGGCGATTTGAGAATCTTGCTGAGGCGCATGAGCCAGCGGCAAACCCTGCCGCAGGCGGGAGACCTGGAAAGCGCGGCGACCACGACCCTGGCGTTGATGGTGGGCCTGGTGGTGCTGGCGTCGGTCTTGTGAAACCCTGTGGGGGTTCCCGCCGGACTGGGAACCCGCCCTCACAGCCTTTGTATCAAGCGTTGCGCCGTCTGGGTCAGGCGGGTGTAATCCTCGGGAGCCTCCGCCGCCGTGGGGTTTAAAAACTCGGCGACCCGCTCGGGCGGAACCCCGCCGATGCGGGCCAAAGCTTCGATCCGTCCGGCCTCGGGCAAGGCCGCGAGATGCGGATGCCGCCTGAGGGTGAGTTCCTTCACCTCCTGCCGCAGTACCTCCACCCAATGCCCCCAACCCCCTTCCCGCCACACCGCCCGGCCCACGGCGGCGAGATGTCCGCCCAAACCCCGCCGTTCCGGTTCCGCCGCCGGCACCACGCCTCCGAACCGCGGCACGATGGCCCACAGCCAAGCCGTGATCCACAAGCCCCCGCTCACCAATGCCATCCAGGCCGAGTCCGCCAGCCATTCCCACAGCGTCGGCACTTTCAGCCTTGCCGCCAGCCGCACCGGACCCGCCGGGGCGTACTGCCGCAGCAAGGTCCACAGCAATTCGGCATGGTCGTAGTCGCCGATCCGCCAGTTGTTGAAGAAGCTTAAATCCGACAGCACCGTGATCTGGCCTTGCCCATGGGCATAGTGCAGCAGCACGGCACCCGATTTCCCCGGCACGGGTTCCGCCGTCCAGAGCGGCGCGGACTCGCCGGGCCAGAGGCCGGGTTCCCCGGCCCAATCCCCGATATCGAGAGCCAAGGGCCGTTCGCTGCCGGGCCAGCGGACCACCAGGGTATCCGGCGTGGACGCTTCGGGTGCGGGCGGGGCGGGACATTGCCCGGCTTCGCCTTCGGCGGCGGGTTCGTCGGGTTCGGGCGGACGCCGCCAAACCACGCCCAGGCGCTTGAGGATGGGATCGTCGACCGAGGGCGCTTCCGCCGCCACGATCAAATAGCCGCCCCGCGCCACCCAATCCAACACTTGGTCGGCCCGCCGGGGATTGAGGTGGATACGCCGCGCCCGGTCCAGCAGCAGCGCCCCGCCCGGCGGCAAGGCATCCAGGCTCAAGGCATTGCCCACCCTTTGCAAGGGACGGCCCATGCGTTCCAGGTAGCGCTCCAAGGCCAGATAGGGATCGCGTAGCGCCGCCTTGCCCGGACCTTCCCAGCGGGTGGTCGGCACGCGCTCGTAATGTTCGACCACCCACACCGTGCCCAGGATGGCCAAGGCGGACAAGCCGAACACCGCCCAGAGCCAAGCCCGGCTCATACCGCGCCCCGCCCGGCGAAATGGCGCGGCCAGTCGGCGCACAAGGCCTGGAGCTGTGCGGGCGGCGGCGTGGCGTGGGCGTAGGCGGCGAGGCTCCAGGCTGCCAGCAATCCGGCGAAATAGGCTTCGGCCCCGGGGTCGATCCGGCCCCGCACCCGTGTCCGGCAGTCGTCCTCGGTATCGCCGGGCAGGAAATCCACCCCATGCCCATGGATCAGCGCCACCAAAGCGCCCCGGTAGAGCAAGGACAGGGCCGGGAGGACCGACCCGGCATCGAGCAAGCGTCCGGCGGCCAGGGCGATATCCTCGGGCAAGGACTCCGGGCGCACATCCAGTCCGAACAGCGTGGACGGCACCCTCCGCGTGTTGGGCGCACGGCCCGGCCACATCCCCCGGTAACGGTACAGCAGCACGCCGAACCCACCCGCCAACACCGCCGCCGCGACATAGCCGGACAGGCGGATGCCCTCGGCGATCCATTCCACGATTTGGTGGAGCCAGGCAAGGTCGGGGGCATCCCGCCGGGACGATGCGCCATCGTCCTCATCGCGCCGATGCCATTCCCAATCCTCGACCTTATGGCCGAACACCGGGTCCGCCAGCACGGCTTGGATGGCTTGCTTGGCGGGGCTGGGCGGAACTTCCGGTCCGCTGGCGGCGGTGGGCTCCGCCGCGTGGCCGTCCAGGGGGTATTGCGCCAATAGCAACCCCGCCAAGCCCAGGCTTGCCAACCCCGCCGCCCGGCCCAGTCCTTGGCCGCGCCGTTCCGCCGCCACGCGCCGGGCCAGTTGGCGGAAACCCAGTTCGATATCCCAGCCTTCCAGGTCGTTGCGGCGGTTGAGATAGAGCGCGAACCCGGCGGCGACATAGAACGGCTCGACCAGGCTTTCCCCGAACACCCAGGCCAGATGCGACAGCAGCGATTCCCACAGGCCGCTGTCGCCATGGAACAGGGCTTGCCAATCGAACACCGCCGGGGCTTCGCTGGGCCAGAGCAATTCCAGCAGCAGGATGATGGAGATTTGCAGGCAGGCCGAGAAATTCGAGCAGAGGAAGGTCAGCCAGAACGCGCAGCCACGGGCTTTGTAACCCAAGACCTTGCGCCGCGATTTGGCGGCCTTGCCGCGCTGGCGTTCCAGTTGGTGGACCGGCAGATGGAAGGAACGCGCCATGTCCCCGCGTCCCCAGGTCAATGCCCCCACCAGTCCGGTCCGCCGGCACAGGTCCGGCAAGCTCCGCCAGACCGCGCCCAAACCGGGCGGCTGGCCGAACGCCGCCTCGGCGTAGACCTTGAGCAAGACCCGGTCGAACAGCGGCTTGCACCACCACGCGACCATGGCGGCGACCAGCGGCCAGCGCCACAGCGCCAGGAACAACAGCAGGTTGAACGGGATGAACGTGGCGAACCACGCCCGGTAGACCGGGCCGCGCCAGCGCCGCAACCAGGGCAGGCCCAAATCCGCCGCTTCCCAGGGCGTGCGGTGGCGGAGTTCCAATTCGAGGCGCTCAAGCTCCATGGCGTTCCCGGCCCAGCAGGACGAAATAAGCCAGCAACACCAGCCAGAACCCGACGCCGACGCCGTATTTCACCACCACCGGCACCGTTGGCAGCGGCGACCAGAAGGCTTCGATGAACGCCGCCCCGAAAGTGAGTCCCGCCGCGCCATACAACAAATGCACGGCGGGCCGGGCGGCCTGCTTGAGCGCCTCGGTCCGGCTCCAACGGCCCGGCGCGATCAAGGCGGCACCGAGCTTCAAACCCGCCATTCCCGACAACACCACGCCGGTCAGTTCCGGGGCGCTATGTCCGGCCACGAAGCCCCAGAAGGTGGGGATGAAGCCCAATTGGGTGAGATGCCCGGCCACGGCCCCGATCACCAGCCCGTTATAGACCAGGAAGAACACGCTCCCCAGCCCGAACACGATCCCCGCCGCGAAGCATTGGATGTCGATCTGCACATTGTTGGCGAGGTAATGGCCCAGCATCATCACATCGTCGGTGGCGTCGCGGGGCCGGCCGGGAACCAGGGTGGTGGGCGAATACATCTCCTCGATCCGGCCCACGGTTTCCGGCGACAGCAGGAAATACACGCCGTCCGGGTAGGTTTGCAGGGCGATGAGGGCGGCGAACAGCGGCAGGAAAAACAGGAGGGCGGAGAGCGCGGCCAGCCTGGCCTCGCGCCGCACCAACCGCGGCAATTCGCGGAGGACGAAACGGGTGGCATGGCGTTCCTGGGGACGGTGGGCACCGTAGATGCGTTGGTGCGCCGCCAGCACCCGGCTTTGCAGTTCGTCGAGCAAGGGTTCGGAATAGCGGCGGTCGCGGGCCAGCGACAAATCCTGGCACAGCGCCCGGAATTTCCGGGGCAGGGCCGCGACCGGCAAGGCTGCCTGGGCCTGGACGCCGCCGCGCCGGGCTTCGAGCCAACGGTCCCAGGTCTCCCAGTCGGCGCGTCTATCGGCGATAAATTGGCATTCCTTCACGCGGGCGGCCCGTTGTGGACGAGAGGCCGCCAGTTTATCAGCCCATGGGGCGCGTGGCCCGGATTCCGCCGGGTGTTTTGGGATGGGCGCATCCCGGCGAATGAAAACGCGCTAGGCCAGCCAGGTCTGGGCGAAAGTGAACAACAAACCCGCCCCGCCACAGGCCAGGATCACCGGGATCACCGCGACCTTGAAGCGCAGCAAAGCCAGCAGGGCGCCTCCGCCGATCGCCGCCGACATCGCATCGAAGTCCCCGCCGAAGCCTTGCGGCCAAAAGACATGGTAGGCGAAGAACAAGGCGAGGTTCAGGATGACGCCCACCACCGAGGCGGTGATGGCGGTGAGCGGTGCGGTGTATTTCAAATTGCCGTGGGTGGATTCGACCAGGGGACCGCCGGCCAGGATGAACAGGAAACTGGGCAGGAAGGTGAAATAGGTCACGACCAGCGCCGCCATCACCCCCGCCAGCCCCGGATGCTCCGGCCCAAGCCAAGCCTGTCCCCAGCCCGCCACGAAGCCGACGAAAGTCACCACCATGATCAGCGGTCCCGGTGTGGTTTCCCCCAGCGCCAGCCCGTCGATCATCTGGGCCGGGGTCAGCCAGTGGTAATGCTCCACCGCGCCCTGGAACACATAGGGCAGCACCGCGTAAGCCCCGCCGAAGGTCAGGAGCGCCGCCTTGGTGAAAAACCAGCCCAGTTGGGTGGGCGTGCCCTGCCACCCGAATTGTCCGCATAACAACCCGATCCCTCCCGTCCAGAGCAGCAGCGCCGCGCCCACCGTCCACGCCAGCCGCCTCCAGGAAAACCGGGCGTGTTCCGGCGGCGGCATATCGTCGTCGATCAAGGCCGGGCCGTAACCCTGCTTGGCCGCGCCATGCCCGCCCCCCAAGGCGAACCGCCCCGGCGCGAGTTTGCCGCCCACCGCCCCCGCCAGCGCCGCCGCCGCCACGATCAGGGGAAACGGCGCGTCCAGGGCGAAAATCGCGAGGAAGGCCAGGGCCGCGATGGCCCACAGTGCGGCGTTCTTGAGCGCCCGCGTGCCGATACGGTAGGCCGCGCATAACACGATGGCGGTGACGGCGGGTTTGATGCCGTACAAGGCGCCGGCCACGGCGGGCACCTGCCCGAATTCCAGGTAAATCCAGCCCAGGACCATCAGGATGAGGGTGGCCGGCAATACGAACAGCCCGCCCGCCGCGATACCGCCCCAGGTGCCGTGCATCAGCCAGCCGATATAGGTCGCCAATTGCTGGGCTTCCGGCCCCGGCAGCAACATGCAGTAGTTCAGGGCGTGCAGATAGCGCCGCTCGGAAATCCAGCGCCGCCGTTCCACCAAGTCCTGGTGCATGATGGCGATTTGCCCGGCGGGTCCGCCGAAGCTGATGAAGCCCAGCTTCAGCCAATAGCGGAGGGCTTGGCCGAAGCCGACGGGGGCGGGGCGCGTCCGCGCCGGGTGGGGATCGGTCATGGGTCGGTTCCTGAATAGGCTTGGTAGAGCGCGTCGAACAGCGTTTCCGCCGCGGCGAGCAAGGCGTCGTCGTCGCCGGCCCAGCGCCGGCCCAGGCCCCGGATCAGCAAGGACAGCCCGGCGGCTTCCGGCACCGGGATGCCGCCCACGTCCAGGTAATGCACCAGCCCGGCCAGATGCCGCAAAGCCGGGTCCGGGTCCAGGCCGAAGCTGGCCAGCAGCACCTCGAAGCTGACCTTGGCACCGACATGGGTGAAGGCCGCGCCGTCGAAATCGAAGCCCAGGGCGTCGGCGGGGCAATCGCCGGGTTCGGCCAGCCACAGGAAACGCGCCGCCGGATCGATATGGCGGCGGATCAGCCAAGCGCTGGCGAGGCGGTCGATCCAGGGGCGGCGGCGGGTCGCCCAGGTTCTGCCTTGGTAATCCTCGCGGCGCAGTGTTTGTATCTGGCCGGGCAGGCCGCGGGGTTCGTCCGGGTGGAGCCGCCGGTCCAGGGCCAGTTCCAGCGCCTCCAGCCGGATGGCGGCTTGGTCCCGCGCCGGTCCCGGAAAGAAATCCACCGCCGCCAGCGCCTCGAATTCCTTGCGCAGCCGTTGGACCTGCCGCCGTAAACCCGCGAGGTCGCCCGGTTCGGCCACCGGCATGGCGTGGTGGATGGCCCCGCTCAATTGGGCGTAGTCCTCCGTGCGGTCGAACAGCGCCTCGAAGCCGTCCTGCCCCGCGCCATCCGCCGGGTCCAGCGCCAGCAGGTAGGCATTGCCGCCGCCCGCTTTGACCTCCTCGGCCTGGGCCGCCAGCAGGTCGCGGAAGCCGGGCCGGTTCGGCAGCAGGTAGACACCGTCGCGCAGGATGCCGCAGCCCAGGGCTTTGAGTGCCCGCCAGACGCGCATCCGGCCCGCCGCGTGTTGGGTTGGCAGGCTGGTGATGAGGAGGAGCCAGGATGGATTCATGTGCGTATGCTACTTATTTGTTGAGTCTTTTACAAAGAAGGCTCGGCGGTGGGGAGAGCGTGCCCGGCGGATGGCTGGGCGCGTTTGCGGCACATCGCCGCCCTGGGTTCGGGAGCCCAGGGCGGCGGAATCTCCCGTATGGCAATACCGGAAACATGCCAATGGCTTGGGCGCAAGGCGGCCATGGGTGGGGTCGGGGCGGTGGGAATGCCCGCCCGGCGGGGGATATCGGATTATCGCAGGAGATTGTCGAATAGATGCTTCAGCTCGCCGGAAGCGAGCGTTCCGGCGCGCTCTTCCGGGCCGGCCTGGGCGATGCGCAACAGGTGCTTGCCTGTTTCCGGTCCCGCTGGGTTGGCGAACAAGGCGAGATGGGTCCGCGCCGATTCGACGCGGTCCAGGGCCAGCGCGGCGGCGCCGGCCAGGAGGTTGCAGTCGGTCCAACTGGGGTGCGCCGGGGCCACGAGGCTGATATGGTCGTAGGCGGTCTGGTAGTCGCCATCCCGGAACGCGCTCAAGGCCCGGTAGAACAAAGCCTCCGCATGGTCCGGCTGTTGGGCCAGGAAGGCGTCCAGCAGGGCATTGGCCGGGGCGCGTTGGTCCAGGGCGATCTGCGCCCGCGCCAGTTCGACCGTATGGGCCGCCTTGCCCCCGGACCACTGCCGTTCCAAGTCCACCAGGCGCTCGAACCACGCCTTCGAGCGGCCATAGTCCCGGTCGCGATAGGCCGCGTCCCCGGCCAGGCCCAGGAATTCCATATCGTCCGGGAAGCGTTCGAGGGCCAGGGCCAGGGTCTGCGCGGCCTCGGCCCAGCGTTGTTGGTCCAATTCGGCGCGTCCCAGGCGTCTTTGGCTTTCGCGCTCGGACGGGGTGGCGGCGGCGAGTTCGCGGAACACGGCCAGCGCCTGCGCGGGGTCGTCTTGCTGGGCGGTCCGCATGATCAAGCGCCAGCGCTCCACTTCGGGATCGTCCGGTGGCAGTGTCTTGACGAGCTTTTGCGCGGCGTCGTAGTTGTCCACGCCGAGCTGGGCGCGGATCAGCCGCCGCAGCGCGTTGGCTTTCACGCCCATGTCCGCGCCCAGGCGCACGCTCCGGTCCAGGTAGGGCAGCGCTTCCGCCGTGAGTCCCGCTTTTTGATAGATCATGCCGAGGCGGCTGTCGATTTCGGCCTCGGTGCCGGGGTGGGTGGCGCGGGCCGCTTTGAGCAGGGCGACGGCCTTGGGGGCTTGTTCGGGCCGCCACAGGGCGTCGGCCTGGTTGAGGATGGACGCGACCGGGGTGGCCTCCTCTTGGCCGCTGTTGAGCAGCACGGTGGCGACCACGATGGCCGTCAGCACCAGGAAGAAGCCCAATATCCAAATCAGCCCGGTGGTCCCGGGCGGGTGGGCGGTTCTAACGCGGCGATGGGAACGGGATGGCATGGGGGCTTCGGGGGTGGCATGGGGGGTGGGAACCTGGGAAGGGCCGGAGCGCCGCGCGGGCGGCTTATTTTATCCCGCGGCCAAGGCTTGGGCGGAATGGCTTGTATCCCTGTGTATCCCAAAATTTGCAGTGGGACACGGCGGTGCCGAAGCGGGTATCCTCGGCGCTCCCTCCTACACATCCCGACTTCCCTGGAAGAGCCTATGTCCAAGCATTCCCTACGTTTCGGTATCGACCTTGGCGGCACCAAGATCGAACTCATCGCCCTGGCCCCGGACGGCGCGGAACTTTGGCGTCGCCGCAAGCCCACGCCCCAGGGCGATTATCAAGGCACGTTGCGGGCCATCGCCGACCTGGTGGCGGAGGCCGAGCGGGCGCTGTCCGCCGAGGGCACGGTGGGTATCGGCACGCCGGGGGCATTGTCCCGCGCCAGCGGGCGGCTCAAGAATTCCAATTCGGCCTGCCTGAACGGCCAACCCATCGTCGAGGATTTGGAACGGCTGTTGGGGAAGCCCGTGCGGATCGCCAACGACGCCGATTGCTTCGCCCTGTCGGAGGCCACCGACGGCGCGGCGGCGGGGGCGGAAGTGGTGTTCGGGGTGATCCTGGGGACCGGCGTGGGCGGCGGGATCGTTGTGCGGGGCCGGCCCTTGAACGGTCCCAACGCCATCGCCGGGGAATGGGGGCACAACCCCTTGCCCTGGCCCACGGCGGAGGAGTTGCCGGGACCGGCCTGTTATTGCGGGCGGCGGGGCTGTATCGAGACCTTCCTGTCGGGACCGGGCTTGGCCCGCGATTACGAACGGCACGCGGGCGCGGCCCTGGCCGGGCCGGAGATCGTGGCGCGGGCGGCGGCGGGCGATGTGGCTTGCGAAGCCGCCCTGCTGCGCTACGAGGAGCGGCTGGCGCGGGCCTTGGCCCATGTCATCAACCTCCTGGACCCGGACGCGGTGGTCTTGGGCGGGGGCTTGTCGAATTGCGCCCGGCTCTATGCCAACGTGCCCAAGCTGTGGGGGCGCCATGTGTTCTCGGACCGGGTCGATACCCGCTTGGTCGCGCCGCGCCACGGCGATTCCAGCGGGGTGCGCGGCGCGGCGTGGTTGTGGTGAGGTGGCTGGCGGCGGGGGCCTCCTGGCTCAAGCCGCGGTTCCGAGCCGCCCCGAGCGGAAATCGCGCAGGGCTTGCTCGATCTCGGCCTGGGTGTTCATCACGAAAGGACCGTACTGGACGATGGGTTCGCCCAGGGGTTGCCCGGCGACCAGCAATACCCGGCTGTCCCGCGCCGCCTCGATGACGACGCCATCGGCGGTCGCGCTATTGGCGAAGATCGCCAACTGTCCCGCCGGGACCGCGCCGCCCCCGACCGCGACCTCGCCCCGGTAGGTGTAGAGGAAGGCGTTGGCGGCGGCGGGCAGGCTTTGGGCGTGGCGGCTGCCGGCGGGCAAATGCAGGTCGAGGATCAAAGGCTCCGTGACCTCGCGCCGCACCGCGCCCGCCACGCCCTGGCTTTCCCCGGCGATGACCCGCACGGTCACGCCATCGGCGGTGGTGAACTGGGGAATCGCGGCGTTGGGGAAATCCCGGTACCAGGGTTCGGCCAGCTTGTCCCGCGCCGGGAGGTTGAGCCAAAGCTGGAAGCCTTCCATCGCGCCCTGTTCCTGCTCGGGCATCTCGGAATGGATCACGCCCCGGCCCGCCGTCATCCACTGCACCCCGCCGTTTTCCAGCAAGCCTTCGTGGCCCGCGCTGTCGCGGTGGCGCATACGCCCGGCGATCATGTAGGTGATGGTCTCGAAGCCCCGGTGCGGATGGTCGGGGAAACCGGCGATGTAATCCTCGGGCCGGTCGGTGCCGAAGGCGTCCAGCATCAGGAAGGGGTCGAGCCGCCGGTGCAGGGCGCGGTCCACCACGCGGACCAGTTTCACGCCCGCGCCGTCGGAAGTGGCTTGGCCGGCGATGCGCTGTTCGATCTGGCGGGAGCGTTGGACCGTATCGGCGGTGATGGGATGGTGGGTGGTAGCCATGGTGTCCTCCATTGCGTTGCGTGGCTGTGGGTTTCAGGCGGCGAGGGTCGGGTAATCGGTATAGCCCTGCCCGCCCGGCGTGTAGAAGGTGGAACGGTCCGGCTCGGCCAGCGCCGCCCCCGACCGGAAGCGCTCCGGCAAATCGGGGTTGGCGATGAACAGGCTCCCGAACACGGCGGCATCGGCCTTGCCTTCGTTCAAAAGGGCCGTGGCCGTGGCCTGGGTCAGGCCGCCGCCCACCAGATAGGGGCCGGGGAACAGGGGCCGCAACAGGCCGTGATAATCCACCGGCGTGCCGAACAGGGCGACATGCAGATAGGCCAGGCCCAGGCCCGCCAGTTGTTCGACCAGGTGGGTGTAGGTTTCTCGCGGCGTGTCGTCGGCGATATCGTTGAAATTCATCTCGGGCGAGAGCTTGATGCCCACCCGCCCGGCCCCGGCCACGCCGGCCATGGCTTCCAGGAGTTCCAACACGAACCGCGCCCGCCGCCCGATATCGCCGCCGTAGGCGTCGTCGCGCCGGTTGGTTTTCGAGGACAGGAATTGCTCGGGCAGATAGCCCGAGGCGGCGTGCAATTCCACCCCGTCGAACCCGGCCCGCAGGGCGTTCCGGGTGGCGCTCTGGTATTCCTCGATCAGGCCGGGGATTTCCGCCAAGTCCAGGGCGCGGGGCGTGACATGGGGTTGCATCCCGGCATCGGTGTAGGACTGGCCTTCCGGGCGCACCGCCGAGGGCGCGACCGGCGTGGCCCCGTCCGGCAGGAAGCTGGGATCGGAGATGCGGCCCGCGTGCATGATCTGCATGAAGATCGTGCCGCCCGCCGCGTGGACCGTATCGGTCACCCGATGCCAAGCCTCGACCTGGGCTTCCGAGTGGATGCCGGGCGTGCGCACATAGCCCTTGCCCATGGGCGAAGGGAAGGTGCCTTCGGTGATGATGAGTCCCGCCGAGGCGCGTTGGCCGTAATACAGCGGGGCCAGCGCCCCCGGCACGCCGGCGTCGTCGGCGCGGCTGCGGGTCATCGGGGCCATGACGATGCGGTTGCGCAGGACGGTCGATCCCAGGGCGAGGCTATCGAAAAGCGGATTACTGGAAAGGCTCATGGTTCGGTCCTCGGGGTGGTTGGCGCTGGGTGGCGCCCGGTTATGGCGTGACTGTTCTATTTTTTTGAATGAGGCTGCGGTTTAATCCGCAGTTGGGAACAATGCTATAGACCCGGTTGCGCCATGGATAGCGAAATTTTCCGGCTGATTCATTCAGGATTTTTGCATGACCAAGCTCAGCCTCGACGCCCTCGAAGTGTTGGAAGCCATCGACCGGCGCGGCAGTTTCGCGCAGGCGGCGGAAGAATTGTTCCGGGTGCCCTCGGCCCTCACCTACACCGTCCGCAAGCTGGAAGAAGACCTGGGCGTCGAGGTGTTCGACCGACGCGGCCACCGCGCCAAGCTGACCGCCGCCGGACGCGAATTGCTGGAACAAGGCCGGCCTTTGCTGGTGGCGGCGGCGGCCTTGGAGGCGCGGGTGAAGCGGGTGGCGCAGGGCTGGGAACCGGAATTGCGCATCGCCCACGACGATATCCTGCCGACGGAAGGCTTGTTCCCCTTCGTCGAGCGCTTCTACCGGCTCGGTTCCGGCACCCGGCTACGGATCGCCACCGAGGTGCTGGGCGGCGGCTGGGACGCCTTGCTCTCGGACCGGGCCGACCTCGTCGTCGGCACCCCCTGCGAAGGTCCGGCGGGCGGCGGCTACGCGGTGAAAACCCTGGGCAGCCATGAATTCGTGTTCGCGGTGGCCCCGCACCATCCCTTGGCCGCGGCCCCGGAACCCTTGGCTTCGTGCGCTATCCAGGCCCACCGGGCGGTGGCGGTGGCCGATAGTTCGCGCAACCTGCCGCCGCGCAGCACGGGGCTCTTGTCGGGCCAGGATATCCTCACGGTGCCGACCCTCAGGGCCAAGCTCCTGGCCCAGGAGCTTGGCCTGGGCGTGGGCTATCTGCCGCTGGGCCTCGCGGCGGACGCCCTCGCCGCCGGGCGCTTGCTGGCGAAAGCCGTGGCCGCGCCCAAGCCCGCCGGTCCTTTTTGCATGGCCTGGAAAGCCGGGCCGCGCGGGCGGGCGCTGGCGTGGTGGGTGGAGGCGCTGTCGGCGGCGGAAGCCGGGGCGTGGTGGCAACCCGGATAAGCCCGCCCCGCGGGAAGATTTCCGAGCGTGGCGCTGGGAATTCGCCGATCCTGGCTTTCCAGCGCTAACGCCCGCCATAGAGGCGGCTACACTTTGCATGACCGTTCCATGGCGTGGCGCGAAACCGACGACCGCGTGGCGTTCCCGGCGCCGATGCCAAGAACGGCGGCTTCCGGGAAGCCCGCCGGGCCGGTCGGCCCGCCCTGGACGGCCCGGTGTTCGGAATGGATGGATGGCCCACCCCATGAGTAGTCAGCCCCGCACGGCGATGAGCGCCCTCACGCTCGCTAACGAAATCAAAACCCTGTTTTCCCTGCCCGAGGCGGTGTTCAAGCTCGGCCAGCTGTTGAATTCGCCCTATGTCACCAATGGCGAGATCGGCGAAGTCATCATCAGCGACCCGGCCTTGACGGCACGGGTGCTGCAACTGGCCAACAGCGGGCTGATGGATTCCCCGGCCAAGATCGAGACCGTGTCCGGGGCCATCGCCCTGATCGGCCGCGAAGCCCTGCGCAACCTCTTGGTCGCCACCACCGTGACCAACCGTTTCCAGGGCATCCCGCCCGAGCTGATCGACATGGAGCGGTTCTGGCTCAACAGCGTGGCCTGCGGGGTGATCGCCCGTTCCCTGGCCTTCCGCTGCCGGGTGTTCGATAGCGAACCCTTGTTCGTGGCCGGCCTGTTGCACAAGGTGGGGCGCTTGGCGTTCTATTCGGGGCGGGCCGATTTGTACCGCCAGGTCCTGGCCCAGCACGACAGCAGCGAGGAGGGGCTGAACCAAGCCGAGTTCAGTGTGTTCGGTTTCACCCATGCCGAACTCGGGGCCGAGCTGTTGCGGCTGTGGGGCTTGCCCGAGCGTTTGCAGGCCGCCGTGGCGTTTTATCTGGCGCCGAACATGGCCCCGTGCTATCGCAAGAGCGCCGCCCTGATCCATGTCGCCAGTGCCCTGGCCTCCAATATCGAGCCTTCGGTCTCGCCGGACGAGGCCATCTATGGCGATAGCGTGTGCTTCGAGAAGGGCGCTTGGAACCTGTTGGGGCTGCCTTTACACGTCATCCCCCCCATCCTCGACGAGGCCTGGATACAGGCCTTCGAAATCTTTGAGATACTGCGGCCCAATCCCGTGTGACCGCTTCCCAGATTCCCCGGAGCTTCCGCCATGGACCCCATATCCAGCGCCGCGCCGCGGCTTGTCGCTCCCAAAGGCTTGCTCATCGATCTGGACGGCGTGTTGTACGTCGGCCAGAACCCCATCGAGGGCGCGGCGGAAAGCCTCGCCCGCCTCCGCGCCGGAGGTCTCGCCCTCCGCTTCGCCACCAACACCAGCACGCTGTCCCTGGCTTCCCTGCACCGGAAGCTGCTGGGCCTGGGGCTGGACATCGACGCCGGCGAAATCATCAGCGCCCCGCAAGCGGCCCGGCTGTACCTGGAAAGCCTGGGCCGGCCCCGTTGCGCCCTGTTGCTGGCCGGGGACGTGAAAAGCGATTTCGCCGCCGTGGAGGAGGTGGATATTGAAAGCGCCGATTATTTGGTGCTGGGCGATATCGGCCCGGCCTGGGACCACGGGTTGTTGAACCGGCTGTTCAACCGTTTGATGCTGGGGGCCAAGCTGGTCGCCATCCACCGCAACCGGTTTTGGCAGACCGAGGCGGGGCTTTGCATGGATATCGGCGGCTTGGTGGCGGCGCTGGAATATTGCACCGGCCACCGCGCCCTGGTGATGGGCAAACCCGCGGCGGATTTCTTCCGGGTGGCGTTGCGGGAGATGGGCTTGGCGGCGGACGAGGTCGCCATGGTCGGCGACGATATCGATGTGGATGTGGGCGGCGGGCAGGCGGCGGGCTTGGCGGGGATTTTGGTGCGGACCGGCAAGTACCGGGAAGCCTATGTGCGGGCTTCGGCGGTGCGGCCCGATGTCGTCGTCGATTCGGTGCGGGAGTTGCCGGGGTTCTTGGGGCTATAAGCGCCATTGGTAGGTTGCTTGCGTGGTGGGTTGATCCACGCGCCTTGATCCGCCTGGGGGTCGCGCTGTTTTCGGTGCGATTGCCTTGCTCTTGCAGGATCGATAGCTGGAGCTATCTTAAAAACCCAGGGCGGGCCAATATCGGCCTGTCGGCGGACGAACGGCCGGAGAGGACGGATGGCAACGGGCATCCCCTTTCCGTATTTGATATGCGCTTGCCCCCTTTCCAGTTCCATGCCCAGAAAATTGGCCTATCGGGAGTTATTAATGGCGACCTTGGCGGGGGACGCCCTGCCGGTCACGCCGGTTTCGCTCTGGCTTCACCATCCCGGACTCGACCAGGATGGCGAAACCCTGGGACGCGCCAGCGTCGAATTCCAACGCGCTTTCGATCTCGATTTCAGCAAAATCACCCCGGCTTCCACCTATCAGGTCCGCGATTATGGATTGACCGATACCTGGGACGGCGACCATTTCGGGCGGCGCACGGTGGTGGGCCGGGTCGTCGCCCAGGCCGATGATTTATGGGCGCTGCCCGATTTGAATCCCCAGGCCGGTTTCGTGGGTGGATTGCTCCGCGCCGCCGTGGTGACCCGGCGGAGCCTGCCCCGCGCCATCCCGGTGCTGATGACGGTATTCAATCCGGTGTTCCAGCTTGGCCTGCTGGCGGGCGCGGAATTATTCGCGGCCTTGTTGCGGGATTTCCCGGCCCAGGTCCGGGCCGGCCTGGGCCAGATTACCGCCAATACCCTCCGCTTGATCGCGGCCTTGGTCGATACCGGCATCGATGGCATTTATTTCGCCACCCAACATGCCCAGCCGACAGGACTGTCCCTCGCCGACTACCGGGAATATGCGTTGCCCGGCGACCGGGCCTGTCTGGCCGCCGCCGCCGCGCTGCCCTGCAATGTGCTGCATGTGCATGGCGCGGCGGTTTATACCGATTTGCTCGGGGACTGGGCGGGCTTGCCCGTGGCCATCCTCCATTACGATACCCAAGCCGACAATCCGCCGCCGGCCTTCCTGACGCGGTGCTGGCCGGGCGGGATCAGCACCGGCCTGTCCCATACCCACGCCGTGTTCGCCGAAAGCGCGGCCCGGGTGGCGGCGGCGACCGGACGCTTGCTGGCCGAGTGCCGGGGGCCGCGATTCGTGCTGGGTGCGGGTTGTGCCTTGCCCTTGGTGGCGGGTACCGCGCAGATCGCCGCTATCGTGGATGCGGCGCGCTCGCCCAGCCCGGCCGTTTGGAGGGCGACGACGCCATGAACGGGGTTTTGCCACTGGATCACGGTGGGCCGACCGACCGGCCTTTCGAACCATTCGCGCCCGAAGCCATCGAGCAATCGGTGCCGACCCGTTTCGCCACCATCGCCCGCCGTTATGCCGACCGTCCGGCTTTGCTCGACCGGCAGCGCCGGTTCAGTTATGGCGAGGTGTGGGAATCCGTTGGACGCTTGGCCTTGAGGCTGGCCGGGGCCGGGCTGGTTCCGGGCGCGCCGGTCGGTATCCTGCTCGGCCATGACGCGCTGTTTCCCATCGCGATGTTGGGGGTGTTGCGGGCCGGCTGTGGCTATGTGCCGCTCGATGCCGGGTTTCCGGCGGAGCGCAACCGCCTGATCCTGGCCCAGGCGGGCATCGCCGCCCTGGTCACGGATCAAGCCCATTGGGCCCAGGCCGCCGGGTTGCTGGCACCGGAGTTGCCGCTGTTGGTCATGGACGATGCGGGGGTGGCCGCGCCGGATTGCGCCCTGCCGGAAGCCACCCCGGATAGCCTCGCCTATATCCTCTACACTTCCGGCACCACTGCCGCGCCCAAGGGCGTGTTCCAGAACCACCGCAACCTATTGCACGATGTCATGCAATACACCAACGCGGTCCACCTGGGCGCGGACGACCGGTTGACCCAGTGCTATTCGCCCAGTGTGAACGGTGCCATCCGCGATATTTATGGTGCCTTGCTCAATGGCGCGTCCTTGCACATCCTGCCGCCGGGGGAGGGCGTGGACCTGGCCGGGTTCGTCCGGAAGCGGCGCATCACGATCTACCATTCCGTGCCGGTGGTGTTCCGCCATCTGGTCCGCGACCTGGACCCCGGCCAGGGTTTCGACGAAGTCAGGATCGTCTATATCGCCGGCGACCGTCTGGATGGCGGCGACGTGGCCGCGTTCAAGCGGCATTTCCCCCTGGGGGGTTGGCTGTACACCGGCATCGGCGCCACCGAGGCCGCGACCCTCTACCGCCACCGCTTTATCGGCCATGCCACGCCCATCGAACCGGAGCGGGTGCCGGTCGGCCACGCCATCCCCGACCGTGAAATGCTGCTGCTGGGGCCGGAAGGCGATCCCGTCGCCACGGGTGAAATCGGCGAAATCCATGTGGAAAGCCGCCATATCGCCCTGGGTTATTGGAACGCCCCGGCATTGACCGCCGAACGCTTCGTCCCGCACCCGCGGGACCCCGGTGTCCGCCGCTACCGTACCGGCGACCTGGGACGGCTGCGGCCCGATGGTTTGTTGGAGTTCCTGGGCCGCGCCGACCACCAGTTGAAAATCCAGGGCCACCGGGTCGAACCCGCCGCTATCGAGGCCATTTTGAAAACCCATCCGGGTGTGGCCGAGGTGGCGGTCTTGGGCCGTCCCACGCCGGGTAGCGGGGAACCACGCTTGGTCGGCTATTGGACTGCTGCCACAGCCCCCGATGCCGGACCCGATGCCGCCACCCTGAAAGCCTTCCTGCGGGAACGCTTGCCGCCCTACATGGTGCCGGTCCGGCTGGCCCGGATCGAGGCGCTGCCCCTGCTGCCCAATTTCAAAATCGACCGCGCCGCCCTGGCCCAACTGGACCCGCCCGCCCCGCCGGAAACCGTCTTGCCGACCACCCCGCTGGGCTGGAGCCTCAAACGGCTGTGGGAAAACCTGCTGGGGTTGGACGCCATCGGCATGGACGACGATTTTTTCGAACTGGGCGGGAATTCGTTGCTGGCGTTCACCCTAGTCACCCGGATCACCCAGGCGTTGGGCCGGGAACTGCCGTTGGTGGCCTTGTTCGAGCATCCGACCCTGGCCCGGCTCGCCCGCCATCTGGAACAGTCCGCGCCCCGCGTGGCGGGAGGCTTGGAACCTTTACGGGCGGAAGGCCGGTTGCCGCCTTTGTTTTTCGCCTATGGTGTGCTCGGTCAGAGCCTCTATGCCCGTCCACTGCTGCCTTATCTCGACACCGACCGGCCAGTCTATGGCTTCAAGGCGCGGGGTTTCGGCGACGGCCTCGTTCCAGACGAAACCTTGGAAGCCATGGCCGCTTATTGTCTTGGGCAGATACGTGGCCTTCAGCCGACGGGACCGTACCATCTGGCGGGCTATTCGTTCGGCGGGCGGCTGGCGTTCGAGATCGCCCGCCAATTGCGCCTTCAGGGTCAAGACGTAGCTTTCCTCGGCATTATCGATGCCAATGCCCCGCCTCCTTTGCCCGGTCCCCCACCCGTTCATGGGCAAAATGATTCCACCGGTCGCAACCGGGTCGCCGCCAGGAACCGCGCCGCTTCCCAGCGCTATCCGGCCCATAGCTATCCGGGTACCGCAGTGTTGTTTTTAAGCCACGACTGGCCGGAGGAACGCTATGTCCTGCCCGATGCGGGCTGGGCGGGCTTGGTCCAGGGCGGCGTGCGGTACCATGTTCTCGCTTGCGCGCATCTCGATCTGGTACGAGAGCCTTGGGCAGCCCAGTTGGGTGGTTTGCTCGACCGTTGCCTGCGGGAAGGCGCGGACGGCGGGGAAACATGGGCGGGCGGCGATCCGCGTTGGCCGGAGCTGTGGCGGGAAGCTGCCGAACTCCGGCGGCGGGGCGATATCGCTGGCGAAATCGCCGCCTACCGACGGGTATTGGCGTTGGGACAGGCACCGTCGGCTTGGGTCTATCGCGACCTGTATCTGGCGTTGCGGGCGGTGGGCGATCCCGGAGCCGACCGGTTCGACAACGAGGCCCCCATTCACCTCGCACAGCACGCGCCCGCGCTGTACCTGCTTGGCAAAACGGCGATGCAAGAGGGCGATCTAGTCCTGGCCGGGCGCTGCCTGGAACAGGCTATCGCCCTCGATCCCGACCAGCCGCTGGTTCGCGGACAACTCGTCCGCTTGCGACTCCGGCAGGGCCGGGCGGCGGAGGCGGACGAGCATCTGAATGGGTTGGCCGGGTTCACCCTGGGACGCTCCACCCAATTGCACCGCTGGATTGCCAGGTTATTACTAGACTGCGGCCATCTGGAGGGCGCGGAACGCCATTTCCGCCACTTGGCCGGATTGGAGCCGCAAAACCCCCGACCCCAAGCCGTGCTGGGCTGGACCCTGATCCGGCGGGGCTGTTGGATCGAAGCGGAGGAATGCTATGGCCGGGCCATCGCGCTCGATGCCAACTTCCCTGAGGCACACAATGGGCTCGGTCATGCGCTACGCCCCCAAGGCCGGATCGACGAGGCCATTGCCGCCGTACGGCGGGCCGTAGAACTTGCGCCTGGGCAAAGCCAGTTCCAGACACATCTGGAGGTGTTGTTACGCCAGCGCGGTTGATCCTGGTGTCGGCGTACGCCATGGCCTGGGGCTGACGCTGGGGCAAGATCATTGGGGGAAAGGAAACCCACGGCATCCACCCGCTATAAAATGCCCCCTCCGTTTCCCATCGGAGGTTCCCCCATGAACGCCACCACCCTGCACACCGGCACGCTCGCCCACCTCCGCGGCGATCCTTTCGCCCAACCCGATGCCTTGGAAATCATCCCCGACGGCGCGTTGGCCGTGGACGCCCAGGGCCATATCGCCGCCTACGGTCCCCGCCCCGAATTGCTGGCCCGCTTCCCGGAGGCCCGCCGCATCGACCACGGCCCGGATTGGCTGATTCCCGGCCTGGTCGATGGCCATATCCATTTCCCGCAGTTCTACGCCACCGCCGCCCCCGGCGGGCAATTGCTGGATTGGCTGGAGCGCTCGGTGTTCCCGGCGGAAGCGGCCTTCCAGGATGTGGATTTCGCCACGGCGACCGCCGGGCGCTTCGTCGCCAAGCTGCTGGCCGCGGGCACCACCACCGCCTTGGTGTTCGGCTCGCAGTATTACCCGGCCAACGCCGCCTTGTTCGCGGCGGCGAAGCGTTCAGGCCTGCGCCTCATCGCCGGGATGACCCTGATGGACCGCAACGGTCCGCCGGTCCTGTTGCAAACCCTCGACCAAGCCGTGGACGGCATGGCCAAGCTGATGGCCCTGTGTGAAGGCGAACCGCGCCTCCACTACGCCATCACCCCGCGCTGGCCCATGGCTTGCACCGAAACCCTGCTCGGGATTTGCGGCGAACTCCTGCGCGACCAGCCCACCGCCTATCTCCAAGCCCATATCAACGAGAACCACGGCGAAATCGCGGCGGTGGCCTCCGGCTTCCCGGACAGCCGCGATTACCTGGATGTTTACGACCGCTACGGGTTGGTCGGGCCGCGCACGGTGCTGGCCCACAGCCTCCATTCCAGCGCGCGGGAACTGGACCGCATGGCCGGGGCGGGCTGCGCGGTCTGCCATTGCCCGACCAGTAATCTATATTTGGGCAGCGGCTTGTTTCCGCTCTTGCGCCATGTCGAACGCGGCATCCCGGTCATAATGGGCACCGATATCGGCGCGGGCACGGAATTCTCGCTTTGGCGGGAACTGGCCGAGACTTATAAGGTGCAGCAACTGCAAGGCTTGGGGCTGGACGCGGCGCGGCTGCTCTATCTCGGCACCCTGGGCGGGGCCAAGGCCCTGTGGCTGGACCATGCCACCGGCAATTTCGCGCCCGGCAAGGACGCCGATTTCTTCGCGCTGGCCGTTGGCGACGACGCCTATCTCGCGGCCCGGCTGGCGCGTTGCGACAGTTGGGAACAGCGCTTGTTCTGCCTGCTCCATCTCGCGGGTCCGGCCCAGGTCCGGGCCACCTACGTACAAGGACGGATTGTCACGGTTTTTTAACCTCGTAGGGTTAAAATCGTGCGGTTATCCGTCCGCTTTGGAAAACCCCGGCGGGCGGTCCCGCCCTTTCGAGCCTCCATAGAGCCGCCGATGAACGATTCCCTCAATCCCAGCCGTGTTCCCGCCCAGGCCGCAACCCCGGTCGATGCGGTGCTGGTCACTTTGGTCCACTACGGGGCGCATGGACGGATGCGCGTCAAGGTCAAAGGGCTTTATCGCTCCGAGGCGATGCGCCACGCCCTGGAAGGGCTGGTGGCGACCCATGCCATTTTTGTTTCCATCCAGGCCAATCCGGTCACGGGCAGCGCGGTGGTGCATTTCCAGCCCGGACTCGCCCTGGCCGGGTTGGTGGAAGAACTGGAAGCCTGCGTCCGTGCGCATTGGCGCGGCGGCGCGGTCCGGCCCGCCGCCGAGCGGGTGGCTCCGGCGGAACCCGTTGCCTCCGCCCAGCGTCCCGCCACCGGGCAGCGCCCAGGTTTCGGCCTGCGCTTGCCCCGCTGGCGGCGCGGTCCGGCCCGGCCGTCCCAAACCCAGCGCCCGGTGGATTTGGCCACGGTCGAAGCCCCGCCGCGCCAGACGTGGCACGCGGCGGAAGGCGATATCGTACTGGACGCACTGGAAACCCACCGCGAAGGCTTGCCCGAGGCCCACGCCCTGGTGCGCCTGGACCGCTACGGTCCCAACGTCCTCGGCGAACAGAAGCCGCGCTCGGCTTGGTCGATGATCTCGGGGCAATTGCTGAATCCGCCGGTGGCCTTGCTGGGCTTGTCGGCGGCGGTGTCGGTGGCGACCGGCGGCGTGGCCGATGCCCTGGTGATTTTGGGCGTGGTGTTGATCAACGCCGCCATCGGCTATTCCACCGAAAGCGCGGCGGAAAAAATCATCGGCAGCCTGGGCACCATGACCCCCACCCACGCCAAGGTGGTCCGCGCCGGTCAGCGCCGGGAGATCGTGGTCGAGAACGTGGTGCCCGGCGATATCCTGGTGCTGGAACCCGGCACCTACATCCCCGCCGACGCCCGCTTGCTGTCCAGCAACCGCCTGACCGTGGACGAATCGGCCCTGACCGGCGAAAGCCTGCCGGTGGGCAAGCATCACGGCTTGGTGGTGGCCGAGGATACGCCCCTGGCCGACCGCAAGAACATGGTGCATCGTGGCACCGTGGTCACGGGCGGCAGCGGTTTGGCGGTGGCGGTTTCGACCGGGCGGCATACCGAGATCGGCGTGATCCAATCCCTGGTCGGCGAGGTCAAGACCCCGGATACCCCCTTGCAACGCCAATTGGACCGGATGGGCACCCAACTCGCGGTGCTGTCGGGGGCGATTTGCGCCGGGATGTTCGGGATGGGCCTGGCGCGGGGCTTCGGCTTCCTGCAAATGCTGAAATCCTCGATTTCGCTGGCGGTGGCGGCGGTGCCGGAGGGCTTGCCCGCCGTGGCGACCACCACCCTGGCGCTCGGCATCCGCCAGATGCGCGAGAAAAAGGTGCTGGTGCGGCAATTGCCCGCCGTGGAAGGCTTGGGTTCGATCCAAACCCTCTGCCTCGACAAGACCGGCACCTTGACCGAGAACCGGATGCGGGCCGTGGGCGTGGAATTGTTCGAGCATTCGGTGACGTTCGGGACCGACGGCTTCCTCGCCAACGACGAGCCCATCGCGCCTTTGGAACGCAGCGACCTCAAGTTATTGCTGGACATGGTGACCCTGTGCAGCGAGGTCAAATTCATCGACCGGGGCGATAGCGTGGGTCTGGAGGGCTCGCCCACCGAATCGGCCTTGATCGAAATCGCCCTGGCGGCGGGGGCCGATGTGAAGGCCATCCGCGAGGCCCATCCGCTGGTCAAGACCCTGCACCGCGCCGAAGACCGGCCCTATATGGTCACGGTCCACACCGGCACCAACACCGGGGCCGAACACCTCATCGCTGTGAAAGGTAGCCCCGCCGATGTGTTGGAACTCTGCACCCATCGTTGCCTGCCCGATGGTTCCCAGGTCGAACTCGACGACGAGCAGCGCTCCACCATCCTGCATTGCAACGAACGGCTGGCCGGGGAGGCGTTGCGCGTCCTGGGCGTGGCCTACGGCCATTCCGCCGACACTTCGACCGCCGCCGTGACCCAAAACCTGGTCTGGCTCGGCCTCGGCAGCATGGAAGACACCATCCGCCCCGGCATGGCCGAACTGATGGCGCAATTCCACTCCGCCGGCATCGACACCGTGATGATTACCGGCGACCAAAGCACCACGGCTTTTTCCGTCGGCAAGCGCCTGGGACTCAGCGGCGACAAGCCGCTGGAAATCGTCGATTCGGCCAGCCTGGAAAAGCTGGAACCGGAGCTTTTGTCCGGCATCGTCAACGACACCACGGTGTTCGCCCGCGTCAGCCCAGCGCACAAGCTCAGGATCGTGCAATCCTTGCAGAAGGCTGGAAGGGTGGTGGCGATGACCGGCGACGGCATCAACGACGGCCCGGCCCTCAAGGCCGCCGATGTCGGCGTGGCCCTGGGCGAGCGCGGTACCGAGGTCGCCCGCTCGGTGGCCGACGTGGTGTTGGAGGACGACAACCTCCATACCATGATCACCGCTGTGGAGCAGGGCCGCACCATCTACGCCAATATCCGCAAAAGCCTCAGGTTCCTGCTGTCCAGCAACCTGGGCGAGATCGAGATGATGCTGATCGGCACCGCCATCGGCGCGGGCGAGGTGCTGAACCCGATCCAATTGCTGTGGATCAACCTCGTCACCGACATCCTGCCCGGCTTGGCCCTGGCGCTGGAACCGCCGGAACAGGACGTCCTCAAGCAACCGCCCCGCGACCCCGCCGAACCCATCATCCGCAAGGACGACGCCCTGCGCCTGGTGCGCGAGTCCTTGGCCCTGACCGGGGGCGCGATGAGCGTCTATGCCTACAGCCTGCTGCGCTATGGTGGCCTCACCGCCAACGCCGGCACCAATGCCTTCATGACCGTGACCCTGGCGCAATTGCTCCATGCCATCAGCTGCCGTTCGGAAAAGACCGGCGTGTTCCATCCGGGCGAACGGCCCAAGAACCGCTATCTGACCTATGCTGTCGGCGGGTCGATCCTGTTGCAGATCGCGGCGGCTTATATTCCGCCGCTACGCGCCCTGCTGCGGCTCGCGCCCATCGGTCCGGTCGATTGGCTCGCCATCGGGGCCGGGGCGACCTTGCCCTTCGTGGTCAACGAGGGTATCAAGCGGCTCCAGCACCCGCCGGAACCCGCGTCGGATTTTGGGAAATAACAACGAGATTGAGGTGCTGCGATGAGAAAGAGCTTCCTGTTCACTTCCGAATCGGTCGCCGAGGGCCATCCCGACCGGGTCTGCGACACCATCGCCGACGCCATCGTCGATAGGTTCTTGCAACAAGACCCCTATTCCCATGTCGTCACCGAATGCGCCCTGTCCAAGGGCTTGGTGTTCGTGGCGGCGCGGTTCGCCTCCAAGGCCACGGTGGATATCCCGGAATTGGCGCGGCAGGTGGTGGGCGAGGTCGGCTACCGCAAGGAGGGCTTCAACGCCTCGGAATGCACCGTGGTCACCAGCCTCACCGCGCAACCCCTGGAACAGCGCTACGCCTGGGACGAGCGGCAATTGAGCGACAAGGAACTCGACCGCATCGAGGTCCGCAACCAAACCACCCAGTTCGGTTTCGCCTGCAACCAGACCCCGGAGTTCATGCCCTTGCCCATCGCCATGGCCAACCGGCTGGCGCGGCAACTGCGCACGGCGCGGGAATCCAAAGCCATCCCCTATCTCTCGCCGGATTGCACCACCCAGGTCGGCGTGGAATTCGTGGAGGGCGTGCCCCAGCGCATCCACAGCATCACCCTGATCGTGGGCCAGCAAGGCAAGGTCCAGGTCGAACCGGCCAATCTCAGGAACGATTTGCTCAAGCATGTGGTGGGGCCGGTGTTCGCGGGCATCGCGGTCAAGCCGGACGAGGCCACCGATGTGTTCGTCAACCCCCGCGGCGGTTTCGCCAAGAGCGGCCCGGTGGCCCATTCCGGCATGACCGGGCGCAAGACCGCCAGCGACACCTACGGCGGCTATGCCCGCCACGCGGGTTCGGCGCTGTCGGGCAAGGACCCCTGCCGCATGGATCGGGTGGGGGCTTACGCCGCCCGCTACGCGGCCAAGAACGTGGTGGCGGCGGGTTTGGCGGAGGAATGCGAGGTGCAACTGAGCTATACCATCGGCCAGGCCCGGCCCGTGAGCATCGAGGTCCGCACCTTCGGCACCGGCACCGTGGCCGAGGATTTGATCGAAAGCCGCCTGGCCGAGTGTATCGATTTCCGGCTCGGGGCCATCATCCGCGATTTCGACCTGCGCCATTTGCCCTCGAAGCACAAGGGCGGTTTTTACGCCCGCTTGCCGGTGAATGGGCATTTCGGGGCTTCGTTCACCGAACTGCCGTGGGAGAAGCTGGACAAGGCGCAGCAATTGCGCTGATTGGAGATTGATCCGCGTGGCCCGGATTCCGTTTCGGCGTATCCGGGCTATTTGTTTCCGAAGCATCCCGCCGAGCTTCCGCTCATCGACCCCCAAAGTCCACCGCCCGGATCGGACAGGGTGGAACCCGGGAACCTAGGCTTGCCCGCCAGTAGGGTTACCGACAAGAACTCCGCAAGGCTGCAACTGCCGCTTGTGGATTGGCGGAAACGATCTTCAACAAGGCCCGCGCCGGTCCTGTGGGGCAGACGCACTTGCGTTCCCAGTTCCGCAGGGTACGGGGCGTGACGCCGATCAAGTAGGCGAATTCGGGCAGGGAGAGCCGGGTAGCCGCGCGGATGGCTCCGACATCGGGTTCGGGGTATTCAAACACCTGTCCGGTTTGGGTTTCGCCCCGGTGGTGGGCACCCATCCACTGGATACCGGCTAGCAGTTCATCGAATAGTTTTTCGTCCATCGTCGAGTTCCCGGTGAATGGCTTCGGCCAAGCGTTTGGCTTGGGTCGGGGTTAGATTGTCTTGTACGTTCTTGGGGTAGGCAAGCAGCAGGTAGAGGCGGCTGGTGCGGGTCCACCAATAGTAGATGATCCGTGCGCCACCCTGTTTGCCGCGTCCCGCGAGGGACCAGCGGATTTTCCGCAAGCCGCCGGTACCGGGGATGAGGTCGCCGCGTTCCGGGTTTTCCACCAAGGCGTTTTGCAGGGCGCGATAGTCTTCGTCGTCCATCAGCTCGCCGATGGTTTTGGTGAAGCCGGGATATTCGATGATGACCATGGCGCGATGGGGGACGTTGGATGGGTGGGGGCAAGCGGTGGGTCGCACCATATATGATGGCATGCGGCCATTGATCCGGGCCACAGTTCCGTAGCCCGGATGGAGCGCAACGGAATCCGGGAGTCGCGTCGCGCCTCCAAACGCCCGGATTTCGCCATGTTTCATCTGAACCGACTGTTGTCAAATCCATCCGCACAAAAAAGTTGTTCTGTTTTCCGGTAAATGGCCGGAAAACCGGAAAACAGTTGTAATTTTCCCGGCACAATAGTTTGAATTTCTGTTAGATTTATTGTGCGTCGGCGTGGCGGAAACTGGACAGGCTAGCGGCTCTGGGCCATGTCACGCTTCTTTTCTTCCTCTTTCCGATTGGAGCGACATCATGCGCAGAGACAAAGTGGGTTTGCGTTGCGCCGTCTGGCTGTTCGCGGCTTGGGCGGTGGTTTTCTTGGGGGCGGCGCGGGCTGCGGGTTGGTCGTGGACTGGGGCCATGCCTAAGGCACGGTATTTTCACACTGACACTTTGCTATCCAACGGCAAAGTCCTAGTCGCAGGAGGGTATGATATCGGAGGTTCCCTTACCAGCGCGGCGCTGTACGATCCGTCCACCGGAACTTGGGCCACTACTGGCTTCATGTCCGATGCGCGGGTTTACCATACCGCCACTCTGCTGTCTAACGGCAAAGTCCTGGTCGTGGGAGGCTCTAATAACGGTGCCAAAATTTTTCTTAATAATGCAACGCTGTACGATCCAACTACCGGAACTTGGTCCATTACTGGCTCCATGCCTGATGCCCGGGTAGGTCATACCGCTACCCTGCTGCCCAACGGTAAAGTTCTGGTTGTCGGCGGATTTAACTATTTAGTTACTCTTACTAGCGCGGTGCTGTACGATCCGTCTACTGGAACCTGGACTGCCACCAACCCCATGCCCGACCCGCGAGAAGGCCATACAGCCACCCTGCTACCCAACGGCAAAGTCCTGGTCGCAGGGGGCTTTAACGGTACAGCCGATATTTCTAAAGCGGCGCTGTACGATCCGTCCACCGGAACTTGGGCCACTACTGGCTCCATGCCCGGTGCGCGGGACACCCATACCGCGACCTTGCTCTCCAATGGCGAGGTACTGATCGTAGGGGGGCAACATTATTCCAATAACACTTTTCAAAGCCTCTCGCTACCGCAGCGCTGTACGATCCGTCTACTGGAACCTGGACTGCCACCAAACCCATACCCGATCCGCGAGTTAGCCATACAGCCACCCTGCTACCCAGCGGCAAAGTCCTGGTCGCAGGGGGCTCTAACGGTGCGGCCTATATTTCTAAAGCGGCGCTGTACGATCCGTCTACTGGAACCTGGACTGCCACCACTTCGACTCTCACGACACTTTGTTGTCATACCGCCACGCTGCTCTCTAACGGCAAAGTTCTCGCAGCAGGCGGGTACAATGCTGGAAGCGCTTTAGCCGCCACCGAACTCTACACTCCCGATATCGTTGATCCCAACGGCCCCAACTTCGCCGTCACCGCCATCGCCCTCAACCCCACTTCGCCCCTCCTCAACACCGCCTACACCGCCACGGTCACGGTCAAGAACCAAGGCAACACCGCCGCCGACGGTGGCACCCTGCTGGCCTGGGCCAACCAAGCCAAAGCCCAAGTTTGCGGCGCGACCGCCGACCAATCCGCCCCCATCGGCACCCTGGCTGCGGGTGCCAGCAAAACCCTGACCTTCCGTGGATTCCAAGCCACCCAGGCGGGCACGTTCACCTTCCGCGCCTTCGCCGACGGCCTGTGCGCCACCCCCGAAATCGACGAGACCAACAACCAGCGCACCCTGGCCTATCGCGTCCACGGCGACCTGCCCGATTTCGTGGTCAGCGCCATCACGCTCAACCCGGCCAATCCCAAGGCCAATCAAGCCTTCACCGCCAGCGTGACCGTCACCAACCAAGGCACGGCGGCGGGCGACGCGGGCTATCTCGACGCCTGGGCCAACCGACCCAAAGCCCAAGCCTGCGGCGCGGAAGGCGACGCCTGGGCCGGTATCGGCTCCTTGGCGGCGGGCGCGTCCAAAACCGTCAAGCTCAGCCTGATCGCGGGCACCGCCGGGGCCAAGACCTTCCGGGCCTTCGCCAATAGCTGGTGCGAAACCGGGGAAGCCAACGAAACCAACAACCAGACGACCCAAACCTATACCGTGCAATAACCCCAACCCACACCAAACAGAAAAGGCCGCGTCAGCGGCCTTTTCCTGATCTTCGGAAGCTGCGGATGCTTAGGCGTCCCGGTCCCGTGGCCGCTTGGCATACTCCGCGTCGAAGGCCGCTTCCAAGGCCGGGTTGATCCCGCGCAACCCATCCACCACCGCCTTGGCCCAATCGAAATAATCCTGCTTGCGCGACAGCCGCCAGCCCGCCGGGGGACGGTGGCTGAGGTCGCGCAGGTTGGCGATCTTGTCGGCGATCTTGACCAGCTTGGCCCGCTCCGACGCCTTGGGCGCGTGCTGGACCTGTAGCCGCTTGCGTTCCGCCGCCGGCAGGCTGGTGTCGTCCGACACCTCCAGCACCACGCTGGTCACTTCCCTCCCGAATTCGGCTTCCAGTTCTTCCCAAGTGGTCGCGGTATCCTCGATGGTGTCGTGCAGCAGGGCCGCGAACAGCACCACCGCGTCCCCGACCCCGCCCTCGTTGGCGAGGATGTTGGCGACGGTGAGCGGGTGGTTGATATAGGGCGAGGCTTCGGCGTCCTTGCGGCGCTGGTTTTTATGGCGCTCGGCGGCGAACAGGGCCACGCGGAGCAGGTCGGCGGCGCTGGTGGGTAGGGGGGATTCGGCAGGGGGATGGGGGTCCATGGCGCGGGTTCCGGTCGGCTGGATGGGAGTGTTTTGCTGGGTAATTTAACATCCAGGGCGGTCCGGCGGGGCGCTTTTTAGGCGGGCCGCGGCGGTCGGGGGCCGGGCTTGGGATGGGGGCCGGGCCGGTTTTGGGCGCGGCGCGGTCTTGGCGAGGTTTGCGATTCCCAAGGCCGGGATTCTTGATCTGGCTCAAACAATGCTATGATCCGGCACTTCAAGAAATTCACCGTTTATCGATTCTGGCATTCGGAGGGAAAAGCCATGTACAGGGAAATCAATGGAACCGGTTGGCGCATACCCCCCATCGGCCTGGGCGCGATGCCCTTGTCGATCCAGGGCAGGCCGGACCCCGGCCAGGCTTTCGAGGTGATCCGCACCTTCCTGGACGCGGGCGGCGGCTTGATCGATACCGCCAACGTGTATTGCCTGGACGATGCCGATATCGGCCATAACGAGCGCTTGATCGCCCAGGCGCTGGATTACTTCGGGCGGCGCGGACTCGCCTTGGTCGCCACCAAGGGCGGACTCAGGCGGCCCCAGGGCGATTGGGTGGTGGACGGGGATCCCGCCTTCCTGCGCCGCTCCTGCGAGCAAAGCCTGCAAGCCCTGGGCGTGGAGCGCATCGCGCTCTACCAACTGCACGCGGTCGATACCCGGCTCGGCTTGCTGCCCTCCCTGGAAGCCCTGGTCCGGCTCAAGGAAGAAGGCAAGATCGAGCATATCGGCCTGTCCAATGTCGACCGCGCCCTGCTGGAACAGGCGTTGGCGCATACGCCCATCGCCTCGGTGCAGAACCGCTGCAATCCCTTCGAGCAGCACGATTTCGCCTCGGGCTTGGTGGATTTCTGCCGGGAACGCCAGATCGCCTATCTGCCGCACAGCCCGGTGGGCGGCCATCGCGGCCATCAGCGCCTGGGGCAAAACGCCTTGTTCGGCCAGCTCGCCGGGAAGTACGGGGCCAGCCCTTATCAAATCGCCCTGGCCTGGTTCCTGGCCAAGGGCGAACACATCCTGCCGATCCCCGGCGCGAGCCGGCCCGCCAGCATCGCCGACAGCCTGCGCGCCCCGTCCCTCCGCCTGGACGCCGCAGACGTGTCCGCCATCGACCGGCTGCGGGAGGCGGCTTGAGGAACGCGCGCCCCGGGATTGCTTCCCGGAGCCGATCCGATCACACGCCCGGAAGGCGTATACGATAACAACGGGAAAACACCATGGTATTGCCGGACTACGCGGGCGGAAGCATCGTCAACCTGATGGCGAGCCTGATCCAGGGCTTGGGTGGGGCGGGCACGGGCTACGTGCCCTTGTCGATCCTGGGGCCCCAGGAAGTCGCCGACTACCGGCAGGTCGTGCTGCTGGTAGTCGATGGCCTGGGCTGCGATTTCCTGGCCCGCCGCGCCCGGCGCAACCGGCTCGGCGGGCTGGTGCGCGGCACCTTGACCTCGGTGTTCCCTTCCACCACCGCCGCCGCCATCACCACGTTCCTGACCGGGGTCGCCCCGCAACAACATGGGCTGACCGGCTGGCATATGTATTTCCGCGAACTGGGCGCGGTCATCGCGGTGCTGCCCGGCACGCCGCGCTATGGCGGCGTGGCGCTGTCCCAGGCGGGCGTGGACGCCAACAAGCTGTTCGACCACTTGCCCGTCTTCGACCGGGTGCCGGTGCCGGGCTATGTGGCCGCGCCGCGCCGGATCATCCATTCCGATTTCAACCTGGCGCACCGGGGCAAGGCCGATCTGCGGCCCTACGACGGGCAGGAGGATTTCTTCCTGACCCTGGCCCATACCCTGCGCAAAGCCCCGGACCGCAAGTTCGTCTACGCCTATTGGCCGGAGCTGGACCGGATTTCCCACGAGGCGGGCACGCTCAGCGCCGAGGCCGATTGGCATTTCGCCGGGTTCGAGGAGGGTTTCCTCAGGTTCCTGGACTATATCAAGGGCACCGGCACCCTGGTCCTGGTCACGGCGGACCATGGTTTCATCGATGTTCCCGAGGACCGGCGCGTCCGCCTCGACGACCATCCCGCCCTGGCCGCTTGCCTGGCGCTGCCCTTGTGCGGGGAACAGCGGGTGGCGTATTGCTATGTGAAGCCGGAGCGCTGCGGCGATTTCGAGGGCTATGTCCGCACCGAACTGGGCCATTGCGCGGACTTACTGCCTAGCGCCGAATTGATCGGGCGGGGTTATTTCGGGCTGGGGACGCCGCATCCCGCCCTCCGGGACCGGATCGGCGATTACACGCTGGTGATGAAGGAGGACTACGTCATCAAGGATTGGCTGCCGGGCGAACACCGCCACGAGCATATCGGGATGCACGGCGGCGTCAGCGCGGCGGAGATGCGGGTGCCTTTGATCGTGGCGGCGGCGTAGGGGCGGGCTGCGAGCCCGCCCCGGCGGGGTCATTTCCCGGCGGTTTCGGCGGGTTGCTGTTCCGTCGGCATGGGGGCGGCCACCGAGGGCGGTGGGGTGGAGCCGCCCGAATCCAGTCCTTCCAGCTCCAAATCCATTTCCTTTTCCAAATCCTCGTCCATCGGCGGATTGCCGTCGTAGATCAGGTATTTGCGCTGTTGGAAATAGGCGTTGCGCATGAATTCGTAGCGGTCCACCGAGGCTTCGTCCATGATCTTGGTGGCGCTCAGCAAATCCGCCCGCATGTCCGTGGTCTTGAGGACGCCCGATCCCCAGGGGATACCCACCGGGTTGATCCAGTTGATCGGGTTCGACATGGTGTCCCCGGCCACGCCGACCACGCCGCGCGGGGTGCTGGGACCGATGAAGGGCAGCACCAGGTACGGTCCCGAGGGGATGCCCCAGGCGCCCAGGGTCTGGTCCAGGTCCTCGTTGTGCTTGGGCATCGAGAGGTGTTTGGCGACATCGACGAAGCCGCCCAGCCCCAAGGTGGTGTTGACCACCAGGCGCCCGACATCCTGGCCGGTTTGCAGTAGCTTGAATTGCAACAGATCGTTGCCGATGACCGCCACATCGTCCACATTGCTGAAGAAGTTGGTGACGCCTTGATCGACTATCGAAGGGGTGATGTATTGGTAGCCACGGGCCACCGGCTTCATCATGTAGTCGTCGAGCTTGTCGTTGAAGCTTTGGACTTCCCGGTTCCAGCCCTCCCAAGGGTCGCGGGGATCGCTCTGGGGGGAGGTTCCGGTGCTGGCGCAACCGGCGAGGCTGGCGGCTAGCGCGAACCCGAGGCTACGCCGGGCGCGGCTTGGATGGCGACTTATTTTCATTGTTTGGTAAGCCCTTGCTCGGAAATCTGGCGGAAGTTTACCGGCTTGGCCGCTGGGCGGGAACTTCGGCGCGGCGTTAAACTTTAAACCCGGGTGGACGCACAAATATAATAAGCTTGCCCAGCCGAGTCGAGGAAAAATCGCACTTTTCTAATGCACAATCCAGCGCATCCCGTTTTCGCCCGCCGTTTCCGCGGCTTCCTGCCGGTAGTCGTCGATATCGAGACTTCCGGTTTCAATCCCACCAAAAACGCCGTCCTGGAAATCGCGGCGGTTATCATGGAGATGGACGGCCAGGGCCGCCTGCATCTTGCGGAGACCCATGCCAGCCATGTCAAGCCGTTCCCAGGCGCGAAGTTGGAACCCTCGGCGCTGAGCTTCAACAAGATCGATCCCTTCCATCCGTTCCGCTTCGCGTTGGACGAGAAGGAGGCGCTGGACAAGCTGTTCCACCCGATCCGGGCGGCGGTGAAGCGGAACGCCTGCACCCGCGCCATCCTGGTCGGGCACAACCCGGCATTCGACCTCGGGTTCTTGAACGCCGCCGTGGAACGCGCCGGGATCAAGCGCAATCCCTTCCATCCCTTCAGCACCTTCGACACGGCGACCCTGAGCGGCCTGGTCTACGGCCAGACCGTGCTGGCCAAGGCGGCGCAGGCGGCGGGCCTGGAATGGGACGGCGAACAGGCCCATTCCGCCATCTACGACGCCGAGCAGACCGCCCGGCTGTTCTGCGGCATCGTCAACCGCTGGGCGGACTTGGTGGAGGCCGAAGGCCGGCTCCATGGGCCTGGGTCCGAACCCGAACCCTCAGCTTGAGGCTTCCGGGCTGGCGGTGCCGGCCGCGGCCAGATGCTGCTGCAATTCCCCTTTCTGGAACATGTCCAGCATGATGTCGCTGCCGCCGATCAATTCGCCCTTGATATAAAGCTGGGGGAAGGTCGGCCAATTCGAGTAGGCTTTCAGCCCTTCCCGGATTTCCGGGTCTTCGAAGATGTTGACGAAGGCGTAGTCGGTGCCGCATTGCTCCAGGATTTGCACGGCCCGGCCCGAGAAACCGCATTGTGGGAAGCTGGGCGTGCCTTTCATGTACAGGATGACGGGGTTTTCGGCGAGTTGGGCTTTGATGCGGTCGTTGATGTCCATGCTTGGCTCCGTGGATCGAGTGATTTCCGGGCCAATCTATCAGATATCGGCGGCGGGCGGAAAGCGCACCACCCCGGTGCGGAGCCACCGCCGATGGGGCATGCCACCCCGCCCTTTCCGGCGGCGATCCGTTGCCTGCGCCGTGCTTTAAGTCCGCCGGGTTCCTGGTGGATAATCCCGGCTAAATGCCCAACCATCCCGCAACCGTAGGAGTCCCTTCATGCATTCCATCACCCTCATCCCCGGCGACGGCATCGGCCCCTCTATCGTCGACGCGGCGGTCAAGGTCATCGAAGCCACCGGCGTCCAAATCGCCTGGGATCGGCAACTGGCCGGCATGGCGGCGGTCGAGAAGCACGCCAACCCGCTGCCCGACGCCACCCTGGAGTCGATCCGCAACAACCGCCTGTGCTTCAAGGGACCGCTCACGACCCCGGTGGGTGGGGGATATCGCAGCGTCAACGTGACCCTACGCCAAGCCTTCAACCTATACGCCAACGTCCGCCCGGTGATTTCCTTCGAGGGCACCGACACGATGTACGACAACGTCAACCTGGTGACGATCCGCGAGAACACCGAAGGGCTGTACGCCGGGATCGAGCATTTCATCAAGGTGGACGAGGAGAAGATCGCCGCCGAGAGCATCGCGGTCATCACCAAGGTCGGTTCCGAGCGCATCATCCGCTATGCCTTCGACTACGCCCGCAAGGCCCAGCGCAAGAAAGTCACCCTGGTCCACAAGGCCAACATCCTCAAATGCACTTCCGGCCTGTTCCTGGAGATCGGCCGGGAAATCGCCAAGGAATATCCGGATATCGAGTTCGACGACAAGATCGTCGATGCCACCTGTATGCATATGGTGATGAAGCCGCAGAGCTTCGACGTGATCGTCACCACCAACCTGTTCGGCGATATCCTGTCGGATTTGGCGGCGGGCTTGATCGGCGGGCTGGGGCTGACCGCCGGGGCCAATATCGGCACCGACGCGGCGCTGTTCGAGGCGGTGCATGGCAGCGCCCCCGACATCGCCGACAAGGGCATCGCCAACCCGACCGCGATGATCCTGGCCGGGGCCATGATGATGGAGCATATCGGCGAACTGGCCGCGGCCCGTAAGATCGAGCAGGCGGTGCGCGAGGTGATCCGCGCCGGGAAATACGTCACCCCCGACCTCAATCCCGAATCCACCTGCGGCACCGCCCAGATGGCCGAGGCCATCTGTGCCAAAATCGGCTAAATCGGCCTTGCCCTCGGGGGCGCATGGCGCTATCCTTTGCGCCCTCGTTCCGGTCCCCATCGTCTAGAGGCCCAGGACACCGCCCTCTCACGGCGGCGACGGGGGTTCGAATCCCCCTGGGGACGCCATATAAATCAAGAAGTTGCTGCAAGTTGGAACAGCAAAACCCTAAACTTAGGGAGAATTTAGGGAAAATCCGGTCCCAACAACAAGGCAAAAATCTTGAAGTTCAATGAAAAAGCCCGGCAAGACCGGGCTTTTTTATGCCCATCAGTTCCATTGAGAACATGCCGGGAGCCGAACATAATTCGCTGGCAAACAGGAGAAAAGGCATCATGCGTTCGGCGGAAGACCTGTTACAAGAATTGACCTTGCTTGATGAATCGCACCGTATAGAGGCAAAGCGCGGTTCCCAGGTAGATCGTTCGATCATGGAAACGGTCTGCGCATTGTCCAATGAGCCGGGCATGGGCGGCGGCTACCTGTTGTTGGGTGTTGTGCGTGACCCATATGATTTGTTCAGCAATGCATATGCGGTGGAAGGCATCACTGAGCCCGACAAAATCCAAAGCGACCTTGTCACCCAATGCGCGAACAACTTCAACCGTCCGGTGCGCCCCCGTGTTGCGGTGCAGGAGTTGAACGGCAAAGCCATCGTGGTTGTGTATGTGCCAGAAGCGGCAGCCACCGACAAGCCGATCTACTTGAAGAACCTTGGCTTGCCGAGAGGTGCCTATCGCCGTGTGGGTTCCACGGATCAAGAAGGAACCGACGACGACTTGATCGCCCTGTACTCCGGCCATCAGGTGGATACCTACGATGCGGCCCTGATACCCGACACCGACCTCAGCGACATCGATCCAACCGCGTTGAACGACTATCGCCAACAGCGCCGAGCCATCAACCCGGATGCGGAGGAACTGGCTTGGACGGATGAGGATTTACTACGTGCGCTCGGATGCGCGAAGCGAGATAACGGAGAACTCAAGCCTACTGTCGCAGGTATCTTGCTGTTCGGGACGACGATGGCCTTGCGGCGTTGTTTTCCCCTGATGCGTATCGACTATATCCGCGTGCCGGGGAAGCGTTGGGTTGAGAATCCCGATCATCGCTTCGATACCCAGGAAATCCGCACTCCGCTGTTCACCGCCATCCGCCGCGCCACCAACACGGTACGCGACGAATTGTTGCAGTCGTTCTCCTTGCCGGAAGGCGCTTTGGCGCGGGAGGATGAACCTACGCTGCCCTTGCGGGTGGTGCGCGAAGCGGTGGTGAATGCGGTGATGCATCGGAGCTACCGGATTCAAGGCGCGATCCAGATTATCCGCTATGCCAATCGGTTGGAAATCCGCAACCCTGGTCACTCGCTCAAGGCCGAGGAGCAACTGGGGGAACCTGGTTCCGAAACCCGTAACCCCAAGATCGCGGCGGTCCTGCACGAGGTGAACATCGCCGAAACCAAGGGCAGTGGTATCCGCGCCATGTGCGAACTGATGCTGGCGCAAGGGCTTTTACCGCCGACCTTTGAATCCTCCCGCCGCCCCGATCAATTTGTCGCGACCTTCTTATTCCATCACTTCCTGGGAACCGATGATCTTGCTTGGCTACGCCAACTCACGGGCGAGTTTTTGAGCGATGAAGAAGCCCGCGCTTTGGTCTTCGTCCGCGAAGCGGGTGCCATCGATAACGCGGCTTACCGGGCGATCAATCGTACTGACACGCTCAACGCTTCCAGCCATCTGCGTCGGTTGCGTGATTTAGGCTTGTTGGATATGAAGGGCAGTGGTAGTCGGTCTTATTACGTACCGGGCTCCAAGTTCGGCCCGTTGCTCCAAGAACCCGAACCGCCGACAAATAGTCACCAGCCTCCCCCGGATAGTCACCAGCTACCCGAGAATAGTCACCAGCTACCCGAGAATAGTCACCAGCTTCTAAGCGCCATCCCGGAATCCATTCGGCATCGGCTGCCACCGCCAGGAAGTAAGCCGCGCCGCCCGGTTCTCCGTGAATTGATTGTGGAACTATGCCGCTGGCGGGCACTGAGCGCCGAGGAAATCGCGGCCATCTTGGGAGGGCGGGAGCAAAAGCCGCTGGTCAGGGATTATCTGACGCCCATGGTCGAGGAGGGCGTTTTGAGTTACCGCATTCCCGAAATGCCGAATCATCCGGGACAGCGGTATATCGTGCCTTAAAAAATCCAGGGCTTTCGTCCTCCCCTATCCAAAGCGGGGCGGGATAGTTCCGTTGAAAACGCTCCTTCACACGTCACGGCACCACGCCGCGAAAATTCAGATTTCCTCCTCCGCCGATCAACCGCGCAATCTGCTCCCCCAATTGCTGCGGCTCCCAGCAGACCAGGAATTCCCATCTTCCCAACTCGCCCCAATGGTTGACCGCCGCCGTCCAGCGCCGGGCGGCTTGATGCTTGGCGTCGGTTTCCGGGTGGGGTTGGCCCTTCACTTCCAGGGAAAGGGTGATGCCGTTGACCAGCAGCACCAGATAATCTGGTTCGTACACACGGGGCAAGCCGAAGAATTCATAAGGGATGTTGAACTCCAAATGGTCGTTGCGGGCATAGGCCAGCACCAAGCCTTCCTGGGCCAGTTGTTCCAGCCGGAACATGGCCGCTTGTTCCCAAGTGTCGGTGTCGCAGGCCACATAGTTCAGGTGGCTGTGAGTGGTCGCCTGGATGGGCTTGACGGTCTTGAAGTGGACCCTGCTGGTACTGCCGATGGGCTGATAACGGTTGAGGCGGGGTAGTAGCGGGGTTTCACCGTGGCCTTCGTCCGGCTCGATGGCCGCGACCAGCAAGCCGACGATGCGCTGGGCGTAGTTTTGCAGGCCGATTTCGCACGGGTGGCAACCGTTCAGGTCCACGCGGGCGTCGATGTAGTTCTGGACGATGCGCACCACTTGGGGAAACAGCACGCTGCGGCCTTGCCGTTGCGGTGTTTCGCGGCCCGGATGGCTGGTTTCGGTCAGGGCACGGACGATTTCCCGAGCGATTTCAAAGGCTATGGTCTGCGGATGGGTGGATTGGTAATACGCCTGCCGGTCCACCTGCTCGAAGCCGAAGCCGCCGTATGCGCTGGGATGGCCGATTTTGTAGCCCACTTGGGGCCGCACGAAGGCAGCGGTCGGCGTGCTGGAGGGGTCAAGCCGGGTGCGCTCGACTTGGCTCAGGTCGCAGCGCACTCGATGGTGCTTGAGGTCCACCACATAGCCCTCGACCACCGGGAAGCGGATTTCCAGGTGTTTCCGTTCGGGCAGCGCTTTCACCTCGTGCTTCGGTCGGTCCTCCGGCGGCGGGCCGTTTTTCGGTTTGCGGCCCTTGAACGGAATCAGGGAGAACGGCACGCCGAACACGTCCACATATTCCTCAGTCAGCAGGCCGGTGTTGGGATCGGGCGTGTAGTCCATGCGCCGCAATCCCCGCCCCACCACTTGCTCGCACAGCAGTTGGCTACCGAAGGCCCGCAAGCCGAGGATGTGGGTCACGTTATTGGCGTCCCAGCCCTCGCTGAGCATGTTGACGCTGACCACGCAGCGGATGCGCTCGCCCGGTTCGCCGGGTCGGCCCACGCTGGACACGATCTTGCGCAGTTCTTCCGCCGCCTCCTTGCGGGTGGCCTTGGGGTCTTCGCTTTCGGCCTGGGCCAACAGGTCCGAGTCGATCCGCAGGGTGACTTCCGCGCCGGGCTGGTTCCACAGTTCCGAGAAGCCTTGCAGGCCGGGGTTATAGCGCTTCTGCGGCTTGGGCTTCTTCTTGCGCTTGGGCGCTTCGTCGTCGTCCGCCTCGTGGTCGGATTCGTCCAGCACGACGGTTTCCTCGCCGGAAATCATCCGGTGGAAATGCTCGGCGATGTCGGTGTTGTCGCACACCACGATCATGACCGGCGGGGCGCGGTCTTGGCCGGGCGTGGAGGCGTTGAGTTGCTCGAAGCGTTGCTTCCATTCCCCGGCCAGGGTGAGCAGCGCGTCTTCGGCCTTGCGGTAGACCACATCCGGTTTGGGCTTGCCGCCGCTGAGCTTTTCGCCGCGTTTCAGGCCGTCGGTGATGGTCTGCCAGAGCTTGAAATATTTGGGGTCGGGCCGTCCGGTGTTGTCCTGGGTGGGGAGCCTGGGAATCTTGGTGATGCCGCTTTCGATGGCGTCCACCAGGCTGAAATCGCTGACGATCCAGGGGAAGGGCGAGCCTTCCGGGTAGCCGCTGCCGTGGATGTAGAACGGGGTGGCCGAGAGGTCCACGCAAAAGGCGATGCCGCAGGCGGCGTTGATCTTGTCGAGTCCCGCCACCCATACCGTGGCTGCCTCGCGGTCGGCTTTTTCCTGGGCCGAGAGTTCGGCGTCGGGCGGCACCGGGGCCGGGCGGTAGGCGTGGTGGCCTTCGTCGTTCAGCACCAGGAGGGGTTCGTCGTCCCACAGGTCTTGCAGCCGGTCTTGGGCGAACGCTGCCGGGGTTTCCGGTCCCAGTTGGGTGATGGGCACGCCGCCGACTTTCTGCACTTCCGCCTTGGGCAGGAAGTCGTGCCAGTTGGTGACGCGCACCTTGCCCTTGGCGAGTTCCGGGCGGAGCGGGGTGGGCACGAGGTCGAAGCGGTCGTAATAGTTGGCCAGGTCGCCGGGCCGCAGCACGGCCAGCCGTTCTTTGATGGTGAGATTGGGGCAGACGATCAGCGCCCGGCGGGGGAAGCGCGGGTCGCCGGATTGGGTGCCCCGGTTGCAGAAGGCCCAGGCGATGAGCATCGCCATGACCACGGTCTTGCCGCTACCGGTCGCCATTTTGGCGGCGTAGCGGGGAATGGGCTGGGCGGCGGGTTCGTTGGGGAAATCGGCGAGTTTGGGGTGTTGCGCGACCTTGGCCCGCCATTCGTCGGGGCGGGGGTTGCGGCCTGCGGTGAGGGCGCGGTATTCGTCCAGGGTGAGATTGGGATTGAAGCCGGGTTTGCGGTCCAGGGCGAGGATTTCCCGGAGGTAGATGATGGTTTCCACCGCTTCCAACTGGCAGAAGAACAGCCGCCGTGTCCGGTCTTCCCGCCACCAGTGCCGCAGGAGTTGCTTGGTGGTTCGCGAAGCGTTGACCCAGCCGGATTTGCGCCAGCGCCGCACGTCGTCGCGGAGGACGTTGACCAGGGGCAGGTCGTCGCTTTCTTCCTGGGCGAACAGCGTGCCTTGGGCGGTGCCGGTGCGTTCGGATTTGTACCAGTAGCTGGCAGGGCGGCGGAGGGGTTCCTTGAAGGGTTGGCCGGTGAGGGGGTCGTAGCGCCAGTGTTGGTCCGGCTCGGTGTAGGGCGAGCAGAGTATGGGGTTTTCGACGGGTTGGATGGGGTGGGCGGGGTCGGTCATGGGGCTTATTCCACCAAGCGGATTTCCAGGCGCTTGCCGCAAGCCTTGGCGTATTTCCTCAAGGTGGCAAGGGATGGCGAGTGTCTGTCGTTGCCGAATGAGGCTTCCAGGCGGGATACCGCGCTCTTGGTGGTGCCCATGCGGCGGGCGATGTCTTCTTGGGTCAGTCCGGCGGCTTTGCGGGCGTTCAGCATGACATCCAGGGCGGCGTATTCCTCTTCGAGCGCCGCGTAGGCTTCCCGGAAGGCCGGGTCTTCCAAGTCTTTTGCCAATTCGGTGGCGGGATCGAAGGGCACGGGTTGGTAGGTGCCGATTTCTTCGGGGGTGGGTTTAGCGCGGGGCATGTTTTCAGTTTTCCAATCCAAACAATTTAGCCACTGCGCCCATAAGGCTACCGATGCCGCCCGCCAAGGTTCCAACCATTTTCAACGCTTCCAGAGGGGCGATAGCGGCGGTTTTGGCTTCGGCTGGCGGCTTTGCGGCGGCTTGGCGCAAGGTTTCCACTTGCTGCAAAGCGTTTGCTTTCATTGCTTCGGGTAGCGCGTCCGATTGGCCGATTAGGCCCCGTAGTTGTTCGAGCAAGGAGGAGATTTCTGTCGCCGGAAGACCGGCGTGGGTCTCGTTGTGCTGCTCAACGTGGTCTCCTCCCTGGTTAATACTGGAATTAGTGATGTTAGAACCCGAAATGGTACTACTACGGTTATTCACGGCTGTGGCCTTTATGTTGATAATGGTTTCATTCGGTCGTTTCAGTAAGGGAACAAACGTCCCGATCAAAGCTTTAATTTCATCTTTGCCCTCTCTTACTAAATCGCGCTCACTCTGAGCGCGTTCCAAGTCTTTTTGCAGGAGAGCGTACTTATGTTGTTGTTCTAAAAGCTGAGTTTCATATTCGCGTCGAATTTCCTTGCGCAATAATTCCTCTTGTTCTGGCGGAACTTCAACGCTGACTTTGAGAGCATCGCCCTTTCGCTCAACTTTCTGAATTTGCGCCGCATCTTTGCCAAATCGGGTGCGGATTTCGGCGAGGCTGCATAGCAAAGCGTCCATCTGCGCGGGGCCTTCGATAATGATATCGACAGTGTGAGCGATTTCCTGGTAGAGCTTTTCAAATTCGCCGGGGCGGAACTCACCGCTTTCTGGCTGGCGGTTCTCCCCGATTTCGTCAAGGTAGACATACTCGCACTCAATACCTTCAAAGCAGGTGTGCTTATCGATATTCCAATGGCCGATGTATGCGCCGGTGAGTTTAGTGCGGGACAGGTCCGCGCCTAGCAGCACAGCGCGAGTAAGCTTGGCATTGCGGAGATCAGCGTTGGCAAAGCTTGCCCCAGAGAGGTTGGCCCCGGTGAAATCGGCTTTGGCTAGGTTCATACCGGAGAAATCGAGGCCGTGCAGGTCTAAACCGACGAAGTGTTTATCACTGCCATTCCCGCTAATTAGTGTGTCGCGGACGATTTTAGGCCCGAGAACGGTACCGTAAGTGTTGGCAAGATTGAGGGAATGTGCTTCACGCCAACAAGCATGGTCAAGAGTCGCACCAATCAGACAAGTATTTTGTAAAATGGCATCGAAAAACAATGCGTGATTTAGTTTGGCTCCACGAAAGTTGCTACCACCTAAACTTGCACAAAATAAAGCCCAATTTCTTAGCAGCCATGTTTGCGGAACCTCTTTATTTATTAACTTATAAATAAAAGATGATGATAAGAATTTTCCAGTTAATATTGCCAATAAAATCAAAAAACCAGTCATCTCAGAAATTGAAGGCATAAATGCTTGCTTTACAGTAAGCATAAAAACCAATAAAGCACAAATAATTATTGCAACAAAAAACCAATTGCTTGCAATATAAAAATCAGATAAAGCATCCGCAAATACGGATGTCATGTAAGCCCCAAACACCAGTGGAAAATAAGTACAAACAATAATAGCGGGGAGAAAAATTTTATAGCTAGGGCCATCAAAAATAAGCCATCCTACCACAGAGATAGCCACACAAATAAACCAGTTAATCAAGAATACTTTATATATGGAAGTATTATTTTTTTCAAACAAATTTAATGATATTTTTTCAAGAAAAATTGCAAAAATAATTGCAAAAAACATATGAGTTGCAATATCATAATTTCCTTTATTTTCTAATGAAATAGGTACCTTTATATATATAAAATTCAAAGAAGCAAGAGAAAAAGATATATAAAAAATTGTATGAAGAAAAATAGAAATAATCTGGACAATAAGCTTTATTGGTAAAACCATGAATATTGTTACCAACGTTTTCCCCATCCGCGCCCTACTAAAATCCACCCCCGTCAAATCCGCCCCCCGAAAATCCACCCCCCTTAAATCACAATTCCGAAATATAGCCCCCCGCAAATCCTGATTCCGAAACGACCGCCCCGCCAGTTTCTGCCCGCTAAAATCCAGTGGTGCAGCCTTTTCCGATGAGTTGTTATTTTTCTTGCTCATAAGGTTTTTATCGCATTCTGAATTTACCTTATCTCCACCACCCGCAACCCCTCATTCCCCCTCGGATCAATCACCTTCACCGCCACCCGCCAAACCCGCCCCGGACGATGCTCCGCCGGACGCGCAAACGGCAAGCTGACCAACCCACTCAGCGCTGCGAATTTCTCCTCCTCGATCACGCCCTTCTCGCCCAGCGCCTTCGCCAGCTTGGCCCATTTGCCCTTGTCCGGGAAAAACGCCTGACACACGCAGAAGGTCCGCCCGTCGTAGTCGCTGTCCAGGAACCACGCGGCGATGCGGTCCTTGTCGGTGGGGTAAAGCTGGTTGCTCACCGGGTCGTACACGTCCATGCCCTCGACTTCCACCACGTACTCGCCGTCCTTGCGCGGGGTCGGTCCCTTCACACGCGGGGCGCTGAACACGGTGAAAATCTGGTTGCCGGGCTGGGTCTTGAGCAATTCGCCCATCGCCACGTCGGGGCGGATCAGGGCCATGTGCAGGCGCAGGGTGGGATGGCTGGCTTCTTCGATGACGGCCTGGGCGGCGGCGTCGAAGCCGAAGGCGGCGAACACCACTTCGTCGTAGCCCCGGCGGTTGGAAGCGCGAATGGTGTCTTCCACCTGGAAGGCGGTCAGGTTGCCGACTTCCGGGCCGATGCTGACCGCCACGCGGCGCTCGCCCTCATCGCTGGTCCATTCGCCCTCGGCGTGGATCAGCGAGGCGTCGGTGATGGCGTCCAACCGTGTGAAGCGCATGTTCTTGTTGCCGGGGAAGTCCACGCCGCTAGCGGCCAGGAGTCGCCGCACCTTGTCCAGATGCGCTTCGGCGTTGACCACCGCCGCGCCGTCGCCGGTCCCGTCCGGGTCGGCGGCGTCGAAGGTGTCCAGGGTTTCGGGCGCTCCGGCGATGGGCGAATCGGGTCCGTCTTCCAGGGCGATGACGCCTTCCATGGTGAACGGCCCGCTGACCCGCACCACGCCCTTTTGCTCGTCGGGCTTGTCCACCAGCTCTTCCATCTCGGCGTTGGCGGCGATGCAGGCGTTCACCTCGTCCATCTTGGCCCGCCACGCGGCGCGGTAGTCGGTGAGGGCTTGCGCCAGGGCGTCCGGCCAATCAGGGTCGGTATCGAAAGGCACTTCCCAGTCCCGCCAGCGGTTTTCCGGCGGGATGCGGTCGCGCAGTTTCGCGGCTTTCTTGAAGGTGATTTCGGTGGGCAAGGTGCCGGGCAGCAGCCAGCGGCGCAGGTCGGCGTCGGTGATTTTCTTGATGCCTTCGTCGCGCACCTTGGCTTCCAGCTTGGCGACGAGTTTGCCGCGCATGGTGGCGTTGCCCCACGCGGCGAGGGCCGAATTCAGCGCGGCCAGTTGGTCGGCCAGGAGGGGTTCGTGCTTGGCGAAGATGGGATCGAGGGAGGCGTTGCGGGCGATGCTTTTGAGAGTGATGTGGGGGACGGTTTTGCAGTGGAAGGTGCGGGCTTCGTCGCCGTCGTGCTTGAGCCAAGTACCTTTGGGATTCCGCGCCAAGTCGTCGGGGGTGAGCGGGCGGAGTTTGAAATAGGGGAAGCGGGCGGTGAGCAGGCGTTGCTTGGCGAGGGCGAGGGCCACGCGGCTGGTGTCGATGGTGATCCAGCGTCGGCCCCCATGTTCGGCGACGTAAGCGGTGGTGCCGCTGCCGCAGGTGGGGTCCAGCACCAAGTCGCCGGGGTCGGTGGTCATTAATAGGCAGCGTTCGACAATTTTTAGGGCTGTCTGAACGATATATATCTTTTCCCCCAGCCCTTTCAAACTGAAATAACCGATAGTATTATCGGCGCTCAACATACCAACACCAATAGTCGAGATCAATGCTAGAGCTATTCCGCCAGAAAATGCCCCTGTCCTGCCTGCTGCACGGCCTACTGGAACGCTGCTTTGCGGCGGAGAGGCTGGACAGGATTTTCCTGGAGAACGCGAAGGAGCAATACACGCGGGAAATCCTATTTTCGACGGTGTGCGACCTCATGCTGAGCGTGGTCCTCAAGGTCCATCCCTCGATCAACGCGGCCTACCAGAAACACCCGGAACCCCTGGGGGTAACGGTATCCGCGCTCTACGAGAAACTCAAGGGCGTTGAATTATCCGTGTCCCAAGCCCTGCTGCGCGATACCTCGGAAGACCTGTCGGATATTCTCGATGCCCTGGGTTTCACCCCCGAACCCTGGTTGCCGGGTTATCCGGTCCGCCTCCTCGACGGCAACTGTCTGGCGGCGAGCGAGAAACGCCTCGCCGTCCACCGCGAGGTCGGCGGTGCCGCGTTGCCGGGCAAGTCGCTGGTGGTGTTCGACCCGGAGCGCCGCCTGATGCGGGACGTGTTCCCTTGCGAGGACGGACATGCCCAGGAGCGCCGCCTGCTCGACGCCGTGGCCGGTATCCCCAAGGCCGGCGAACTGTGGATCGCCGACCGCAACTTCTGCACCGTGGGATTCCTCGACCGGCTCCAGGGCCGGAACGCCCACGCCTTGATGCGCTTGCACCTGAACCTGCCGCTGACCGAGGAAACCCTGTTTTCCCAGGCCGGGGAACAGGGCGGCGGGCGGCTTTTGGAAAAGCGGGTCGGCGTGGCCGGGCGGCCCTATCGCCTCGTCCGCGTCGAACTCGAACAACCCACCCGCGACGGCGATGCCTTCGTCGATATCCTGACCGACCTCCCGGCGGACATACCCGCCGCCACCGTCGCCGACCTCTACCGCAGGCGCTGGACCCTGGAAACCGCGTTCCAACACGTCGAAAAACATTTCAAGTCCGAGATCGAAACCCTGGCCTATCCCAAGGCCGCCCTGTTCGGATTCGCCCTGGCCCTGGTCGCCTATAACCTCTTCTCGGTCATGATCTCGGCGCTGGACTGCGCCCATGGAAAACCCGTGTCCAAGGATATCTCCGGGTATTATCTCTCCCACGAGATCGCCGCCACTTTCCTCGCGCTCATCCAACTCAGCGGGGTCGGCGACTGGCTGTTCGTCTCCGAACAAACCCCGGCGGAATTCGCCGCGTGGCTGCGCGAAACCGCCCGGAACATCCCGTTGCGTACCCTCACAAAGCATCCGCGCGGCCCGAAAAAGCCCATCGACAAACCGCCCTACGACCCGAAACAGCCACATGTCTCGACATATCAATTACTTAGGAAGAAGAAGTAGTCACTTTGAAAGGGCTGATCTTTTCCCCGCCAAGTTGGTTTTGACCGACAGTATCGGACCAAATGCCAGCAAGCGGAGTCACTGGGAAATCTGACAACTTGCGTTTATATGAAAGGGTAGTTCGATCACCTCCGATTAGCCTTTCTGCAATCAGTAACCTCGACATTCCTTCTTCGTTTGTTTTCCATCGCGCCTTTGGCCCCGGCGTGAAATCAAAACCGTCAACGCGAACTGTAAACCAAGACGCTGCGCCTTCCCCTTTTTCGCGCCCCATGCTCTGACTTGTAATATTGTCGCCCGCGAATATTTCGGCTCCTTTCGGAAATAGTGACGGGTCTTCTAATTCTTCATCTTGGATAGATCGCCTTTCGCCATTTGGTAATTCAACTTTTGAATAACCAGTAGCCCCTTCATCACCCGGTTTTTTCTCTTGGAACAATGGAATAAATTTTGTTTGCTCCTTATTCTTTCCATACCAAAGCAAATAATCACACGAGCTTGGAATGAAATCGGCTGTGCTTCCGGTTGTTTTTTTAACCGTGATTTGACTGATAAAGTTTCCTAACCCGAATACTTCATCCAACAAACACCGGGCACGATGCAGATTTTCCTCTCCAATCTGCACGAAGATACTCCCCGAATCCGTCAGCAATTCCTTCGCCATCGCCAGCCGGTCCCGCAAATACGCCAGATAGGAATGAATCCCCAGCGTCCAAGTATCCCGATACGCCCGCACCATTTCCGGCTCGCGGGTCAAATCCTGCTCCCGGTCCTTCACATCCCGCTGACCCAACTGCGGCTGGAAATTGGAACTGAATTTGATCCCATACGGCGGATCGAAATAAATCATCTGCACCTTGCCCGCCAAATCCTCCCGCCGCGCCAAGGACGCCATCACCTGTAGCGAATCCCCCAGAATCATCCGGTTCGCCCAGTCGATCTCATGCCGGTAAAACTGCACCGCCTCCGAATAACTCTGCTGCGGATCGGCGAACAAATCCCGCTGCACATCCTCCCGCGCCAACACCCGCAAAATGGCCTGGGTCGAAACCCGCTCGTGCATGTGCAGCGCCACCGGCTCCACCTCGAACCACGGCTTCTCCCGCTTGCCCGACCATTCCAGCCACGGCTCATGCCGCCGCAACGCCTCCGCCAACAGCCGCGCCTCCTCCTCGATCAGCGGGCGCTGGCGGGCGGTTTGCAGCAACTCCGGGAGCTTGTCCGCCGCGTTCGGCTCCTTCGCCGACCGCAACACTGGCGGTAAATGCGGGTTGTACTCATGGCGGATTTTGGGCACTTCCTGGATGCGCCCGTGCGCCTCCAAACCGGCGGCGGGAATATTCTTGCGCTTGGCCCGGTGGTGCAGCGAACGGATGGAATCGGCGACGGGTTCCGCCGGAATCGGTGGGTTTGAATTGGTTTTTTTGGTCATGGCGGTTTCCCAAAGGCGTGTTTCCAAGCTTCCAAGGCCGCATGGTATTGATGAGGCAGCAGGGTCGCTTTGAATTAAGGATGAATGCCGAGGGTTGAGTGCCCTCCGCCTGAATCATTCATCTCATGCAAGAGACTGTATACGCAATGATGCGAGATGCCAATACTCAAAGAATGAAGCCCGCCCGTCCCGAGATAGGGATATGGCAGAGCGAAAGCTTGATTTAATGGAATGCCCTAACAAAGTTAGGTATGGGGAAAAGTAGCCGTGAGCGCTTTGGAAGGTGGGATGGCGTGAGCAATAAGCCCCTCACCCTAACACAGATTTTACCACATTCTTTTTTATAATCAATAGGTTAGATGGTTGATACCGACTCTTATGATAGTCCAGTGAACGGAAAAACCTTCCCATATTCCAGCAATCACTGACGGCTTCATGGTGGTGTATCCGCTTGGCACGGGGAACATGGGGAACATCCCCCACAATCCACGGCTGGCGCGGCTTCCAGCCGTTCCCCGTGGTGGACTGTTCCTCCTGGGATGGGGGACACGGCGCATACCGCCACCTTTTGCCCTGGCCCCTGCCTGTTCCCCAGTCATGGGGAACTGTTCCCCATTGAGCAAGGCCATGGGGAACGGCCTAAGGCTCCATCAGGACAGGCTATTTTCAAGTCTGTTCCCCCTGTTCCCCGTAGAATCCAGAATATTCATTCCTCCATGCTTTCAAACACAGTCGCGGCCAGTTCATAAACCGGGGTCTGGACTCCGGCGATCCGCCGCTTAACCGTAAGTTTGCGAAACCTACCTTTCTCATGGGTGCAGGCCATCAAGAGTTTGGCCTCATGGACCCGTTTCCACAGGGTGATTTTGCCGATTTCAAACAGCCCGCCTTGCTCCCGCGCATAAACCTGCGCGATGGCGAAGGCCGCATCGCCATCGAGCCATAGGGTTTTGCCATCGGTCCAACCGATGCACGATCCTTGTGGTTTGGTTTCCTTGGTTGTGCCTTCCAACGGCCCGGCAGGCACGGCCCGCCACCCCCAAGCATGGGGCTGGACCTCCGGCGGGCCTTGGTGATGCCGGTCGGAAACATGGCAGCGCCCGGCACTCAAGGCGGAGCGCAGCAAGGTAAAAAACCGCCGCACTTCGTTCTCCTCGGCCTGGTTGTCGCCTTGTCGCGCCATCAAATCCCGCAAGGCTCCCTCGGCCCGCGCTTCAAAATCGCTGGCTTCCGCCGAGGCCAGAACCCCGCTCTCCGTGGCGAACTCGATAAAGAGGGACAGCCCCAGCTTCAAGCTGGCGTAATCACTGGCGGTTCGCGCATGGGCGCTTGCGAACCCCGTACTGATGGCTTGGTCACGGAAATGCCGGATCAACTCCGGCAACCGGACTTTCAGTTCTTGCATTTGGGGGGCCAGCCAGCGCAGATAAGCCGCCATGGCTTGCCTGAACAAACCTCCGCGAGCCGCGCGTTGCAACTGGCTCAGGCGCTCCCGGTCAATATCACCCTTAGCCAGTTCAGTTATCGTCAGCCGCGCCCGCAACGATTGCCCTCGGGGCAGGTCTTCGCCGGTTGCCAGCACCATCCCACGCGCGTAATAGGCCGCCCGTTCCTTACGGTTCGCCGTCAAGGTGCCACGCCCGGCCTGATTGCCAACCCCCCGGAAAATCCGGTCGGCTTTGGCGTGGAGCTTATTGACCTCGTTCGCGCCACCGATGGGCTTGAAGTCGTCCACCAAAAACAAGGCATCCTTGGCCGAATAGCTCTTGTATTCGATGTTGCCCTCGGAATCGGTGAAATTGGCCGTCAGGTGACGCCCATCGAATTCCCCGAAATGCGCCAAAGACAGCGCCGCCGCCTCGCTCTTGAAGTTGCCGGTGGTGCCGAATAACCATCCCCCGTGGTCGATGGGAGCGGCCTCGGCGGTCGGTGCCCGATAGGTCGCGCCCAACAGATAAGCGCCCAAATCCGGGCGGTTCGGCGCGAGGTCCAACAGCCCTAAACTGGCACGAACCGCCGGGGCCAAATCCACCCCTTCGGGCGGGGGAGGCAGGCGATAAAGCCGCATGTGGCCTTGGCCGGGAAATACTTCCACGCCCTCCCGATTACCGTCGGCACCGATGGCCCCGGCCCCGTGCAGGTAACGCCATCCCCCGTCCAGCAAACGCCAGCCGGTATGGGTATAAACCGTCCTCTGCTTGATGTCGGCTGATAACTCTTGCAGGGCTTCCCGTAACTGGTCCTTGACCGCGCTACCGGCGTGTACGATGGCACCCGCGCCCCACCGCGCCGTGACCCAACCCAGCCCGGCGAAACTGGAAGCGGAAACCTCGATTCGGGGCAAGTTACGTCCATTCCATAGCTGGCCTTCGATAGAAAACAAAGTCTCGGCGGTTTCCCCGTCGTCGTGCAAGACTTCCTCGACAATCCGAGCTTGGAAATTGCAGAGCGGCTTGCGTAGGTCGCCATCCAGCTTGCAAATGCGCCCTTCATGCACCAAATACCGGGCGCGACTCTCTGATGTCGCTTTACTGGGCTGCGTATCCGCCGTCTTTTTCACCCTTTTCGTGGGCTTGGAAGCATTGTCGATGACCAGCTTGATCGTTCCTTGGTTATCCTTTTCATCGGCCATGGCCGACCTCCTTGAGCGAAACCGCCCAGTCGTTAAAATCCGCACCAACGGTGGGCGGCACCGCAAGAAAACCGTCCACCCGCTCCGCCGCCTCCCGGCCCTTCTCCAATCCGGCTTGGTCATGGTCCGCACAGACCACGATTCTGGTCTCAGGCAGGATTCCCCGGACAATTTCGGCGACGACGGGCAAGTTGCCCGCATCGAAGCACACCACGGTCCTATAACCTGTGGCCTCGAAGACCGAACACCCCGTCCCGAACCCCTCGACCAGGCAAATGGTCGCGGTCCGTGGCCCAAGCCAATGGAACAAACCTTTCTTACGCGATCCCGGCAAAAAATCCTTGTCGCGGCCAAGTTCCGGGCAGTGTTCGGGAAAAATCGCTTGGACGCTCCATAGCTGGCCGTGCTGGTTCCTCATCGGCACCAACAAAACCCGCTCGACCCGTATCCACTCGAATCGGCCCGGCTCCCGCTCGATCCGTCGTTGCCAAACCGGCAAGAACCGGACGCCATGGGCATCGATATGTTTGCGAATCAAATAGGGATGATGAGGTAAGGCGGGCACCGCGCTACGCCATAGCGCCCGCGCCTTGATAGCTGCTTTGAGGTGGACCGCCCTGATTTCGGCGTCCCGCCGGAGCCGCCGCGCCTCCGCTTCCCGACGAAGGTGTTCCCGCTCAGCCAGGGACAAAGCTGCACCGCCCTCAGGAAACCAGACACCGGAAAAATTACGCTTCAGGTCGGTGTAGAAAACGTTTTGAGGCGGGTCCAGGTGAACGGAATACCTGAATGGCCTGCCTCCATGACGGTCCAGATCGGTTTTCAGCCCATGGAAGTATCCATCGGGCTGCAATTGACCAATCAAGGCAAGCCCATATCTCGATGCGATGAAGTTGCGGAACTCCTCAAGCCGGTAGGCAATGCTCATGGAGTTATGCGCCCGCGATCCACCTCCACAAAAAAACCCGGTTGCGCTCATTCGCACGTCCGGGGTTGGGGTTGGAATAGCCATGGCACTCTCCTTACTCCAAGCTGCTCGGGTCTGGTTCGATTTCCAGACTGTGCCGCCAAGCCGCCGCCGATTCGGCTGAAATGAGCGTCCGCTTGCCAATTTTCATCACGCGCGGTCCTTTGCCTTCCGCCCACAGCTTGTAAAGCATCGCCCGAGAAAATCCATGGGCTTTGCAAAACTCGGGGATGGAATAAACCAAAGGGTGAGGCATGGCATGAGGCTCGGAGGGAGCGCCGATCTTTTGTAAATCCTTTGAGGATCGTGGCTTCATTGATTGACCTCGCTTTTCTTTAGGGCAAAAAAAAGCCGCGCTTTAGCGCAGCTTGTGTGTTACTTCCCCCACTCTAGCAAATTTTTACCATATCCCTTCACTTTCCACAAGCGTCCGCACCCGTCAAAGCCTTGCCACGCTTGGCTTTCAGGGGGTCAAAAAATCTGCGGAATTTCCCGGAAATGAGAGGCCGAACCGAAGGGATTCCGGGCTTGTTTCGGATTCATGCCGTGGCAAACGGCACTACATTTTCCAGGTCAGCGCCAAAGCTCGGAAGGTTGGCCCGTATGGTTTGCGCGACGTAGGAATCCCGTAAATGCGCATAGTGCCGCTCGGTCATTCGGGTATCCGCATGGCCCAGGGCGGCAGCGATGACTTGCAAAGGCACGCCCCGCATTGCCAGCAGCGAACCATAGGTGTTCCGCAGATCATGGAACGATACCGCTGGCTCGATTTTGGCGTTGGCGCAGGCTTCGGCCATCCGTCGGGCCTGATGGTCCTTGCCCCAAGGTCCGCCATCCGCGCGGGTGAAAATGAACTCGCCGCGCAGCTTTCCCGCCGCCCAGCGGGCAAAGCAAGTCCGCCCCTCGTCGGTCAACGGAACATGCCGGGACTTGCCGCTCTTGGCCTCCCTCACCAGCACAGCGCCCGCGTCCACGACGAAATCCTCGACCCGCAATCGGGTAAGTTCCCCATATCGGCAACCGGTCAACAAAGCTCCCCGGACCAGCTCGCGAAAGTCTGGACCGCAAGCGTTTAGCAACCGGGAGCATTCCAATTCCGAGAGATACCGTTGCTTCGGTATATCCACCGCCCGGAAAGGTTTTACACGCTCCCATGCATCCTTCGATTCAACCTTGCCATTTTTCCAGGCGTGATTCAGAGCAGCCTTGAGTACCGTCATAATGCGGTTCGCCGAAGCCTTGCGCTTACGCAGAGCTTCGGCATCGTCGGGATCGACCGGGAGCAATTTACCGCGCCGCCTAATCGGCTGTTCGACCAATTGCTTTTGCCATAAGATGAGCTTTTCGGTGCTTAGATCGCACAGATTCATATCGCCGAAGGCTGGGAGGATATGTGCATCCACGGTCGGGCGGGTTTGGGCAGCGCTCTTGCCATGGACCGACAGCCAAGCCATGTAGTCCACCATTGCCTGGGCAATGGTGTATCGATCCTGCCGCCTCACCTCGATCTTAGATTCGGCGAATTCGATGGCCTTCCTATGGGCCTGCTTATAGTTGAGGACATCCACATCGTTGGCGTCCTGGTGGTCATCGGCAGCGCCCAGCGTGCGCTTGATCTTCTGCCCATCCTCCGTTTTCCGAACCATCCACACTCCGCCACGCGAGCCTTTGCGGTAACCCAGGAACAGCCCCGGTGTGATTTGCCGCCAATAAGGTTCGTGCTGAATCTTGAGCCGTGCCCGCGCATCGCGGGTTTCCAGCCGCGCATCCCGAGATAACCGCCCCATGTGTGCCTCCATCCGCTTAGGGAATTTAGGGAAAATTTAGGGAAAAAACCTGGAAGATTTACGGAAGACAATTATAGACACGGATAGATTTAAATTCATTATTACAATGATTTACATGGACACTGACGGACCCTTGGAGATTTAGTCTTCACCCTCTCACGGCGGCGACGGGGGTTCGAATCCCCCTGGGGACGCCAGCCTAAAACAGAAAAGCCCGGCTTGATGCCGGGCTTTTTTGTGCCCGCCGTTGATCTTGGGGCTCCAACCCACAGGCCCGCTCAGAATCCCCACCAATCCGCGGCGGCATCCGCGACGGGCCGGTCCGGCGGGGCCGTCGCCGCCAGCGGTCGATGGGCCGGGAACAAGCCGCTTGGCGCCGCCAGGGGTTCCGGTTTTTCCACCCGCCCACCCAGGCCGCCCGCCAGCGACAGGAGGCCGTGCTGGATCAGCTTGGCCCGCGCCACATGGCGGCTGATGCCCAGCAACCGCGCCGTCGCCAGTTGGTTGCGCTGGCATTGCCGGTAGGCGGCGGCGAACAGGATTTTTTCCACCCGCCCGTATAAATCCGGCTCGCCCTGGGCGCACAAGGCCTCCAGCAGCCGCTCCAAATCCTCGAAACCCGGCTCGCGTTCCTCCTGCGGCAGGGCGCGGACCCGCATCGGCGACAGGTTCAAATCCCCTGGGACGATGGTGCGGTCGCGGGCAACCAGGAGGGCGTGGTGCAGGGCGTTTTCCAGCTCGCGGATATTGCCCGGCCAGCCATGGCCGAGGATGGCTTGTTCGGCGGCGGGGGACAGGGCGGTTTCCGGGCAGCCCAGCCGGTGCCCGTAGAACCTCAGGAAATGATGGGCCAACGGCAGGATATCGCCGGGCCGCTGGCGTAGCGGCGGCAGGTGGAGCGCCGCCACATTGAGCCGGTAATACAGGTCTTCGCGGAAACGCCCGGCCAGCACGGCTTCTTCCAGCTTGACATTGGTGGCGGCGACCAGGCGCACGTCGATGGGGATGGGCTTGTGCGAACCCACCCGCACCACTTCCCGTTCTTGCAGCACCCGCAACAGCTTCACCTGCATGGGCTGGGGCAGGTCGCCGATCTCGTCCAGGAACAAGGTGCCGCCCGCCGCCGCCTCGAACCAACCTTGCTTGGTGGAAACCGCCCCGGTGAACGCGCCTTTCTCGTGGCCGAACAGCTCGCTTTCGATGAGGTTCTCGGACAGGGCGGCGCAATTGACCGCCAGGAACGGCCCTTGTTTGCGGGGGCTGAGCTGGTGGATATGGCGGGCGACCAGCTCCTTGCCGGTGCCGGTCTCGCCGATGATGAGGGCGTTCAGCTCGCTGGGGCCGACCAATTCGATCCGGGCCAGGAGTTCCCGTGATTTGGGGTCTTCGAACACCAGCGCCGAGGCCCGGACCGAGAGCGACAGTTCGCTGGGGTTGGGGAAAGCGAGTAAGTGCATGTTTTTGAACCGTGTGTTTGCGTCGGAAGGAAACGGGAAAAACACACTAACACGCGACCGTGCTGGCAATAAGGAATAAAAATAACGATCAATATGCGGCTTGGATATAAAAACCCCGGACGCGGTGTGCCATCCCGCGCCCGTTCCGCCCGGCCCGGCTGGCGGCGGGTTCCCAAGCGCGCCCTGGGAATTCAGCCGGTCCGGGCCCGGAGTTGGACCTTGCCGGTATCGCCCACCGGACTGAGGTGGAACACCGGCTCGGCCTGGGCCTGCGGCGCGGGCGGCGTCACCGGCAACAGCGGGAACAGCGATTCGGCGACCCGGTAGGCTTCTTCCAGATGCGGATAGCCGGACAGCACGAAGGTTTCGATGCCGAGATCGGCGTATTCCTTGAGCCGCGCCGCCACGGTTTCGGGATCGCCGACCAAGGCCGTGCCCGCCCCGCCGCGCACCAGCCCCACCCCCGCCCATAAATTGGGCGCGACTTCGAGCTGGTCGCGGGAACCGCCGTGCAGCTTGGTCATGCGCCGTTGGCCTTCGGAATCGGAGCGCTCGTAGGCGCGGCGGGCGGTGGCGATGGCCTCGTCATCGACATGGCGGATCAAGGCCCGCGCCGCCGCCCAAGCCTGTTCGGTGGTGTCCCGCACGATGATATGCACCCTGAGCCCGAAGCGCACCGAGCGCCCGGCCAGCCCGGCCCTGATCCCGACATCCTCGATTTTGCGGGCCACTTCCGCCGGGGGTTCGCCCCAGCTCAGGTAATGATCGATCTGTTCCGCCGCCAGCCGGTGTCCGGCGGCGGAGGAGCCGCCGATATACAGCGGTGGATGTGGCTTCTGCACCGGCGGGAACGGCAGCTTGGCTCCCTCGACCCGGATATATTGGCCTTGGAAATCCACGGTCTCGCCCGCCAACAAGGCTTTCCACACGGTCAGGAATTCGTGGGTGAGGGCGTAGCGCTGGTCATGGCCGAGGAACAGGCCATCCCCGGCCAATTCGACCGGATCGCCGCCCGCCACCACGTTGATGAGCACCCGTCCGCCCGACAGCCGGTCCAGGGTCGAGGCCATGCGGGCCGCCACCGTGGGCGAGGTCAGGCCGGGCCGCACCGCGACCAGGAACCGCAGCCGCTCGGTGGCGGGAATCAGCGAGGACGCCACCACCCAGGAATCCTCGCAGGTGATGCCGGTGGGGATCAGCACCCCGCCATAGCCCAGGCTGTCGGCGGCCTGGGCGATCTGGCGCAGATAGGCGAAATCGACCGCGCGGGCACCCTGCGGCGTGTTGAGGTAACGGCCATCGCCGTTGGTGGGAAGGAACCAGAAGATGTTCATGGGCGTTGCTCGTGGCTGTTGGGAGGCATGGATTCATTCGCCCGCCGCCGTGGGCCGCTGGTGTTCGGTGTGGGTTTCCCAGGGCAGCGCGTCCAGGTTGAGCAAATGGCCCATCTTTTCCGACTTGGTCCTGAGATAGACGATGTTCTCGCGGTTGGGCGCGGGCTCCAGCGGCACGCGCCCGACGATCTTGAGCCGGTAGCCCGCCAGTTCGGTGAACTTGGCCGGGTTGTTGCTCATCAGGCGCAGGGTGGTGATGCCGAGGTCGGTGAGGATTTGCGCCCCCACGTCGTAGCTCCTGGAATCCACCGGCAAGCCCAGGTCCAGATTGGCCTCCACCGTATCCCGGCCCCGGTCCTGCAAGCCATAGGCGCGGAGCTTATGCCCGAGGCCGATGCCGCGCCCCTCGTGGCCGCGCAGATAGACCAGGACGCCGCTGCCCGCCTGCTCGATCTTCTGCAAAGCCAGCTTGAGCTGGTTGCCGCAATCGCAGCGCAGGGAATCCAGCACATCGCCGGTCAGGCACTCGGAATGCACCCGCACCAGCACGTTGTCCCGGCCTGACACCTGTCCCTTCACCAAGGCCAGATGCTCCGAACCATCCAGCACCGAGCGGTAGACATGGGCCGTGAACACGCCCGCCGCCGTGGGCAAACGCGCTTCGGCGATATGTTCGACCAGGCGCTCGTTGCGGCGGCGATAGGCGATCAAATCGGCGATGCGGATGTAGGGCAGGCCATGGCGCTGGGCGAAGTCCCGCAACTCGGGACCGCGCATCATGCCGCCCTCGTCGTTGACCAATTCGCACAGGACCCCGGCGGGAGATAGCCCCGCCAAGCGGGCCAGATCGCCCGCCGCCTCGGTGTGGCCGGGCCGTTCCAGGACGCCGTGGCGCTTGGCCTTGAGCGGGAACACATGGCCGGGCCGGGCGAAATCGGCGGCCCCGGCCTTGGGGTCGGCCAAGGCGCGGATCGTGGCGCTGCGGTCGGCGGCGGAAATCCCGGTGCTGGTGCCCTTGTTCAAATCCACCGACACGGTGAAGGCCGTGCCGTGTGGATCGTCGTTGCGCGGGGCCATGGGGGGCAGGTTCAGGGCGTCCACCCGTTCTTCCGGCAGGGACACGCAGACCACGCCGCTGGAATGGCGCACCAGGAAAGCCATGCGTTCCGGGGTGATCTTCTCGGCGGCGATGATCAAATCGCCTTCGTTCTCGCGGGCGGCGTCGTCGGCGACGACCACGAAGCCACCGGCGCGGATCGCTTCGATGGCGGTTTCGATGCTGTCGTAATGCATGGGGTGGATTCCTCAGGAATAGAAACTCGGGGTCGGCGCTTGCCCGTTCAAGGCCCATTCGCCCAGGTCCAGCAGCTTGTAATCCACCGGATCGTGCAGGGAATGGGTCCGCAGGTTGCGCCAGAAGCGGTCCAGCCCGGCCTGGGCGCTGGTGGCCCTGGCCCCTGTCACCTCGAACAAGCGCTGGGTCACATCGAGGCCGGCCCGCGTCGCCAACACCTTGGCGGTGGCGCAGGCCACGGCGGCTTCGGCCCGTTCGGCGGCGGTGAGGGCGTTTTCCTGGCGCCAAGCCGCGTCCAACAGCCGCGCCGCGTAGTCGGTCGCCAGGGCGGTGGCGTTCAGTTCCACCCAGAATTCCCCGTATTTCTGCAAGACATAGGGGTCCTTGGTGGCGCTGGGCGCGCTCGACAGGAACCAAGGCCGGGATTGGCTCTGGGTGTAGGCGCGGGCTTCGGCCAACGCGCCCTCGCCGATGCCGAGATAGATATTGGTCAGCACCAACTGGGCGATCAGGGGCCGCAGGCTGGCGAACACGCTGCCCAGGGGACCGGGGCTACGGAGGATTTCGCGGTCGTAGACCCGCACCTCGTGGAAGTCCACGCTGCCGCTGTCGGTTTGGCGCTGGCCCATGTTGTCCCAATCGGCATGGATATGGATGCCGGGCCGGTCGCTGGGCACCGCCGCGATCACCAGCTTCCCGGCCTCGGTGAGCGCCGAGACGATCAGATGGTCGGAATCCATCGCCCCCGAGCAAAAGCTTTTGCTGCCGTGGATCAGCCAATCCGGGCCGTCGGGCAGGATGCGGGCGCGGGTGTCCAGGGGATTCAGGGTATTGCCCCAGAACCAGCCGTTGCGGGCGGTCTCGCGGTAGTAATGCGGCCATTGCTCGCCGAACAGCCGCACGGTCGCCAACAGCAAATGCTGGAAGCCGAACAAATGCCCCATGGCGCTATCGGCCCTGGAAATGATCCGCACGATGCGCAAGGTGTCGTGCCAGTCGAAGCCGTGCCCGCCATATTCGGCGGGGATGATGAGATTCAACAGGCCGCTGTCGCGCAGCCGGTCCCGTTCGGCCTTGGCGGTGCCGCCGGCCTTGTCGCGGGCCACGGCGGTGGCGGCGAATTCCGCCGCCAGCCGCTCCGCCCGCTCGAACCAGGCCGCGGCGGACGCCGGGCCGGAATGGTGAGCGCCGGGGGCCGTCATCACGCCGCCGCCTTGTGCGGTTGGCGGGCTTCGAGTTCGCGGACCAGGGGCAGGACCCGTTTGCCGAAATACTCGACTTCCTCCTGGAAGTGCAGGAAACCGCCCAACACCAAGTCCACACCCACCGCCTTCAAGGCGACGATGCGCTCGGCGACTTGCTCGGGCGTGCCGATCAGGTTGGTTTTGAAGCCGTCGTTGTACTGCACCAAGTCCTCGAACGTGGACTTGGCCCAATTGCCCTCGCCCTCGGGCGAAGCCTTGCCCGCCTGTTTCACCTCGTGGCCGAAGGCTTTCACCGCTTCCGGGTTGGCCTTCTCGATGATCTCGTCCAGCACGGCGCGGGCCTCGGCCTCGGTGTCGCGGGCGATGATGAAGGCGTTGACGCCGATCCTGACCGAATGGCCCGCCTGCGCCGCCTTGGCCTGGATGTCGTCCACCTGGGCCTTGATGTTGTCCAGCGTGCCGCCGTTGGTGAAATACCAATCCGACACGCGGGCCGCCATATCGCGGGCCGCCCTGGAACTGCCGCCCTGGAAGATCAGGGGATGCGGCTGCTGCAAGGGTTTCGGCTTCAGCGAGTAATTGTGGAAGCGGTAGAAATCGCCCAGGAAAGTGAAACTGTCATCGGTCCAGATACCCTTGATGGCGCGGATGAATTCCTCGGAACGGCGATAACGCTCGTCGTGTTCCAGCCAGGGCTCGCCGATGGCGGTGAATTCGCCGCGGAACCAACCGCTGACGATATTGACCGCGATGCGCCCGCCGGTCAGATGGTCGATGGTGGCGATCTGCTTGGCCAGCAAGGCCGGATGCCAGGGGCCGGGCAGGATGGCGGCGATGACCCGGAGTTTCTCGGTCGCGGCCAACAGCGCATGGGTGAAAGCCACCGATTCATGCTGATATTCCGCGCCATAACCGGCGGTGAAACGGATTTGGCTCAGGGCGAACTCGAAACCCGCCGCCTCGGCGATCTGGGCCAGTTTGCGGTTGTAATCGATATCCCAGCTGGTGCGCTGCTCGATATTGCTGATCACCAAGCCGCCGCTGACATTGGGCACCCAATAGGCGAATTTGAGGGCTTCGGAACCGGGACGGTGGAGAGGGGCGGAATGACTCATGGGATTAACTCCTTGGGTTTAGTGGTTGGGCGGTTATGATTTGAAACAAGAAACTTAATTAAGAAAAACAACGGCGGTCCAAAGCTGGCTTTGGAAACCACATACAGCCAAGGCAAGCCTTGGACTCCAAAACAATCGCGCGGACAGGTTCAGGCATTTCCCATACCAGGGCCGGATAGCGCCGGGACAGCCTTGTGGCGCGGAAAAACCCAAGGCTCCTGCCCGTCAATCAACAGCGATTCAGCACGGCGTTGCCAGGGCAACAACCGCTTAGAAATAAACCTGTCCTTGCAAGCGGAAGCGGTTATCTTCAAGCGAATGATGGCTCCAATCTTCGCCGGTGATATAGCTGTAATCGCTTTGTAGCTTGAAATTATGATCGTAGAAATAATAATTCAGGCCCACCGAACCGATGGTTTGATTCTTATAGCTACTGCCATCCGGGAAATCGAATAGGACTTGATTGGCGGTACCCGCGATTTCCAGCCGCTTGGGCAAGAGGAAATACCCGGCTTGCCAATACCAGCCATAGTTATCGCTGGTGCCGGGCCCGGTGTTTTTGGGACGGTGGTCTTCCCGCCAGAAGAACGCGGCTTCGGTATTGAACAACTGGTAGCGATAGCCGATATCGAGGGTGCCGTTATAGGTATCCATCCCGGCGATGGTGTTTTGCAGGCTGGAATTGGTATCGACCGGATTGAAGCCGAAAGCGGCCCCTAGCGAAAGCTGCGGCCTTTCCACCACATCGGGGATGGTTTCCTGCACATAGGTATAGGGATCGAGTACGTCATAGACCACGCGGGCAATACCGGCCAGCTTGAGATTGGTATTTTCCTGGGTGGTCGAATCCAAGGCCCGGACGCTATTGCCCGCCGTCAAGCTCACGGTCCATTTATCCGCGTGCCACATCACCTCGGCACCGGGGGTTCTTTGCAAGCTGAAGGCATATTCCGGGGCCTGCAAATCCATGAACAGGTATTTGCCAATATCGGTATAGAATTGGCGGGAGTATTGCGGCAGGATACGGCCCGCTTTGATGCCCCAATCGCCTAGCTGATATTTACCCCACCAGTCGATGGTATCGACCCGGTTGTCGTTGGCGAGGGTGCTGGTTTGGTAGAAGAAGAAATAAGACAGGTTGGGATCGAACACCGTACCGGAGAAAAACAACCTGCCCAGCGCCAAATCGAAGGTTTGGCTATCGCTGCCGGTATATTTGCTGGGCAGGTTCAAGGTATAGCGTGCCTGCGCCAAGCCGTTGATGGTGATCGAATAGCGGTTATCCGAAGTCCTCAGGGTGAACCCGCCATCGTAGAAACCTTTGAGGAAACGTTCCTTGGGCACTTTGGCCGTCGCCGGGTCTTCCACATCCGGTTGTTCCTGGATATTGCGGGCCTTGGCGGTGGCGGTATCGGACGCGACTTTTTTGCCATTGCCATTGGCTGTGCCATTCGCATAGCCATTGTTCCCCAGCCCATTGCCCTGGGTTTCCGTCTTGGTGGCGTCTTTCTTTTCCAATGCCTGGAGGCGGGCGTTGGTTTCGGCGAGTTGGCGCTGATATTCCTGCATTTGTTCCAGTAATTGCTTGATCCTGGCGCTTTCGCTCTGGGCCGTTGCCAGCGCCGGAGATAATGCGAAGCCCAGGGTTAAGGCACAACCCAAGCCTTGTTTGAGTTTATATGCGGATTGAGGTTTGCCCGGTCTAGGTCGGGTGGAATTAACTGGATTCATAGGGGTCTCCGTAGCAGGGATGGATAAACCTTGAACGGTGTTATCTGTAAGTCCCGTTCTTATCGTTGATGCCATGATTGCACGGGGCGTGCCATACCTTGTTTTTGCCGATTTTGGCTTGTTTTAAAGGGATAGGGCCGGATATTGGGGAGGGTTCATCCTCTTGGCCCAATATGGATTGCCTTTTCGGCGGCAATCCTGTGATCGGCTGCCGCTGTGGCGGCAATCGGCGAGCGCAAATCGGCGCAAGCGATGGGGCTAAATACGCGTGCCGGAACCACGCTGCATCCGGGCTGCTAGGGTATTTTGATTTGGGGTCTACGCTCGGGATAGGGTGGGTATGTACTCATGCCCACCATTTGCGGATCATCGCGGTGGGCACGGAATACATGCCCACCTACTCATTTATAACCGAGGGCAAGCACACCGGCCTGGATCGTGAAAATCCAAGCCAGCGCGTCGATGATGAAGAGGGGGTATGTGGGAATGGTTTACGGCGGCGCGGAAATCAACCACCATAACTATTTGAAAATGGGCGGAGAACAGGGGAGGGGATAATCAGCCGGATATATCACCGGCCAGGCGCTGACCCGTGCCGGAGCCGCTTTTGAAACTACGCCGTTCCTCCCCGGCCATGCCGAGATAGAAATGCTTCACATCGTCCCGCCCGCGCAGTTCCTCGGCGCTGCCCGCTAAGGCCACCCGCCCATTTTCGAGGATATAGCCGTGGTGGGCGTGTTTCAGGGCCAGGGTGGCGTTTTGTTCGGCCAGCAGCACGGCGACGCCTTCGCGCCGGTTCAATTCGGTCACGATATGGAAGATTTCATCCACCACCTGCGGGGCCAGGCCCATCGAGGGTTCGTCCAAGAGCAGCAAGCGCGGATGGGCCATCAGCGCCCGGCCTATCGCCACCATTTGCTGTTCGCCGCCCGAGGTCAGCCCGGCCAGGCTTTTGCGCCGGACCTTGAGCCGGGGGAAATAGGCGTAGACCCGTTCCAGTTCGCTTTTGAGCGCGGCGCGTCCGGGCTTGCGGACGAAGGCCCCGGTCAGGAGGTTTTCCTCGACGCTCAGGCGGGCGAAGCAATGGCGGCCTTCCAACACCTGGACCAGCCCGGCCCGGACCAATTGGTCGGGTGGCCGGTCCAGGATGGAAACCCCTTGGAATTGGATATCGCCCGCGACGATCGCGCCGCGCTCGGCCCCGATCAGCTTGGAAATGGCCTTGAGGGTGGTGGTCTTGCCCGCGCCGTTCGCGCCCAGCAAGGCCACGATCCGGCCCGCCGCGACGCCGAGCGAGACGCCGCGCAAGGCCAGGATGGCGTGGTCGTAGACCACCTCGATGTTTTCGACGGAGAGGATGGGCGGGTCGGTCGATGTCATGGCGGTTCACCTGGGTAGGGGGGATGGGGCGGATGCGCTCCGCCCGGTGGGTTCAGGTTTCCTTGGCGCAATCGCGGGGGGCGATGCCTTTTTCCTTGGCGTACTTGGCGGAGGATTGCTCGATGATGGGCCTGAGCAAGGCGCGGTCGGCCTGGACCCAATCGCTGATGAGGTTCCATTGCTGGCCGTCCCATTGCTGGAAGCGCACCGCGCCGCCGCCTTCGTGGTCGGCGCAGCTCAGCTTGAGCGGCTGGGCCAGGCCGAGCGCGCCCAGCGCTTTCAAACGGGTGTCGTCCAGGTCGAGATGCTCGAAGCCCCAGCGGGTTTCCTCGCCGGTCAGGGGGCGCTTGCCGTATTTCTCCTGGGCGATGCGCACCGCTTCGACATTGAGGATGCCGTTCACCACGCCCAGGTTGTAATAGACGCTGCCGAAGCGCTTGGGGTCTTCCAGATCGCCCTGGCCCTTGTCCACCACGTATTTTTTGATGTCCTGCAACACCGGGAAATCGGTGCCGGACGGATGGGTGGTGATGGAGATGAAGCCCTTGCCCGCCGCGCCCGCCGGGGCCGCGTCCTCCTCGGAATTGCTCCAGATGTTGCCGATGATGTGGTCCACCGGGAAGCCGGTCTTGGCGGCGGTCTTGAGCGCCACCGGGTTCATCACGCCCCAGCCGCGCAGGATCACCCAACTGGGCTTGATGCGGCGGATGTTCAGCCATTGCGATTGCTGTTCGTTGCCGGGATGCGGCACTTCGATATGGTTGACCTGGAACCCGTATTTCTTCGCCAACAGGTCGAGGATGGGGATGGTTTCCTTGCCATAGGGCGAGCCGTGGTAGAGGGTCACGATCTTCTTGCCCTTGAGCTTGTCGAGGCCGCCTTCGCGCTGGCCGATGTAGTTGATGATGGCCGACACCTCGCTATAGGGATTGAGCTGCAAGGGGAAGATATAGGGGAACACCGAACCGTCGGTGGAATCGGTGCGGCCATGGTTGATGGTGATGAGGGGCAGCTTGTCGGCGGTGGAACGGTCCAGGGTGGCGTAGGCGATGCCCACCGACAGCGGATTGGTGGCGGCGGCGGGCGCGCCGTTGAGGCCGCCTTTGAGGCGTTCGTAGCATTCGACGCCGCGCTCGACCACGTATTCGGTTTCGCATTCCGACCAGGTCAGCTTGACGCCATTGACCCCGCCGTCGCGCAGGTTGACCAGCTTCATATAATCGATGAAGCCGCCGAAGAAGCCGGTGCCGCCCGCCGCGTAAGGCCCGACCCGGTAGCTTTGCAAGGGGAAATATTGCTCGTTGGGAGCGGCGGCGGCGGGCTGGATCGCGCCCAGCACCGCGCCCACGGCCAGGGACAACAGGAGTTTGCGGTTTATTTTGGACATAGGATGCCTCTATGGATGGAAAATAGTGGTTTGATGGGGGATCAGGACGCCGCGGGGTCAAGCCCGAGCCGGGCGCGGAAGCGCCACCACAGCCGGGCCAGCCCTTCCGGTTCGCGGATGAGGAAGAAGATGATGAGGCTGCCGAAGACGATCTTTTGGAGGTTTTCGAGATGCCCGGCATCGATGATCCCGGCGAACAAGCCGCCCGCCAGATGGTCGAGGAACACCGGGAACAGCACGAAGAACAGCGCTCCCAAATAAGCCCCCAACACGCTGCCCAACCCGCCGATGATGATGATGAACAACACCTGGAACGAGCGGTTCAGGTCGAAGCCATGCGGCTCCACCGTACCCAGATAGGCGAAGGCCCACAGCGCCCCGGCCACGCCCAGGTAGAACGAGCTGATGCCGAAGGCCAGGAGCTTGGTTTTCAGGATCGGGATGCCGATGACCGCCGCCGCGGTGTCCATATCGCGCACCGCCATCCAATTGCGGCCCGTTGCGCCGCGGACCAGGTTGAGCGCCAACCCGGTCATCGCGGCCACCACGCCCAGGGTGAGGACGTAGCGCCCGGCGGGCGAGTTGAAATCCTGGCCCAGGACCACCAGGGGCGGGGCCGAGATCACCCCGGAAGGGTTGTCGTTGGAAAACCAACTGAATTTGACCAGCACCCATTGCACGAAGAACTGGGCGGCCAAGGTCGAGACCAGCAGGTAAAAGCCCTTGATGCGGAGGCTGGGCAGGCCGAACAGCACGCCCACCAAGGCCGCGCTCAAGCCGCCCAGCCCGAAGCTCGCCAACAACGGCAAGCCCTCCACCCGCAAGGAAAAGTTGTAGCTGGCGAACGCGCCCACCGCCATGAACGCCGCCGAACCCAGCGAAAGCTGCCCGGCGTAGCCCGTCACGAGGTTCAGCCCCAAACCCGCCAGCGACAGCACCAGGAAGGGAATCAGGATGGCGCTGAACCAGTAGTCGTTGCCGATAAAGGGCACGACGCCAAAGCCCAAAACCAACAGCGCCACCCAGGCCATGGGGGCCTTGCGCCAGACCGGAAGCCGCCGGGATTTGCCGCCGGTGGCCCGCCAAGCTTCGGTTTCCGAAAACCACATGATCAAACCCTCTCCACGCTGGGCTCGCCGAACAGACCGGCGGGCCGCACCAACAGGAACAGCAGGGCCAGCACGTAGGGGAACCAGTTCTCGATACCGCCATCGACCAGCGGACCCACATAGACTTCGGCCAGCTTCTCGCTGGCCCCGATGATGAGGCCACCGACGATGGCCCCCGGAATCGACGAGAAGCCGCCGATGATGAGGACCGGCAGCGCCTTCAGCACGATCAGGGACAGCGAGAACTGCACCCCGACCCGCGCTCCCCACAACAGTCCCGCCACCAGCCCGACACAGCCCGCCGCCATCCACACCACCCGCCAGATCTGTTCCAGGTCGATGCCCACCGCCAGCGCGGCCAGGGGATCGTCGGCCACGGCGCGGAGCGATAAGCCGATACGGGTTTTGTTGAATAACAGGCTGAGGCTTATCACCAAGACCAAGGCGGTGGCGGCGGCGAACAGGTCGAACTGGCTGAGCAGGAGGCCGCCCAGTTCCAAGGGTTCGTCGGCGATGCCGAGTTCCAGGCCATGCACCTGCGCCCCCCAAAAAAGTTGGGCCAGCCCCTCGATGACGAAGCTGAGCCCCAAGGTCGCCATGAACAAGGTGATGGGGGGACGGTTGACGAGATGGCGCAAGACGCAGCGCTCGATGGCGACCGCCAGCAACAGCATCGCGCACAGCGCCAGCAGCAAGGCCAGCCAGAAATTGATGCCCTTTTCCAGGAGGCTGACGAAGGTCAGCGCCGCGAACAGCACCATCGAGCCCTGGGCGAAATTGAACACGCCCGAGGCCTTGTAGATCAGCACGAAGCCGATGGCGACCATCGAATACATGACGCCCGCCAACAACCCGCCCAGGGCCACTTCCAGAAAGAAATCCATGGGGTTCTCCGCTCCGGTTCAATGGGCGACGCCGAGATAGGCGTCGATCACCGCGGGATCGCCGCGCACTTCATCCGGGGTGCCGTCGCCGATCTTGCGGCCATAGTCCAGCACCACGACGTGGTCCGAAATGTCCATCACCACGCCCATGTCGTGTTCGATCAAGACCACGGTGGTGCCGAACTCGCGGTGCACGTCCAGGATGAAGCCGCACATGGCGTGCTTCTCCTCGGCGTTCATTCCGGCCATGGGCTCGTCCAGCAGCAGGAGCTTGGGTTCGGCGGCCAGGGCGCGGGCCAGTTCCACCCGCTTTTGCAGGCCATAGGGCAGGTTGCCGACCGGGCTGTGGGTATGCGCCTGGAGGTCCAGGAAGGCGATGACTTCCCCGGCCTTGCGCCGCAGTTCGGCTTCCTCGCGGCGGGCGCGGGGCAGGCGCAAGGCTTGTTCCAGGAAATTCGAGCGCACGTTGAGGTTGAGCCCGGTCATCACGTTGTCGAGGACGCTCATGCCCTTGAACAAGGCGATGTTCTGGAAGGTGCGGGCGATGCCCTGGGTGGCGGCGCGATGGGCGTTGACCCGGCGATAGGGCACGCCGTCCAGCACGATGCGGCCTTCCTGCGGCGTGTACACCCCGTTGATGATGTTCAGCAGCGAACTCTTGCCCGCGCCGTTGGGACCGATCAGGGCGCAGACCTCGCCGCGCTTCACCTCGAAACTGATATCGCTGACCGCCTTCACGCCCTTGAACGAAAGCGATACCTGCTCGACCCGCAGCAGCACCGGATGTGGCTGGGCGGCGGGCGGATACAGCACCGGCGCGGCCCGCTGCGCGGTCCTTCTGGCGGGGCGGGCCGGGGGCTGGGGCCGGGCGTTCAGGAACGGTGCCGCGGCCAGTGGTGGGTTGGAATGCATGGTGTCGACTCCCGTACTGAAGCATCAGAATTTGAAATTCGCGCCCCCGCCCAAGGCCCATTCGCTGGCATCGACCGAGTAATTGCCAAGGGCCAAGGTGGAACGGCTGGCGTTGCCCTGGAAAGCGTAGGCACCGAAGAAATCCAGGCGGAATTTGGGGGTGAAGGCGTAGCCCACGCCGGCGGTGACGGTGTTCTGCCACACCACCGGCACCAGGGTGGTCTGGACCACCCGGACCAGATCGTTCTGGTTGAGGACGCCGGGCACCGCCGTGTCCAGGGGCAGGGTGCCCAGCCCTTGGAAGCCCGCCAGCGTGCCGTTGGGGTTGTCCCTGAGGAGGGCGGTGGCATAGCTGTAGCCCAGCCGCAATTGCCATTGGTCGAGGGAATATTGCGCTCCCAATAGGGCCAGGAATTGGTCGTCCCAGACATCCTTATAAAGCGCGGCGTTGGACCAGTTCTTCCATAGCCCATCGACCTCGACCAGGAGTTCCGGGATGGGAGTGGCGGCGAAGCCCCATTGCACTTCCCAGGGCTGTTCCAGCTTGGCCGCTTGATAAGCCTGGCTACCGCCCACCGTGGTCGATAGCACGTTGTGGAAGTTGTATTCGAGCGGGGTCTTGAACGAGGCACCGAACGTGACCGTGGGGTTGATGCGGTAGCTCAGGCCCGCCGAACCACGGGCGCTGATGTTATGCACGCTGGACGTGGTGCCGCCGAAATCGCCCGACAGCCCCGCGAGGCCCGAAGTATTGCCGGAGGTGCCCAACTGGCCGAAGCCCACCCCCACGGTCAGGGCCGCGCCCAAGGACAACTCGGGGGTGATCTCCACCGCCCCGCCGACATTGGCGCTGAAGGAGAGGTATTCGACCAGCAAGGGCAGGGTGGCCGCCCCGCCCGGACCGCTGCCGCCCAGGCCCAAACCGGCCCCCGCGCTGATGGGATGGGTCCGGTAATCCGCGCCCAGGCCGGAATCGACTTCCACGCCGCCCGCCAAGACCACGCCATCCGCCACCTCGCCGCCGATGGCGAAATCCGGCGCGACATAGTTCCCGGCCTCGCTGGGCGATTCGTGGCTATAGCCCTGGCTGGTCTGGGTATTGGTGACCACCGGCTCCAGGATCGCCGCGCCCACGCCCGCGTTCATCCCCTTGAACTGGGTCAAGGTGGCGGGGTTGCCGAACAGGGCGGCGGACACTTCCTGGGGCCGGACGAAGGCCGCGCCCGCCATGCCCCCGGCGATGGCTTTCAAGCTGAGGTCGAGATCGGTGCCGGTGTTGAGCGCCTGGGCCAGCGGCGAGACCGCCGCGCCCGCCGCCAACACGGCCAGACCCCAGCCGGGTGGGGGGGCCGGACGCCGGGGGCGAGGAGGTTTTCCATAGGGTGGATGAGTCGTCATGGGGGAACCATCGGGAGTTTTTGGAATTCGGGCCGCGCTTCCGGGGCGGCGACGGGCCGGGCTTCGCCGGAACGCGAAGCAGGCAGCGCAGTATCCGTGCCACGGCTAAATCGTTGAAATCGATTGATTTATAAGGTTTGAGGCGGACCGGGCCATGCCGCTGTGGCGGCAGTTGCCGGGAGGTTGCCGCCATGGCGGCAGGCCCGGTCCGCGCCGGGCGCGTGGGTTCCCAAACCCGGCTTGGGAAGGCCGCCGGGGAAGCCCCGTGCCCAGCCCAAAAAAAAGCCGGGACCGGCGGAAACACCGCCGATCCCGGCCCAGGGGGAATGATGGACGCCCCGGTCCCGCCGGGGCCGGTTATTCGCCGCCGGCCTCGAACAATTCCAGGGGCAGGCCGACCAGGGTCTTGCCGATCCATTCGCGGGCGATGTTGTTGGACGGACCCATGCCGATCCCGGCGCGGGCGTCGCGGAAGATGCGCTCGATGGGGCCTTTCTTATAGCCATAGCCGCCGCTCACATCCAAGGCGTTGCGGGCCGAGAGGTTGGCGACCTCCGCCGCGTGGACCTTGAACTCGGTCAGCGGCAACAGGATTTCGCCCTGCGCCCGGCCTTCCGCCTGGAGCCGGTCCAATTGCCGGGCCAGGTCGTGCTGCCAGGGCCGGAGGCTTTCCACCGCGACCTTGGATTCCCCGAGTTGCTGGCGCAGCACTTGGTAATCCGACAGCTTGCGGTTGAAATCCCGGTGGATATTGCCGGTGAGGTGGGTGGCGGCGCGTTCCAGCGCCGCCCGCGCCACCCCGTGCCAGACCGCGCCCAGGCCGATGAGATACACCGGGGACACGCCGTGGTAGACGATATCCTTGCCCTGGCCTTCCTCGCCCAGGCGGTCGCGGGCCTCGACCCGGACATCCTTGTAAGTGATGGGACCGCTATGGTTGCCGCGCACGCCCAGGGCTTCCCAGGTGCCGTGGGCGATGCCGTCCAGCTTGGAATCGACGATGAAGAAGCTGATATCGGTCGGTCCCTTGGCACCGGGGGAACGGGTCTGGAACACGTAGTAATCGGCCTGCCCCGCGCTGGTGGTGAAGGATTTCTCGGCGTTCAAGAGGTAATGGCCGTCGCCGTCCCGCGCCGCCTCGCTGAAGTTGAACCACCAATGGCCGCCCGAGGCTTTCTCGCTGGTGGAATAGGTGCCGATGAGTCCATCGCGGGCCGGCCTGAGCCAGCGTTGCTTCTGGTCGTGGTTGCCGAACAGGTTGATGGTCTGGGCCGCGCCGGTGTGCATCACATAGACCAGGCCGGTGGAGGCGCAGGCCCGGCCTATCTCCTCGGCGACGATGGAGAAAGCCACATGGTCCAGCCCCAGGCCGCCATATTCCTCCGGGATCAAAACCCCGTTCCAACCGGCCCGGCCCAAGGCTTCCAGGTTTTCCCTGGGAAAGATGCCGTGGGTGTCGATCTTGTCGGCGTTGGGGCGGACGACCTCGTCCACCAGGGCGCGGATTTCGCCGCGGATGCGCTCGTAATCGGGGGTGCTCATGGGGATTCCTCAGGCGGCTTGGGCGGGATGGAAGGATTGTTGGCGGAGTCGGACGGCGTCCACGGCTTGGCGGGCGGCGGTGTCGATGCGTTCCAGCACGGTGGGGTCGGCGAAGCGGCTGCCGTCGTAGAGCTGGTCGGAGGCATAGACGCCGGAAGGCACGGTCCAGGCCCCGAAGAAACCGAACAAGGGCCGCAGTTGATGCTCGACGATGAGGGCGTGCTTATCGCCGCCGCCGGTGGCCCCGAGGATGACCGGCACGCCGTTCAGCGCCTTGGGATCGATGAAATCGAACAAATGCTTGAACAGGCCGGTATAGGAGCCTTTGTAGACCGGGGTGACGGCGATCAACAGATCGGCGGCGACGATGGAACGCAGCACCGCGTGGCCCGCCTCGGGCAGTTCGGCGGGCGAACGCGCCGGGCCGAACACCGGGGCCAATTCGGCCAGGCTGTGGAGTTCCTTGTCCACCGGGGCCAGGCGCTGCACGGCCTCCAGGATTTGTCCGGCCAGGGCCAGGGTTTTGGAAGGGGAGCCTAGGTTGCCCGAGACGATCCCGACTTTGATTTTGCTCATGGGTGTGTTCCAGACGTGTGGGGTTGATAAATGGCTCAAGGCGCGTAGACCGGAGGGCAGCATCCATGCCAGATATAAGTCTTTGAAAATATTAGGTTACAGGCGGGGGCGGGAAGGGGGGATGCCGCCCTGGCGGCAAATGGGCATCGCGGCTGCCGCCGTGGCGGCAATGCCGGGAGGGGGCAACCGCGCGCGGCTGTTCCGTGGGAATACAGTATTTACCGGGGGTTTCTCGGAAAAGGGCCAATTCCCTATCCACGCCGCGAAACTAGGGAAAGCTACGTACACCCAGCCGGGCAAGATTTACGTATCCTAAACTAGCTGATAGTGCTTACACGACGATCTGGATGCACTATGAAAATGGAAAGGCCAAGGGATCGCGAGTCGATCCGGGAGGTTGCAGGCCGATATGAGATCGTCCGATTCCGATGACAAGGATTTCGTTTTTTTCAGTCCATCTATGGAAGGTATGCGGCGATGAAGAGGTTATATTTTATCGCTTTGAGTGGTACGTTGTGGATCGGCTTTTGGTCCGGCGTGGTGGAAGCGGCCATTTACTCGGTCACGGTCAAGGATGTCAATCGCAACATATTGCGGCCCGGTATTTTCATCAACGATTCATTTTCAATCGCCACCCCGTTGAGCAATGGGAGTTTCGTGGAATTCCAGGGCAATATCGTAGGTGTCGGCGGTTTCACTAAGGATATTGTTTTCTCGCTGTCCGATCCGGCTTTCGGGCGCGGTTTTTTGGCCAGCGTCCAGACCGTGGCCGGATTGGATTTGGACTTGGCGGGTGGCACCGCCCCCAAGCCGTTCAACCCGGTCAACCCGGTTTATACCTTCGCCGGGCTTACCAGCGGTATCACCTATACGCTGATCGCCAGTGGCAATGCCATCGACCCTTATTCCGGCATCGCGGGATCATTCCAGGTGTTGGCGGTCCCCGAACCCGAACAATGGGCCATGGTGGTGGTGGGCATCAGTTTGATCGCCTTCCAAATCCGCCGCAAGCATAAGGCTTTGGGGCAAGGACAGGGAACCATTTCCGGTTAGCTGGGGTTTGCGTATCGATACTCGTTCCCAAGCTCCACGGGGGAACCCAATATAAGGATTCGCATCGTCCATATTGTGGAGAATGGGATGCGTTGCGTGGCGGATATATAAGGATATTGAATCAGATGAGAAAATCAGGGACGCTCCTACGGAATACCCCTCCATTGCGCTGGCGCAAAGGGAATCAAGGCACATATACGGAAACCCAGGCCGGACTCGAATTCCTGCCCTCGGCCCGGCTGACCAAAGCCCCTTCCCATGGGGCCACCTCGCTGGATTTGCCCGGTGTGATCTTGATTAAATGGCTATTATGCCCCGTGGTGGTTAGCCTGGGTTTGGCGCTGGTCACGCTAGGCCATGGACACGCGCTGGACCAATCCTATGTGATTCTCGGCGTCCTGGGTTTCCTGGTATCGGCCCAAGTGTTCGACGAGATCAACCTATATCGCGACCGCCCCCGGTTTCCCTACTTCGAGGCGATCAATTATATCCTATGGAATTGGTGCGTGGTATTCGGAGTTTTGCTTTTGGTGGGCTATGCCACCAAAACCCTGGCGATGTTTTCCCATAGGATTATTTTCACCTGGTTCGTGATGGTGCCCATCGCGTTGCTGGGTTCGCAGCTTTTGGCGCGTAATGCACTGCGCTCGGTGGTGAACCGCACCAAGACCCGCAAAGCCGTGATTATCGCCGCCAACCCATTGGGTTTGGCGCTGCATAAGAAAGTCACCGAGGATGCTTATTTGGGTATCCGGGTCGTGGGCTTTTTCGACGACCGCCAAGCTTGGCGCCTGCCCGAAAATATGGAGGACCGGCTATTGGGCCGGGTGGCGGAAGCGGCCGATTATGTCCGCAAGCACGGGGTCGATTTGATCTATATCGCCTTGCCCATGTCCTTGCAGCCCCGGATACAGCATTTGCTGGAAGCCTTGCGCGATACCACGGCTTCGGTATTCTTCGTGCCCGATATCTTCATCTTCGATTTGATCCAGGCACGGTTTTCCCAAATCAATGGAATGCCTATCGTGGCGGTCTGCGATACGCCTTTCTATGGCCTGCGTGGCCTCATCAAACGGGCTTTCGATATTATCGGTTCCTTGGCGATTTTACTGGTGATCTCGCCGGTTTTTATCGTGGTTGCAATCGCGGTGAAACTGGATTCCAAAGGGCCGGTCTTATTCCGCCAGCGGCGCTATGGTTTGGATGGAGAGGAAGTGATTGTTTACAAATTCCGCTCGATGACCGTGACCGAGGATGGCGCATCGAATTATACCCAGGTCACGCAGAACGATAACCGGGTAACGGCGCTTGGGAAATTCATCCGCAAAACCTCGCTGGACGAATTGCCGCAATTCATCAATGTCTTGCAAGGCCGCATGAGTCTGGTCGGGCCGAGGCCGCACGCCATCGCGGTGAACGAGCAATACCGCAAGCAAATACTGGGCTATATGATCCGTCACAAGGTCAAGCCGGGAATTACCGGCTGGGCGCAGGTCAATGGGTTTCGCGGCGGCGACGATCTCGAACATATGCGCGGGCGTATCGAATGCGATTTGGAATACCTCAGGAACTGGTCTTTGGGCCTGGATTGTTGGATTATCCTAAAGACCATAAAGGTTTTATTCGGGGATAGGCACGCTTATTAAAGCGGGGTTTACAGGAGTCCAAGGCTTGCTTTGGATTCCGGCTGGGATTCGGGTGGTTTGGATGACAAGGATTCGATGGAACGGGACCCAAGGAATGGCTAAGGTATTGGCCAGGATCATCCTGGTATTTATTGGTCTTGCGCTCGCGGGCTGCGATGCTCCCGAGGCCAAGCATTCTTCCCAGGTCGTGGCGCGGGTGAACCATGAGGAAATCACCGTCCATCAACTGAATAGCTTCCTGGCCCATACCGGGATCAAAACCTGGAAAACCCCACGGGAAGCCAGCCGCGATGCCTTGGAAACCCTGATCGAGCAGGAATTATTGGTCCAACAGGCGGTGCGGGAAGATTTGGAACACGATCCTCAAATCATGCTCGCCGTCGAGGATGCCAAACGCCGGGTATTGGCCCTGGCTTATCTGGAGCGCAAGGTTTTACCCAAAACCCCGCCCACGCCCGAAGATATCCAGGCTTTTTATCATAAGCATCCCGAACTTTTTTCCCAGCGCAAATTATACCGCTTGCAGGCGTTCGCCATGCCCGCCGACCGGTTCGACGAGGGCTTGAAAAGGCTGCTGGACCCGGCGCAAACACCGCAGGAAACCGCCCATCTCCTGCAAGCCCGCAATATAGATTATCAAACCGAATGGCTGCAATGGAGCGCCGAACAAGCGCCCTTGGAATTATTGCCGCGCTTGGCCGTTATGGAGCCGGGCGATATCGCCGCCGTACAGCGGGGCAAAACCCTATTGCTGCTACAGTTGGAAGCGGCTTTATTAGCGCCGCTGGATGAGGCGAAAGCCAAGCCCGCCATCGAGGCTTATTTATCCAGCGCCCGTAATGGGGAGGCCAGCCGTATACATTTGAGCCGTTTGTGGCGGGCGGCGGAAATCCATTATCAAGGTGAATTCGCCGGGTATGAATCCGAGACAACGCAACAGCTTGGTGCCGGTCAAAATGATGTGACCTCGTCCGGCGGGCGGCATTTACAAAAGGGGATCGACGGGTTATGAGCAAGGCAATATCTATCGCTCCCACGCTCGGCGTGGGAGCGATCCTGCGGTGGTGGATGGTTTTCTGGCTATTGCTCTGTGGGTTTGGAACAGCCAGGGCCGAGGATTATCTATTGGGACCGGGCGATTTCGTGAAAATCACGGTATTCGATTATCCCGACCTCGCCGTCGAAACCCGCGTCAGCGCGTCGGGCGGGATTACCTTTCCCTTGGTGGGCGAGGTATTGGTCGGCGGCAAAAGCCCCAGGCAGGCGGAAACCCTCCTGACCCAGAAACTCACCGAGCAGGGTTTCATCAAGCAACCCCATGTGAATCTGGTGGTGACCGAATTCGCCAGCCAGCAGGTTTCCGTGATGGGTTCGGTGAGCAAGCCCGGCCAGTATGCCTTGGAACGGGCCAGTACCTTGTCGCAGGTTCTGGCGGCGGCGGGCGGGGTGTCCGGCGAGGGCGGCGAGGTGGCGGTCTTGGTGCGGACCGCCGGGGGCGGCAACGAACACCGGGAAATCGATCTGCACGCCTTGTTCGCGGGCGATGTCTCCAAGGATATCGGGATGACGGGCGGCGATCTGGTGTACGTGCCCAAGGCCCAGACCTTTTATATCTACGGCGAGGTGCAGCATCCGGGCGTGTTCCGCTTGGAGCGCGGTATCAATATCGCCCAGGCCATTTCCATCGGCGGCGGGCTGACGGCGCGGGGCAGCGATGACGGGGTCGAGGTGAAGCGCCGCGGCGGCCAGGGCGAATTGTTGACGGAGACGGCGGAACTCGGGGATTTGGTGCGCCCGGACGATGTGATCTATGTCGGCGAAAGCTGGTTCTAGGAGCCGCCCATGACCTATACCCAAATGTTCCTGATCCTGGCGGCGCGGTGGCGGGCGGTGCTGGCGGTGTTCCTGGGCGTGGTGGGGCTGGTCGTCGGCGTGAGCTTGGCGCTGCCCAAGACCTATACCGCCCATGCCTCGGTGCTGGTCGATTTCAAGGGCGTGGACCCCATCACCGGGATGATCCTGCCGGGGCAATTGCTGACCGGCTATCTGGCGACCCAGGTCGATATCATCACCAGCCACGCCGTGGCGCTGCGGGTGGTCGATAGCCTCAAACTGACCGAGGTTCCCGAACTGGTCGAGAAATTCGACCAGGAAACCGAAGGCCGGGGCGAGGTGCGCGATTGGGTGGCGGACCGCTTGATCAAGGCGCTGGACGCGAGGCCGGGCCGCGATAGCAGCGTCATCGCCATCGAGTTTTCCAACACCGACCCCGAGTTCGCCGCCGGGGTCGCCAATGCCTTCGCCCGCGCCTATATCCAGACCAACCTGGATCTGCGGGTCGATCCGGCCCGCACCCAGGCCTCGTGGTTCGAGGACCAGATCAAGACCCTGCGCGGCCAGGTGGAAGCGGCCCGGCAACGGTTGTCGGAATACCAGCGCCGCACCGGCATCGTGGCTTCCGACGAAAAGCTCGACGTGGAAAACGCCCGGTTGGCCGAGTTGTCCAGCCAATGGGTGATCGCCCAGACCCAGACCTACGATATCCAGACCCGCCAGCGCCAGGTCGCCGAGGCCGAGGCCAAGGGCCGCTTGGAGGAATTGCCCGATATCCAGGGCAACGCCTTGATCCAGAACCTCAAGAATGCCCTGGCCCAATCCGAGGCCAAGCTGGCCGAGACCGCCGATCAACTCGGCCCCAAGCATCCGGTCCACCAAAGCGCCCGCGCCGAGCGCGACAGCCTCAAGCGCAAGATCGCCGCCGAGATCCAGAACGTGAAAGGCTCCCTGGCCCATGCGGCGGCCCAGGCCCAGCAGCGCGAAACCCAGATCGAACACGCCCTGGACCGCCAGAAAAACCGCGTCCTCGAATTGAAGGAAGGACGCGACCGCGCCATGGTGCTGACCCACGAGGTCGAGAACGCCGAACGTGCCTACGACAGCGCCCGCCAGCGCACCGAGCAAATCCGCCTGGAAAGCCAGCGCAGCCAAACCGAAATCGCCGTGCTGAATTCCGCCGTGCCGCCCTTGTGGCCGTCCAAGCCGCGCCTGGCGCTGAACCTCGCCATCGGCGTGGTCATGGGCGGCCTGTTCGGCGTGGCCTGCGCCCTGTTGCGCGAGGTCGGCGACCGCCGGGTGCGGGCGGAAGGCGATATCGAGCGGGGCTTGGGCGTGCCGGTCCTGGTCAGCATCGCCCCGCGGCGGGCGCGGCGTCCCGCCCTGGGTTTCCGCCATAAACCGGCTTTGCCCCCACGAGGAGGCCCATGCCCATGAAGGAACTACACAAGGAATCGCACGCGGAACCCGTCCGCGTCGAGCGCCTGGAGCGCCGGGCCGGCTTCCCTGCCGTGCCCGGCAGCAAGCCCATCGGCAAGTTGTTGGTCGAAACCGGCAAGATCGGTTTCCTGGATATCGACGCCATCGAGCGCCGCCAGCAGGAGCGGGGTTTGCGCTTCGGCGAGGCCGCCGTGAGCCTGGGGCTGATCCAGGACGTCGATGTGCAAACCGCCCTGGCCCGGCAGTTCGATTATGCCTATCTCGTGCCCGGCCAGCCCGAGGCCCAGGCGTTCAGTCCCGAATTGGCCCTGGCCTACGCGCCCTTCGGCGACCGCGCCGAGGCGTTCCGGCGCTTACGCAGCCAATTGAATTTGCGGCTGTTCGGATTGGAAGACGCCACCGCCTTGGCGGTGGCCGGCCTGGACCGGGGCGATGGTTGCAGCTATGTCGCCGCCAACCTCGCCGTGGCCTTCTCCCAACTGGGCGTGCGGACCTTGCTGGTGGACGCCAATCTGCGCGAGCCACGGCAGCACCGCATTTTCGGGCTGGCCCAGCGCCAAGGCTTGGCGGATGTGCTGGCCGGACGCCGCGGCACCGAGGTCATCGCCGAGATCGGGGTTTTCGGGAACCTCGCGGTCCTGCCCGCCGGGACCGTGCCGCCCAATCCGCAGGAATTGCTGGACCGGCCCGCCTTCGCGGCCTTGTTGCGCGAGTGCGGGCGGATTTATCCGGTGGTGATCGTGGATACCCCCGCCGCCAACCGCTATGCCGATACCCAGATCATCGCGGCCAATACCCGGCATGTGCTGCTGGTGGTGAGGAAGCACCAAACCCGGATGCGGGATTTGGAGGCGGTGAAAGCCCATCTCATCGATGCCAGGGTGGAATGGGTCGCGGCGGTGTTCAACGACATCTGAAACCCGGAACCCACTGGCCGGAAGGCGGTATGGGTGGGTAATCCTTGGAGGCCATCCCATGTCCAAGCAGGACCGGCGATTATTATGGATAACCCTGGGCCTCGTAGTATGGACGGGGTGGGCGAGCGCGTTGGCGGCGGATTGGGGCGCGGTATTGCCTCCGCCCGGCGGCGATTTCCAGCCCGCCGCCGCGCCCTTCCGCGAAACCCTATGCCTGGGGGTGAAATTCAGCCAGGGCGAACCGCTCGCGAACCTGCCGAACCTTTCCGAATTGGGTGTGCGTTGGGTTCGGGATCATGTGGGCTGGGCCACCATGGAACCCACCGCCGGACGGTTTTTGAGCCGCTTTCCCAATGATTTCCAACAACGCCTGGACTATTACCGGTCACATGGCATCGGCGTGGTTTTCATGCTCGCCTACGGCAATCAGAAAGCCTATCCCAATACCCCGGAAAATCCCACCAACTCGGTGAATGCCACGGGTTTTGCCCGTTATGCCGCCCAAGTGGCGCGCTTGATGAAAGCTTCCGGGGTGTCCTTCGTCCTGGAGGTCTGGAACGAACCCCATAACGACGCGGTGCTTCAGAAGTTCGGAGGCAATTGGCAAGGCAAAGCGCCTTCGCCTTGGGTGGATCAATATATCAAGATCGCCCAGGAATCGGTGCGTGCGGTCAAGGCTATAGATCCCTCCATCAAGATACTGAGCGATGATGATATGTGGGTCGTTCATTATTGGTTTCTCGAAGCCGGTCTACCCAAGGAAATCGCCGGTTTCGCGGTCCATCCCTATAATGCGCCAGCCAATCCAGAATATACCGCCGTCGCCTACGATACCGATTGGACCCGGCCTTTCAAGGTGGTCGATCAAGACCGCTCGTTCCGGTCGGCGGTGCGCCGTTTGCGCGACCAAGGCAAGACCAAACTGGGCTATATCCCGGAAATATGGATTACCGAATGGGGCTGGCCGCTGGAAGGAGCGAAAGGCAGCGTTCCCGAATCCACCTTGGTGGCCTATTTGCCCAGGGCTTATATCCTGGCGGCGGCGGCGGGTATCAAGGCGACCTGCTGGTTTTCTTCCTACGATGCGGTGGATGGTCCGATGGGTTTGACCCGCAATAATGGGCAGCACCGGCAAACCTATTTTGCCTATCAAACCATGGCCCGGCAGTTGGGCGATATGGTTTTACTCAGTCAACTCGCCGGTACCGACCATCCCGCCAGCGGGATTCAGGGATTCGTATTCACCGGGGCGCGGGGCCGGAAATTGGTGGTTTGGAGCGTGGAGGGAGCGACGCCTTATCTCAGTTTTCCCGCGAATGAGAAGACCATCGAGGCGGTCGATGTCTTGGGTAAGCCCGTGGCCCTCGATACCAGTGTGCAGGGCAGGCGTAGGGTTAAGTTAGGGGCCGCGCCGGTTTATGTTTCCGGCACTTGGCTGGATGCGCCCTTGGATATTAGTGTGAATTATTAAGCTTATCTGGAAGGGGCTTGTTGGTGTTCATAATCAGGAAGGTATGACTCATGGAAATCACGGTTTTCGCGCTACCCGTGATTCTCGCGGGGCTGCTCGCATCGGGCGGGGGAATCCTGTACGCGCTGATGATTTGCCTATTATTCGGCGGAACCGCGACCCTGTCATTCTCCATGCTCGGGGACGCGCCCATCTTGCCCGTCATTTTGCTCATGCCGTTCCTGGTGTGGAAAGCGATAGCCGACCGGGGAATCTCCTTATCGCCCAGGTTCCTGCTTTACCCGGAGCCTGGGTTTTGGTTGTTATTGCTGGTGTTATGGGAAGTGCTGAGCGCCATGAGCTTACCCCGCTTGTTCTCTGGCGAAACCCTGGTATTCAGCACCAATCGCGGTGTGATTGGCGGGGTGGCCTTGATGCCGCTCAAGCCGCTCTCGACCAATCTCACCCAATCCATCTATGCCTTGCTTGGGTTGGTGTGTTTCCTCTCGGTGCGCAGCTTGCTGGATTCCGAGCGGCGCATGGCGAAGATGCGCGATGCGGTATTATTGCTCACGGCTCTGAATATCCTGGCTGCGGTATTGCAATTGGCGGAGAATCACCTGGGGTTTCCCAGCGTGTTGAATCTATTCCGCAACGCGAGTTATGCCACATTTACCGGCGGCGAGGTCGGAGGCTTATTGCGTATTTATGGTACATTCCCGGAAACCTCGGTATTTTCATCGTTTACCCTGGCGTTATTCGCCTTCGCGGCCAGCCTGTGCCGCGATGGGGTGCGTGGGGTTTATAGCGGTACCGTGGCTTTGGTGTCCCTGGGTTTGTTGTTGATAACCACTTCTTCGACGGCTTATGCGGGCCTATTGATTTATGGAATCATCGCCACGGCAATGGCCTTGGCCCAGGCTTATTGGCATAGGCAGGCTTTGCGGGTAGGACCGACCACGCTCATGATGGTCGCGGTGGTTCTGGCCGGGTGTTTCATAATGCTGAGCCAGCCGGAAATTTTTAGCCGCATCTTCGAATTTTTCGATGTAACCCTGGTGAATAAATTGGATAGCAATTCGGGTCGGGAAAGGAGTTTGTGGAATCGACAAGGCTGGATCAATTTCATCGACACCTATGGGTTGGGAATAGGCTTCGGCAGTGCGCGGACTTCCAGTTTCCCCATGGCGTTGCTGTCGAATACCGGGGTGATAGGCGTGGGTTTGTTTACATTGTTTTGCTGGCGCTTGTTCACCGGGCCCACCATCGCGGAACCCACCACGGTCGCGGCGGTGTCCAGGGCGGCCCGGCATGGTTTGCTGGCGGTGCTGGTGGCGGGGACGATTTCCGGGACCATGGCCGATCCTGGGATGGTTTTCTATACCCTGTCCGCCGCAGCGGCGGCGGGCCTAGCCTATCGGCAGCCGCAGCGGGAATCCGCCACAGTGGAAGCCGGTTTCAAGCCACGGGAATATCCCGGTGTCAATCCCTTGCGTGGGCATTTGGGCAAAGGTTGAGCCGGTACGCGCTTTTCCATATGGCCGAACCCGGCAGTGGCGCATGATAATGGTATCGACTTGGCCAAGTGGCTATATGGGACGACGGTTAAGTCCGCTCCCTCGCGAATTTGGGCCGTTTTAACCTATTCATCTGGTACGAGCCGACAGGGATGTTATGGATATAAGGGATACGGGATATGGTCCAATCCGGGCTGGTTCCGTGCGGCCAAACCTTGGGGCCGGGTTATGAGCCAATGCGGGATCGCCTATTTATCGCCCCGGCAGACGGTGTTTATCAATGGCCGTTTCCTGGGACAGCGGGTGACGGGGATACAACGTTATGCCCGCGAAGTATTGGCCGAATTGGATTCGATCCTGGCCCATGGCGAGGGGAACGGCCTGCGTTGCCGTTTGCTCGCGCCCAAAGGGGTCGACCTGCCCGAGTTACGGGCGATTCCCGCCGAACAATTCGGCCATTTCCGGGGCCATTTGTGGGAGCAATTGGACTTGCCTTGGCGGGTCGGGCGCGGCTTTTTGTTCAGCTTCGGTGCGACCGGGCCGGTGTTGAAACGGCGGCAGTCCATCACCGTCCACGATACTTCGGTGCGGCGGATTCCCGAATCCTTCGGCTGGCGTTTCCGGCTCTGGCACGAGGTCTTGCTGCGTTCCATCACCCGGCGCTCGCCGCTCACCATCACCGTGTCCCGTTTCAGCGCGGGCGAAATCGCCCAGTGCTTCGGCGTGGCGCAGGACCGGCTCAGGATCGCCACCGAAGGCTGGCAGCATTTGAGCCGCATCGAGGAGGACGATGCCGTCCTCGACCACTACGGGCTGGGCATCGAACCCTACGCGCTGGCGGTCAGCAGCCCGACGCCCAACAAGAATTTCGCGACCATCGCCGAAGCCATCCGGCTCCTGGGCGACGCCGCCCCGCCCTGTGTCGCCGCCGGGATGGCGGACCCCGGTGTGTTCCGCGGCACGGCGGCCCATCCCGACGCGATCAAGCGGGTGGGCTATGTGTCCGACGCGGCTTTGAAGGCGCTGTACCGCGGGGCGGGTTGTTTCATCTTCCCTTCGTTCTACGAGGGTTTCGGGATTCCGCCGTTGGAAGCCATGGCGTGCGGCTGTCCGGTGCTGGCTTCGACCGCGCCGGCGGTGCGCGAGGTTTGCGGCGACGCCGCCTTGTATTTCGACCCCAATCGCCCCGACCAACTGGCCGGGCAAATCCGGGAAGTGTTCGCCGACACTGGGTTGCGCCAGCGCTTGTCCAGGGCCGGTTTGGCGCGGGCCAAGTGTTACTCCTGGAAGGAAAGCGCCCGGTTGAACTTGGCATTCATGCAGGAGGCGGTGTGCAAAACCTGAGCGGTGGCCCGCGGGGCCTGAAGCTGCAACTCCCACCTCCCGAAAGCCCGCCGCTACCGTATTCCGCCGCCGGATCGCTACGGGTCGCCGTGGTCCATGAATGGCTGGTGAGCCGGGCGGGTTCGGAAAAAGTGGTGGAGCAAATCCTCAAGGTCTATCCGCAGGCCGATTTGTTCGCCCTGGTGGATTTCCTGGAAGCGGACGAGCGGGCCTTCCTGGAAGGGCGCAAGGCCCGGACCAGCTTCATCCAGCGCCTGCCCAGGGCGCGGACCTGTTACCGTAATTATCTGCCCTTGATGCCGCTGGCGGTCGAGCAATTCGATTTGTCGGATTACGACCTGGTGATTTCCTCCAGCCATGCGGTGGCCAAGGGGGTGATTACCGGGCCGGACCAAATCCATATCAGCTATGTGCATACGCCGATCCGTTATGCTTGGGATTTGCAGCACCAATACCTGCGTGAATCCCGGCTGGAAACCGGCTTCAAATCCTGGGCCGTGCGGGCTTGCCTGCATTATCTACGGTTATGGGATACCCGTACCGCCTACGGGGTGGATACTTTCCTCGCCAATTCGGCCTATATCGCCCGTCGGATACGGAAGGTCTATGGCCGCGAAGCCACCGTGGTGTATCCGCCGGTGGATACCGAGGCTTTCCCGTTGCGCCTGGACAAGGAGGATTTCTATCTCGCCGCCGGGCGCTACGTGGCTTATAAACGGATGCCCTTGATCGCCGAAGCCTTCGCCGCCATGCCCGATAAGCGCCTGGTCATGATCGGCGAGGGCGCGGAACTGGACCGGGTGCGGTTCCTGGCGCGGCGGGCCGCCAATATCGAGGTGCTGGGTTATCAATCCGGCGCGGTGCTGGCCGACACCATGGGCCGGGCCAAGGCGCTGGTGTTCGCGGCGGAGGAGGATTTCGGCATCACCCCGGTGGAGGCCCAGGCTTGCGGTACGCCGGTCATCGCCTATGCCGCGGGTGGGGCGCTGGAAAGCGTGGTGGCCGATCCCGACCCCGGGCGGGGCACCGGCTGGTTTTTCCCGCGGCAGACGGCGGCGTCCCTGTGCCAAGCCGTGCGCGAATTCGAGTCCATGGGCGGCTTCAGGCCGGAAGTCTGCCGCGCCAATGCCGAGCGCTTTTCGCAGGAAAATTTCAGGCAAGCCCTGGCCGCAGCGGTGGGGCACGCCTTGGCGCGGCAGCCCGACCATCCCCTGCTGGCGCGGCTGGGATTATGCCCCTGAGTTTCCGGGCGGTGCCATGAAGCGCGGCAAGCGCGGTACCGCCAGGAATCGGCGCGGAAATCGGCGCCGCCACGCCGCCCGGTTGGAACCGACCAGATCCCCGCTCGCGGCACGACAGGAAAAACCCCTTTCCACCCGGCGTTCCCTGGGGTTTGTCTATATCGCCCATGTGTTCCGTTATATCTATGGGTTGATCCTGATTCCCTATTATGGCCGGGTTTTGGGGGCGGAGGAATATGGCAAGGTTTTGGCGGCTTCGGCCTTGTTCCAGGTGATTTGGCTGTGCGTCGAATATGGTTGCCCGGTCGCGGGGGTACGCGACCTCGCCGGAACCACCGACCGCCCCGGTATCGCGGCCCAGGTCGGGCGGCAAACCATGGCCCGCGCCATCATGGTCCCCCTGGCTATCGCCATCGGCGTGGGCGGGGCTTGGTTATCCCCGGTATTGCGGGTCGAACCGGAATTGGTGGCCTATGCCGTCGCCATCGGCATCAATTCGGGATTCAACCTGGGGTGGTATTTCCAAGGGGCTTTGCAATTCCGTACCCAAGCCTTGCTGGAAGTGTTCGGGTTCGCGTTGAGCTTGGGATTTATCTTGCTGATGGTGCGGGGCCGGGAAGAGGGGGCGCGGGTTTTGGAGGCGCTGTTATTATCCGGTTTGATCAGCAATGGAATCGCCTATACCTTGGTCGCCCGCCAAATCGATTTGCAATATCTCAGTTTAACAGGTGCCTTCCGGCTGATATGGGATTCTACAGCTTTATTCGCTTCCCGTGGCTTGAGGATCATGATGGCGAATGCCTCCACCTATCTCTTGAGCTTATTCGCGCCCGCCGCCCAGGTCGGCTATTACGGACCCGCCGAGCGTTTTTCCAGTGTGGGCTTGAGTTTCATGCAGCCGGTGGGCCAGGTTTTAATCGGTACCGTGACCCGCCACCTTAGCTGCGACGAGACCGAGCGGGAGGCTTATCGCTTGATGCGCAAGGGTATCCTGTTCATGCTCGGATTCGGAGGTTTGGCCTTGCTAGCCACCGTCGGCCTATCGGCTTGGATCATGCCCTTAATCCTGGGGCCGGGTTTCGAGCAAAGCATCCTTATTATGCAGATATTCGGGTTCATGTTTCCTTTCGCAGCTTTCAATCAAGCGGTTTCCAACTATGTCCTGATACCGTTGCGCAAAGATACCTATATCATCAAGTCCACCGCGGTATGTGCGGGATTGAGCATCGCCACGGTATTGGCGAGCACCTTGTTCGGCGAAGTGGGCGGCTCCACGATTGCGGGGGCGCGGGTGGTCGCCGAGGTGGTGAGTTCCTGTTTCCTGGCGATGGTTTTGGTGAAATTGGGCTTGGGCCGGAAGATATTCATGGAGAACCCGGATGAAATTAGTCGTGGGTATAGCGACCGCGGGCCGTCGCGAGCAACTGACACTAACCCTGCTTCAACTCGCTAGGCAAACCCGGCCACCGGATGCCTTGGTGGTTTGCCCGGCGGAACTATCGGATTACGATCCAGCCGTAGCCGAAATCCTGCCTTTTCCGGTGCGGAGCGTGGCCGCGCCACGGGGTTTGCCGGCCCAGCGCAACGCGATTATCGCCGCCTGTGTCGATGCCGACGTTATGGTGTTTTTCGATGATGATTATTATCCCAGCCCAGATTATCTCGCCGAGACTGAAAAGCTGTTTCAGGTCCAAAATATTGTGGTGGCGCGGGGATATTTATTGGCGGACGGTATCGGCGGGCCGGGTATTGAACCTGAGCAGGCTTTGCGCCTGATCGTGGATAGGAAGCCATTGCCACCCTGGGATTCCGCTATTAAGGCAACCTATGGTGGTTATGGCTGTAATATGGTTGTCAGGATGAACACGGCGCGGCGGCATGGAATAGCCTTCGACGAGAATCTGCCCTTATATGGTTGGCAGGAGGATATAGACTTCAGCCGCGCTTTGGCCGCTTATGGGCGGGTCGTGATATGCCTGCGGATGACCGGGGTTCACCTTGGTTCCAAGCGGGGCCGTACTTCCGGCCTGAAATTTGGATATTCCCAGGTCGCCAACCCGGTTTATCTATGCAAGAAGGGCACGATGTCACCAGGGTATGCGGGACGGTTGGTGTTGAAAAACCTATTGGCGAATGTCCTGAAATCCTTGAAGCCGGAACCTTGGGTGGATCGGCGCGGTAGGTTGAAAGGGAATATCCAGGCTCTGGGCGATTTGGCGCGGGGCCGGATCGATCCACGCCGAATCCTGTGCATGGAATAGCGACATTGGATTGGCATCTGGTGGGTTTAATTATCCTGGGAAAACCACCGGCTCCGCCCGGGGGACTCGCGAAGTTTGACGTTTCCGAAAATATGTCCTGCCCCTCCACGTTGTAGGACGGCGGTGCTTCCCTACCGCTTGTGGCCACGCTGCCAATCGGTAGCGGGTTTTGATTTCTTACCGATGGCGAAAAGGCTTCTTTGAGGGGCCAGCCATCGAAAGCCTCCGGCTTTACCATGGGATTATGATTTGTTCCGTGCTTTGTTGCTATGGATGATGAAATATTGCCTAGGCTCGCCGGTCCGTGAATTGCCGATCTCCGAGCGCATGCGGTATTTCTCGATGGTTTGACTGATGATCATAAGCGTGGCCTATATCTCGTTCCGCTGGTTTGAAACCCCGGTGGTGCGGTGGGGGCGGGCACGGTTATCCAATGTTTAATGGCCGGACTTTTGTTGAGGTGGATATGAAGGGCATGAAAAATCATATCTATGGCTTGGATCTCATCCGCTTCCTCGCGGCACTGATGGTTTCCGCATACCACTTGGGGTTTCGTGCTTGGGCTACGCCGAATGATTCGCTATATGGCCGACTCGGAATGGCCCCGGACTTACCTTCGGGATGGGAATATTCCTGGTTTGGTTGGATAGGTGTACAGGTATTTTTTGTATTATCGGGATTCGTAATTGCCTATACCGCCGAAGGGGCCACACCTTTCGAGTTTGTGAAGAGCCGGGTGGGCAGGTTGGTCCCGGCGATGTGGATAGGGGCTACCCTGAGCGCCATTATATTGATTTATTGGAATCAGACCGATAATTTAGGGTGGCTCTATGCCAAAAGTTTGGTGTTGTTCCCAATCGGCCCATGGTTGTGTGGAGTTTATTGGACTTTAGGGGTGGAGATCGCGTTCTATGGGTTGATATTTCTATTGTTGTGCGTGGATAAATTTAACCGCTTACAAGCGTTGACTATAAGTATCGGCCTGCTCAGCATGATGTTTTGGCTGCTCATAGAGAGCGGCATTATAAAAGATAGCCATCCCAGGATAAACCAGTTATTGCTGCTCACCCATGGCTGCTATTTCGCCTTGGGAACCATGTTCTGGTTGATGTATAGGCGCGGGGTAAACTGGGGACGGCTTATGGTGTGTTTGCTTTGTATTGTAACGGCTTTTCCGCAGATCGCGGCGACCAATGCCGTCGAAATACTATCCAGTTACGCCCATCCGGCTTCTGTGGTTACGCCCTATGCAATATGGCTTGGCATGGTGTTTTTGATGGGGCTATCGATTATGTATAGCGTACCCTTGGCTTCTTCGCTGGCCTTGGTTGCGCCTGGGATCAGGCAGCTTGGTCTGGCTACTTATCCTTTATATTTGGTTCATTATCATGTGGGAGGAGAGGCGATGATTTTGGCGCACCGGGCAGGGTGGGCACTGGATTTGAGTCTGGCGATAGGACTCATTACCGCTGTCGTGGTAAGCCTATTGATCGCGGTGCTCTTAGAACCAGGTTTGAGGCGTGGTTTGTTAAACGGGTTGGGCTTGGGCGCGTTGTATTTGAGAAATACTGCCGGGAACAATATATTTTTGTTTAGGGCTACGGAACGGCTTAAATAAACCGTGGCTTGGAATGGGGTGGGTATAAACTTGATGGAATATGGTTTGTAATGGGTTCAATGGCATTTAACCATAGACATGGAGATTATATGAGGATTGTATACATCGCCGGACCTTTGCGAGGGGGGTCAACTGTTTTGGAGCGCGTATTGAATTCCGCTCCAACGGTGGTGGCACTTGGCGAATTCGATCATCTTTGGCGTATACCGGCGCAAGAGATTAAATGCTCCTGTTGTGCGGGTGTTGGATTATATCGCTGTGAATACTGGTCGGAAATCCTTAAACATGCCCGGATTGGCGAAAAAGAGCTTCGTTATTTGTGGACTTTGGAGCATAAGCTTGTTCGCAGCCATTTTTTGCTGAAGATGGGGTTCTCGCTGGAAAATATCGACCAGCATCATGAAGTCAAGGATTTCCTGGCAATGCAATTTTCGATGTTTGATAGTATTGCCACGCTGACCGGGGCGAAAGTACTGGTGGATAGCTCTAAAAGCGGGCCTAGGGCTTGGCTGCTAGCGACCAGGAAGCCAGTTACGATTTTGCATTTGCATCGTAGCGCGGTCGATGTGATGTCTTCTTGGAGCCACTCAAAAATAGACCCGATATGGAGCACGGTCATGTTCAGGCGAGGGGTTATGAGGGTCGCAACGGATTGGGCTAAAGTCGAGCAGTTAATACGGTTGTTAGGTAAACAGCGCCCGGTGTTGCGTTTGGATTATCGTGATTTCGTGGCTTCGCCGCGAGCGGCTATCCAGCGCACGTTCATAGGATCTTTAAATGAGATAGTAGATACCATCCAATGGCACGATGGACGCACCATTTTACCAGGGGATAGTTATCACTCGATCAATGGGAATTCGGATCGATTCGCCAAGGGTCGAATCGTTGTCGAGCCACGGCGTGTCGCCATTAATCATCTCAAGTTCACGGAGCGCTTGGCGATTGCTACCTTGGGAGGATGCCTAAATAAAATATACCGATAATTCGGGAGGAATATTCCTAGGTCGTATCGGTTTTGAAAAAACTTATCAAGGAGTATTCCCTAAAACTTCAGGCTGAGGCTGGCGAAAACCATATTATCCTGGAAGCTTTGATTGGGATAGTTGGAAGTGCGTTGGGCGGCTTGATAAGTGAGGCTGGCTTCGGCGTTGCGGATGAATTGATAACTCGCCACCAGTTGCTCGGACCAGAAATTATCCTCGCGGGTTTTGCCGCCGAAAACGGTGCTGGGATTGCCTTGATAGGACCATGATTCCCAGGTCAGGCGAGCATGTAGCGAGATTTTCTCGGTGGCCGACCAACCCGGTGCGAAGCTCACACCGTCCACCACGATATAACTGGCGGTCAAATCCTGGAAACTGCGGAGTTGCCGGTAGGTGGTGAGTTCGAGTTGGGTCAGATGGGTGGGGGTCCAGAGGTAATCCAAGCGCCAGGTCGCCCCTTGGAAATCGCGTTGGGGAAAATCCGGCTGGGTACGGCGCAACCAGCCGATATTGCCCTGTAACTGGGATTTTCCACTGGGCTTCCAAAGGCTATCTAGGACGACTTCGTCGTCGGTATAGCTGTTGTCGATCAAGGTGAGAGCATCGACTTGCCGATGGGGCTGGAAGCCATCGCTATGCCGATAGCGCAAACCCAGATAGCTATCTTTGAAAACCGAGGATTGATAATAAATCCCACCGCTTCCGGTATTGGCGACGAGATCGAGGAATTGGCGTTGCTCGGCGCTGTGCTGGCTGTCCAGCCATAGGTATTGGCCATTGATGCGCCAGCTAGGGTTGAACCAATAATTGATATCGAACAGCGCGGTATAGTTCGAGATCATGTCCTTGCCGAAGAAGCCGGTATTGGTGAAACCACCGATGGCCCGTTGGTAGCCATAGCTCATCAAACCGTCCCAGTCGTTACCAAGTTGCCATTTCCATTTGCCGTTGGCGAAACCATTGACATTGTCCAGATAACCATGATTGGCGTAACTCTGATAACCCAGATTGCCATCGAAAATCAGGCTTTGCCGCTTCCAGGGGTACTCGATTTTAAGTCCTGCCGCGACCCGGTTGATGATATCCCAGCGCTTGCCCGTGTTGGCCGTCACGATGGGATTGGCGTTATCGGTCAGGCGGAACAGGTTATCGTCGTAGCTGAGGGTTTCTGTGAAATTCGGCTGGAAAATATCGGTGGGATCGGCGGCTCCCCAGGCCGGGCCGCCAGAAGATAGGGCGCATACCAGCATGATATACCGGGCCTGGGTGGCTATTCCAAGGCGGTTTATTCCGCCGGAAAATCCCTGGCTGTGGTTGATGCATCCTTGCGATGCCTTGGCTTTCCATCCCAAAGCTTACCCCCTTTTGACAGCCTAGCTAATCTACGGCTGGGTCGGGTGGCTGGGGTATCCGTAGCGATACCTATATGGTAGAACCCGGTTTTTCCTAGGATGATAGTCGCCTATCGATCCACGACGACGGGGTTCCACCCGGCCAATCCGGCCATGCGGGCGGAACCCGGCACCTTGGGCCGGGGAATGGCCCGGTCGTCGCCGGACCGCCCTTCCAAGCAGCGGCCTAGCGCCAGGGACCCCATGCACTGCAAATCCATCTTCGACCAAGCGCTCGCGGAACACCGGGCCATCCTCGACCGGCTGCCCGAGGGCTATCCCGCCATCGAACGGCTGGCCCGGCTCATGCGCGAGAGCATCGCCCGCGGCGGCAAACTGCTGTGGATGGGCAACGGCGGCAGCGCCGCCGATAGCCAGCACCTCGCTTCCGAGATCGTCGGGCGCTTCCGTCGCGAACGGCGCGGACTCGCCGCCATCGCGCTGACCACGGATTCTTCCGTGCTGACCGCGGTGGGCAACGACTTCGGCTTCGAGCGCGTGTTCGCCCGCCAGGTCGAGGCGCTGGGCCAGCCCGGCGATGTGCTGATCGGCATCTCGACCTCGGGCAATAGCGCCAATGTCGCCGCCGCCCTCCACGCCGGGCGCTGCATGGACCTGACCACGGTCGGGCTGCTGGGCTCGGGCGGCGGGCGGATCGCCGGGCTCTGCGACCACGCCCTGATCGTGCCCAGCGACGACACGGCCCGGGTCCAGGAAGCCCATATCCTCATCGGCCACATCCTTTGCGAATTACTGGAAGCCATCCCATGAACCCACAACGACGTTTGCTCGAAGCCGTGCGCGGTGGATTCCGCGCCGCCGGCACCTTGGATATCCCGCGCATCCTGGTGGTCGGCGATTTGATGCTGGACCGCTATCTCTGGGGCGAGGTCGAACGGATTTCCCCGGAGGCGCCGGTGCCAGTAGTGCGTTTGCGGCGCAGGACCGAGCGCTTCGGCGGCGCCGCCAATGTCGCCGCGAACCTCGCCGGGTTGGGAGCCGAAGCCTGGGTCGCGGGCTATCTGGGCGGGGACGAGGCCGGGCTGCGGCTGACGGAGATGTTGGCGGACACCGGCATCCATGGCGGCGGCCTGGTGCGTTCGGACTCGCGCCCCACCACCACCAAGACCCGCGTCATCGGCGGCCGCCAGCACATGCTGCGGCTGGACCAGGAAGCGACCGGACCCTATCCCGACGCGGAGCGCGGGCGCTTGCTCGGTGCCGTGCTTGACCTGCTGGAACACACGCCCATCGCCGTCCTGGTGCTGTCGGACTACGCCAAGGGGGCGCTGGACCCTGGGCTATGCCAAAGCCTGATCGGCGCGGCGCGGGCCAAGGGCATCTTTGTGCTGGTCGATCCCAAGGGGCTGGATTACCGCAAATACCACGGGGCCAACGCCATCACCCCCAACCTGCGCGAAGCCGCCCAGGCCGTGGGCGAACCGGTCCAGGACGTGGCGGCGGTGCTGGAGCGGGCCGGGCAATTGCGCCGCGAGCTGGGCCTGGATTTCATCGCCGTGACCCTGGGCGAGCAAGGCATCAGCCTGATCGGGGCGGAAGCCGCCCGGCACCTGCCCGCCCAGGCCCGCGAGGTGTTCGATGTGTCGGGCGCGGGCGATACCGTCATCGCCAGCCTGGCGGCGGGCATCGCCGCCGGTTTGAGTCCCTGGGACGCCTGCCGCCTCGCCAACCACGCCGCCGCCACTGTGGTCGCCAAGGTCGGCACCCTGCCGGTGGAGCGCGATGAATTGCTCCGCGCCATCGAACAGGCCGACGCCGACACCCAGGCCGACAAGGTCCGCGCCCTCCCGGACCTGTTGCGGCAGGTGGAACACTGGCGCTCGCAAGGGGAAACCCTGGTGTTCACCAATGGCTGTTTCGACCTGCTGCACGCCGGCCATGTGGGTTATCTGGAAGCCGCCAGGCGTTTGGGGCACCGGCTGGTCGTGGGGCTGAACACCGACCGTTCGGTGGCCGCGCTCAAGGGGCCGGACCGTCCGGTGATCCACGAGGCCGACCGGGCGCGGGTATTGGCGGCGCTGGCGGCGGTCGATGCCGTGGTGTTGTTCGACGAGGACACGCCGCTGGCCTTGATCCAGGCCTTGCGCCCCGATGTGCTGGCCAAGGGCGACGACTACGCCGAGGCGGAGGTGGTCGGGGCCGCCGAGGTCAAGGCCGCCGGGGGCCGGGTCGAATTGATCCCGGTGCTGGCGGGCCGCGCCACGTCCCGGATCATCGCCCGCTTGGTCGGCCAGGCCGCCTAGCCCGCCATGATCGATGCCGACACCCTCCGCCGCGTCCCCGGTCCAGGCCGCTATCTGTTCCGCAATCCCGTCCTGCGCGGCGTCATCGGCGGCCTCGACGCGGTTTTGGAAACCTTCCACCGGCCCTCGCCCGGACCCCTGGCGATCCGTCCCGGCAAAATCCTGGTCTGCAACCAGGCCCATATCGGCGACGCCATCCTCGCCACCAGCGTCCTGCCGGTGCTCAGGGCGGCGTTCCCGGAGGCCCGGATCGGCTTCCTGGTCCATCCCGGTTCCGCCGGGGTCCTGGCCGATCATCCCGATATCGCTTGGGCGCACTGTTTCTCCCATTGGCGGCTCGACCGCCAGGAATCCGCGCTGTGGCGCAAATTGGCGCGGGATGGCCGGTCCCGTTTCGCTGCGGTCCGGGATATCCGCGCCGTCGGCTACGATCTGGCGCTGGACCTTTATCCTTATTTCCCCAATAGCATCCCGCTGCTGTTCGCCGCCGGGATTCCGTTGCGGCTGGGCTGGACCAGCGGCGGTTGCGGCGGGCTGTTGACCCACGCGCTGGATTGGTCTTCCGGCCCGGACCATGTGGTGGATCATCACCGGCGCTTATTGGGCCAAATCGCCGCCTGCCGCGAGCATTTGCCCTTGGCGCGGCCCCGGCTCCATGCTTCGGAGACCCTCCGGCGGCAATGGCGGGCGCTGGCGGAGGCGCGGGGGATTCCGGCGGGGTTTGTCGCCTTCCATGTCGGCGCGGGCGGCGTCCATCGCCACTGGCCGGGCGGACACTGGCGGGAACTGGCCGCGCTGTGCCTGGAGCATGGCCTGTCCCTGGCGCTGCTGGGCCACGGTCCGCGCGAGCAGGCGGTTTGCCGGGAGGTCGCCGGGCTGTCCGGCGCGATCCACGATCTTTCCGGCCAATTGGGCTGGCGGCTCATGACCGAGGCCATCGGCCAGGCGCGGCTGTTGGTGGGCTTGGAATCGGCCTCCGGCCATATCGCCGCCGCCCGCGCCGTGCCTTCGGTGTCGATCTATTCCGGCACGGCCCAAACCTCGACCTGGCGGCCCTATCATCCGGCGGCCAAGACCCTGGTCCATCCCGTGCCTTGCTCGCCCTGCCATCTCAGCGGCGGCTGCCCCGGCATGGAATGCGTCCAAGGCACCACCCCCGCGGCCGTGTTCGCCGAAATCGTCCGCATCCTGGCCGCGTAGCCTACCCGTGGTGGGTATCCGACCATCGTTGCGGTATTCCCGCAAAGATTGTCGGTAAATTTCGTGGTCCACCCCGTTCCGGGCCTGGCACTGTCTCGCCCACCTCCCCACCCTGGAATCCACGCCCAGCCCCCCGCCACCTGCGGATCGGGCCGATCCGCCCCGCGCCGGGACGGGTCCATCCGGGGCTGGCCCGATAATCGCTATCGCCCCTGTCGGCGGTGTGCCTACCCCCACCTTGGCCCATGCATCCATGGGCCTAGCCCGGCCACACCGCCACCTTCCCGATTCTTCGCGCAGACTCCCAGGGTGAAAAATTAGAAATATGTGATGCATTTCTAATTCATTCTCCCGATTTATCTCCATAATAAAGTTACAAGACTAATATTTTAGTCTTTAATTTGATTCAATTAAATCATAAAGTCATGCAATAGTGACGGCGAGGCCGGTCCTCCCCGCACGGCGCGGGCCGGGGCGTGGACTGGGCGGCATCCGTCCGATTGGGGCTTTCAAATGGGAGATATCAATGAAGGAAAATCTGCTGCAAGCCGCCGTCGGCGCGGTCCTGGCGCTAGGCCCGGTGGCGGGTTCCGCCACCGCGTTCGGACCCTTGGCCAATTTCGATGTCATCAACGACACCGGCCAGACCGCCCATGGCTTCGAGATCGAGATCGAGGATTTGCATCCCAACGAGATCACCTCGATCTTCGGCGTCGCGCCGCGCTGGACCGGCATGAACCGCTACGGCGACCCGGCCATCGTCGAAATCCAGAAGCCCACGGCGGCCAAGGGCTATGCCACCCGCATCACCTTCCAGTCCAAATACAGCGGCGGCTGGGCCGTGGGCACGCCGTCCGGCACCCTGCCGGTCAAGCCCAGCGATAGTTGCTGGCCCTTGGGCGCGTCCGGCCAATACGGGCCGAACTATCCCTGCGACCATTTCGGCATCTCCACCTCGGTCGCCACCGGCCCGGTGAAATACAGTTGGCTGGTCGAATCCACCCCCGGTTCCGCATCCCTGGCGCCGGTCGATGTCGCGGTGCCGACCCCGGTCTGGACCGTGGTCCCGCAGCCGCCGGTGGTGATCCAACCGCCGCCCCCGGCCCCCAACCTGCCGCCGCCCCCGCCCATCGTGCAGCCGCAGCCGCCCAAGGTGAACGTGGTCATCGCCGCGCCCCGGCCCAATTATTACGAGTTCGGCGAGCCGCGCTGGGTCAAGGTCACGGCGACCGGCACGCTCCAGGATATCGGCATCGAGAACCTCATGGCCGAGGACCGGGTCATCAAGCAGGCCAAGACCCAGGTCCAGGTCGAGTGGCAGTTGTTGCAGGTCGATATCGGCAGCCCCGGCTCCGGCCAGATCGACCTGACCGGGGTGGCGCTCGATGCGGGCGCGACCGGCGTGGTCTACCGCTTCGAGTTCTACGCCTATACCGGCGCCCGCGACCCCGAGACCAACCAAGCCCTGCCCAAGACCTCCGACACCCCGAAACAGCCCGATCCCGCCGACCTCGGCAAATTCCTGGTGGCCCAGAACGCCGGGCTCAATTTCGACGGCCAGATTCCCCCGGCCCCGCCGATCCCGGTCGCGCCGACCCTGAACGCCACCATCGCCGGGGCGGTGGTGAATTCGCCGTATTCCCAGGTCATCGGCGCGACGCCCGGCGTTCCCGGCGATCCCCTGAGCTTCGCCGTGACCGGCCTGCCCCAGGGGCTGAGCCTCGTCGGCGACACCATCAGCGGCACGCCCACCGTGGTCGGCGATTTCCCCTTGAACATCACCGTCACCGACACCGTCAACCAGCTTTCGACCGCCGGCGCGACCTCGCTGAACGTGGCGGACGCGCCCATCGTGTTCGGCCTGAGCCTGTCGCAGGGCACGGTCGGCGCGGCCTATGCCGAAACCCTGGCCGCGGGCGGCGGCTATGGCGGCATCACCTACCTGGTGTTCAACAACAGCCTGCCGCCGGGCCTGTCCCTGTCCGGCAACCAGATCACCGGCACCCCGACCGCGGCGGGCAGCTACGACGTGACCTTGCTCGCCAAGGACAGCCTGGGCTTCATCGCCAACGCCAGCCAGACCGTCACCATCGTCGCCGCGGCGGTGCCGCCGCCGCCGGTGGCCTGCGCCGACAGCAACCTGGTCATCACCAACGTCGGCCCGGCCTCGGTGGACGTGGGCGGCGGGGTCGCCAACGGCGGGCAGAGCATCCTGTATCCGGCGGGCCAGGGCGCGGCCCAATACAAGGTCGGCGACCTCCTGAGCTTCTCCGGTACGCTGGACGGCCAGGGCTTCTGCGCGGCGGACACGCTGTCCTCGCTACCGGGCCTGAGCCTGCCCGCCCTGAGCTTCCTGCCCGCCATGGCCGGCAGCGCCTACACCACGGCCTCCATCGCCCCGGTCGGCGGCATCGCCCCGGTCACGGTGTTCGTGAGCGGATTGCCGCAAGGGCTGGGCTTCGATGGCTCGGTCATCTCCGGCACGCCGACCACGCCGGGCACCTATACGCTCACCATCACCGCCGCCGACGCCATCCACGAGCAGGTGGTCGCCACCCCGCGATTGGTGGTCGATGCCGCCGCCTGCTCGGCCACCAACGCGGTCATCACCAATATGGCGAACCGCGGCGCGTGGTTCGAGGTGAACGGCGGCATGAACGGCGGCGGCCAGACCGTGACCTATCCGGCCCAGAACGCCACGGTCGTCAATCCGCCCCTGACCCCGCTCACGGCCTGGACCCTCGGCAACCTGGTGAGCTTCCAGGGCACGCTGGACGGCATCGGCATGTGCCATCCCACCACCGCCACGCTCTCGCAGGGTTTGACCTTCGCCGTCCCGGTGCTGGCCAACGCGGCGGTGGGCAGCGCCTATGCGTCGGCCCCGCTCGCGCCGACCGGCGGCGTCCCGCCTTATAGCGTGGCGGTCGGCGGCTTGCCGCCTTCGCTGGGCGTGCAGGGTTCGGCCATCGTCGGCACGCCGGCGCTGGGCCAGCAGGGCACCTATCCCTTGACCATCACGGTCGGCGACGCCACCGGGCGGGTCCGCGCCGTCAGCGCCAGCCTGACGGTGGATCCGGCCCCGGCCCTGGTGTTGGGCGCGTCCAACCTTCCGGCGACGGGCACGGTGGGCTTGGCCTACACGGGGGCGGCGACCGCCGGCGGCGGCGTCGGCACCCTGGCCTGGACGGCCACCGGCCTCCCCACGGGCGTGAACATCGCGGCGGACGGCACCCTCTCCGGCACGCCGACCGCGGCGGGCACCTTCCAGCCGGTGCTGACCGTGACCGACGCCCTGGGCCAGACCGCCAGCCTGGGCGCGACCGTCACCATCGCGCCCGCCACCCAGCCTTCCTGCGCCCTCCCCAAGGGGGCCAAGCCAACCCAGGGCAAGAAGAAAGTGACCGCGGTCGGGACGGGCTACTACTACGCGGGGACGGTCAAGGTGGCCTATGGCGATTGCACCCGGCTCGAACTCAATGGCGGGGCCAAGGCGATCAAGGTCGGGGATGTCGCGGAATGGGAGGGGTATGTACGGGCGGACGGTAGCGTGTTCGCCCAAATCCTGACCATCAACTGAGCGGATGGGTCGACGCGGGCCGGCCTTTTGTGACCGATTTCAAAGACACCGGCCCGCCTGGACGGTAAAGTTCATCCCGTCCTGGTCGTTGGCTTCAGCGGCCAGGATGGGATCACCAATTTTCCTGTGGCTTGACACGCCGCCATTCCCTGGGGAGTGGCGGCGTTTTTTATTGCCCAGGCATCCGCCGGACACGGAAAAGCCGACCCTGGGGTCGGCTTTTCCAGTCCTGGCGATTGTCCGGTCAGCGGCAGGCGTAGGCCTTGGCCCTGGCTTCGCCATTGAAGGCACCCACCGGCCTGATGTCGCTCCACACGATATGGGTCGCGCCGATGGCCCCGGCCCGCTTCTCGGCGTCGGCCTTGGCGATGGGTTGCCAGCCGAAGTGCTTGCCGTAGCCCGAACTGCCCGCGACGGTGCTGAGGTATTGGCAACCCCGGACCTGGGCTTCGGACACTTCGTCCGGTCTGGCCAGGGCGGTGCCCGCCGTGGCGGCTAAAACGGCGATGGCCAGGGCGGCGCGGGAAAGGCTGGACGACATGGCGGCTTCCTCCTAAGAATTTCGACCTGTTCTTGTAAGTGTTATACCGTATTGGTGCGATATTGCACCAAATTGGGTTATAGCCTACACGGTTTCGTCTCGATATGGAATATTCGGTCGGCGGAATTTTCGCAAGGACAGGCGAACGGTCGCCACCAAAGCGCAGGGCTTGGCTTAAACGACTGATTCGAGATTATTTTTCGCCTTAATGTCAGGCCGGGAAGCCTGGGCTAGGCGTCTGCGCCAATCTGGCTGATGGGCAGGGATGCACCGGGATGGGGAGGACGTTTGCACCGAAATGGTGTGTTGGTGGGATGGGCGGGGACGTGGGGCGCGGTCTGAAGACCGCTCCCACAGGCGGGGATGGGACGGAAGGTTTAATCGAGCAGGTGCCGCACCATGTCCCGCTCGATCATGAGTTCGGTTTCGGTGGCTTTGATGCGCTCCTGGGTGAAGGCGTCGATCTCCAAGCCCTGGACGATGGCGTAATCCCCGTCCCGGACCCGCACCGGGAACGAACACATCACTCCCGGTTCGATGCCGTAGCTGCCGTCGCTGTGGACCGCCATGCTGGTCCAGTCGTCCGGCGGGGTGCCCAGGACCCAATCCCGCATATGGCCGATGGCGGCGTTGGCGGCGGAGGCGGCGCTGGATTTGCCGCGGGCCTGGATGACCTCCGCGCCGCGCTTCTGCACGGTGGGGATGAAATCGTTCTCGTACCAAGCGCGTTCGACCAGGTCCAGCGCCGGCTTGCCATCGACCAGGGCGTGGCAGAGGTCGGGATGCTGGGTGGTGGAGTGGTTGCCCCAGACGACGACCCGCCGGATATCGCGGGCGGTGCGGCCGCATTTCTGCGCCAATTGGCTCACCGCCCGGTTGTGGTCCAGCCGGGTCATGGCGGTGAATTGGCGCGGGGAAATGCCGGGGGCGTTGCGGAGGGCGATGAGGGCGTTGGTGTTGGCGGGATTGCCCACCACCAGCACCTTGACCGAGCGTTTCGCCGCCGCGTCGATGGCCTTGCCCTGCACCGAGAAGATATCGGCGTTCACCTGCAACAAATCCTGCCGCTCCATGCCGGGGCCGCGCGGCCTCGCGCCCACCAGGAAGGCCAGGTCGGCATCCTTGAACGCCACTTCCGGGTCGCTGGAAATGATCACGTCCTCCAGCAAGGGCGAGGCGTAGTCGACCAGTTCCATGTTCACCCCGCGCACGATGCCAAGGGCTTCGGGGATTTCCAACAGCCGCAGCACGATGGGCTGGTCATCGCCCAGGAGGTCGCCCGCGACCAGCCGGGACAGCAATACATAGCTGATTTGTCCGGCCGCTCCCGTGACGGTGATTTGCACAGGCGTTTTCATCTTGATTACCTTATGGCGGTGGGGGAAGATTCGGCGCGGTGGAGCAACGGGGTTGTTCCGCCGGTGGGGGGGTCAGGCGACGGCGAAACCCTTGCCCTGGATGGCCTGCTTGATGGTTTCGGGGTCGGTTTGCGCTTCGTCGTAATCGACTTCCACCGTGTTGGCCTTGAACGAGGGCGTGACCGCGGCGACCCCGGCCAGGGCCGATACCGCCGTCTTGACCGTACTCTCGCATCCGCCGCATTTCATGCCGGTTACCTGTAGGACTATCGTTGCCATGGCATTCACCCTCTTCGCGATATTGGCTGGTTGCAATCGGCCCCAGGGCCGGGTCCGCCGGGAACTTGGCCCTTGTGGGGGTCGCCGGATTATAAGTCGCATCCAAGCGCCGGGCCAAACCCCGGCACCCCGCCGCGCCGGCCCGTGGGCGCGCCCGGCTTGAGCGCGGCGGACGGCTTCGGCCCCAATCTCGCCCGCCAGGATGGCGAGCTTTATTACCTCGAACATTTCATCCCCGTGGCGGAGGCCGACCACTGGCTGGAGACCCTCCTGGCCGGATTGGCGTGGCGGACGGAGACCATCGCCGTCGCGGGCCGCGCCGTGCCGGTGCCGCGCCTCGTGTGCTGGTATGGCGATGCGGAAGCCCATTACCGCTATGCCGGCGTGGATCATGCCCCCGAACCCTGGACTCCCGGACTCGCGCTGCTCAGGCGGCGGGTCGAGGACTATTGCGCCCGGCGCTTCAACAGCGTGCTGGGCAACCTTTACCGCGATGGCGGGGACGCCATGGGCTGGCACGCCGACCGGGAACCGGAATTGGGACCCTGGCCTTTCATCGCTTCCCTGAGCTTCGGGGCCGAACGCCGCTTCGACCTGCGCCACAACCGGAGCCGCGAAATACTGAATTTACCCTTGGCCCATGGCGGCTTGCTCCTGATGGGTGGGATGTTGCAGCATCATTGGCGGCACCGCGTGCCGCGGTTGCCGGGCGTGCGCGCCCCGCGCATCAACCTCACTTTCCGGGCCATCCTGCCCCCGCCCTGAGCCATGGCCGATATCCTCCCCTTCCGCAAACCCAAGGCCGCCAAGAAACCCGATACCACCCTCTGCCGTAGCGGCTTCCATAAATGGAAGGTGGACAAGGACAAGGTGTTCGACGTGAAGCAGGGCAGGCTGGTCACGGCCTACCGCTGCGAGCGTTGCGGGGCGCTCAAGACCGAAGCCCGCTAACCTGGGCGTCCCGCCCGCCATCCACCCTGTGAGAACCTTCCTCATGAGTTCCGAACGCCCCGATCCCGATGCCTTGCTCGCCAAGGTCGAACGCGACGAAGCCAAGGCCCGCCGCGGCCGGCTGAAGATTTTCTTCGGGGCCGCCGCCGGGGTGGGGAAGACCTACGCCATGTTGCTGGCCGCCCGCGAACGCCGCGCCGAGGGTATCAACGTCCTGGCCGGTTTGGTGGAGACCCATGGCCGCAAGGAAACCGCCGCCCTCTTGAAAGGGCTGGCGGTGTTGCCGCACAAGGCCATCGAATACCGCGGCACCACCTTGCGCGAATTCGACCTCGACGCCGCCCTCAAGCGCAAACCGGCCTTGATCCTGGTCGATGAATTGGCCCACAGCAACGCCCCCGGCTCGCGCCATCCCAAGCGCTGGCAGGATATCGAGGAATTGCTGGACGCCGGGATCGATGTCTACACCACGCTGAACGTCCAGCACCTGGAAAGCCTCAACGACGACGTGGGCCAGATCGCCGGCATCCGGGTGTGGGAAACCGTGCCCGACACCGTGTTCGAGGCGGCGGACGAGGTGGAACTGGTGGATTTGCCGCCCGGCGAATTGCTGGAGCGGCTCAAGGAAGGCAAGGTCTACCTGCGCGAACAGGCCCAGCGCGCCACCGAGAATTTCTTCCGCAAGGGCAACCTGATGGCGCTTAGGGAACTGGCCCTGCGCCAGACCGCCAGCCGGGTCGATGCCCAGATGCGCGATTACCGCGAGGACCACGCCATCCGCGAGGTGTGGCAGGTCGGGGAGTTGATCCTGGTCTGCGTCGGCCATACGCCCCTGGCCGAGCGGCTGGTGCGGGCCGGCAAGCGTTTCGCCACCAGCCTCCGGGCCAACTGGATCGTGGCCTATGTCGAAACCCCGGAATTGCAACGCCTGCCCGCCGAGCGCCGCGATTTGGTGCTGCGGGTGTTGCGGATGGCCGAGCAGCTCGGCGCGGAGACCGTCACCCTCAGCGCTCCCGAGATGAGTACCGCCATCCTCAAATTCGCCAGGGAGCGCAATGTCACCAAGATCGTGATGGGCAAGCCCACCCGGCGCGGCTGGCGGCGCTGGCTGTTGGGTTCGGTGGTCGATATCATCATCGCCGAGGCCCATAACATCAACCTCTACCTGCTCGGCAGCCCCCGCCCCGGCAGCGGGCCGCAAGGCGACGAGGTCGAGGAGGAGCCGGTCCTGTTCCGCAAGCCGCCGCCGCCGGGGATGAACGACCCGGTCAACCGCCGCCGCCACACCAGCTACGCCGGCTATGGCTGGAGCGTGGCCGTCACCGCGCTCTGCACCGGGATCGCCGCCCTGATGCGCGGCGGTTTCGACCTCGCCAACCTGGTGATGATCTATCTGGTCGGGGTGATCGTGATCGCCACCCGCTACGGGCGCGGCCCCTCGGTGCTGGCCTCGGTGCTGAGCGTGCTGTCGGTGGATTTCCTGTTCGTGACGCCGTACTACAGCTTCAAGGTGTCGGACAGCCAATACCTCATCACCTTGCTCGCCATGCTGGTGGTGGCGGTGGTGACCAGCCATCTGATGTCCCATGTGCGCTATCAGGCCAAGGTGGCGGGGCACCGCGAGCGGCGGGCGACGGCCTTGTTCGCCATCAGCAAGGAACTGTCGGCCAGCCGTTCCGAGGAGGAGATCGTCGGCTGCGCGGTGCGCCATATTCATGGCGAATTCGGCGGCAAGAACATCATCCTGTTCGCCGACGAGGAAGGCCGCATCGTCTATCCCGAGGGCCGCAAGCAGGAGGAATCGCTGGAAGGCTGCGATTTGAGCGTGGCGCAGTGGGTCTACGACCACAACGAACTGGCCGGGCTGGGCACCAATACCCTGGCCGGGGCCAACGCCATCTATTTCCCGCTGGCGGCGGGCGACAAGGTGCTGGGGGTGTTGGTGGTGCAACCGGCCAACCTGCGGCGGGTGTTCCTGCCCGAGCAACGCAAGCTGTTGGAAACCTTCACCGGCCAGATCGTCCAAGCCATCGAGCGGGTGCGCCTGGCCGAGCAGGCCCGCGCCGCCGCCGTGCAGATGGAGGCCGAGAGCCTCAGGAACTCCCTGCTCAGTTCGATTTCCCACGACCTCAGGACGCCGCTCGCCACCATCGTCGGTTCGGCCAGCGCCCTGATCGAGAACGGCTCCGGCCTCAAGCCGGAGGACCGCCGCGAACTCAGCCGCACCATCCACGACGAAGCCCTGCGCATGTCGCGCCTGATCGATAACATCCTCGACATGGCGCGGCTGGACGCGGGCGCGGCCCGGCTCAACCGCCAATGGCACATGCTGGAGGAAATCATCGGCACCGTGTTGAACCGCCTGGGCAAGCGCTTGGAAGGCCGCGAGGTCGAGGTCAAGCTGCCGCCGCATATGCCCTTGGTGCATGTGGACGCGGTGATGATCGAGCAGGTCCTGACCAACCTCCTGGAAAACGTGGCGCGGTATACTCCGCCCGACAGCCCCATCGAAATCTCCGCCGAGAAATCGGACTTCACCCTCACGGTCGAAGTGGCCGACCGGGGACCGGGCATCCCACGCGGGCAGGAGGAACAATTGTTCGAGAAGTTCTATCAGGTGGACCGGGAAAGGGCGCAGAGCGGGGTGGGTCTGGGGTTGGCCATTTGCCGGGCCATCGTCGAATCCCATGGCGGCTATATCCGCGCCCGCAACCGGCCCCGCGGCGGGGCGGTGTTCTCCTTCACCCTGATGCAGGACCAAACCCCGCCGCCGCCCCTGCCCGAGGAGGAAACCTAGGCCACCGCCATGAGCAAAGCCAACCCCGCCATCGTCCTCATCGAGGACGACCCGCCGATCCGTAGGTTCCTGCGGACCGGCCTGTCCAGCCATGGTTTCCAGGTGTTCGAGGCGGACACCGGGAAACAAGGCTTGGTCGAGGCCGGGGTGCGCAAGCCCGATCTGGTCATCCTGGATTTGGGCCTGCCGGATATGGAGGGCATCGAGGTGGTGCGGGCCTTGCGGGGATGGAGTCCGCTGCCGATCATCGTGCTATCGGCCCGCAGCGCCGAGCAGGACAAGATCGACGCCCTGGACGCCGGGGCCGACGATTACCTGACCAAGCCGTTCGGGCTGGGGGAGTTGCTGGCCCGCATCCGGGTGGCGCTGCGCCATTTGAACACCGGGGCGGGCTATGCCAAGGACGGGGTGTTCACCACCGGCAAGCTCAAGGTCGATCTGGGCAAGCGCCTGGTCTACCGCGACGGCGAGGAAGTCCATCTCACCCCGATCCAATACCGCTTGCTCGGGGTCTTGGTCAAACACGCGGGCAAGGTCTTGACCCACCATCAAATCCTCAAGGAAGTCTGGGGTCCGAACGCCCTGGACAACGCCCATTACCTCCGCATCTACATGAGCCAACTCCGCCAGAAACTGGAGGCCGATCCGGCCAAGCCCGAATATTTCCTCACCGAATCGGGCGTGGGCTATCGGCTGAAAGTGTGAATCCCACCGGGTATTGCCTATGAATGCGCCATTCCAGGCCGGGACCGCGTTATTGCTGGCGGCGTTGGCCATGATGCCCCCAGGTGCCGCCGCCGAGGCCGGCCCGGTCCTGGCCCTGCCGCCCGCCGACCGCGCGGCGATAGAACACGCCCTGGGCCGGGGCGTCCTTGGCAAGCCGGTGCCCGCGCCGGTGATCGCCGATCCCGCCCATTACCTCGCCTTCGCGCCGGGGGTGTGGACCTATCAAATCCGCACGGGCGCGAAAGGCCATTCCACCGAACCTTACCGCTGGAGCCACGATGGGCGCGGAGAACAAGGCCCGCGCTGGCGCTACGACGCCGGCGGCGAGGAAACCGGCTTCGTCGAGTCCCGCGCCGATGGCGTGTACCTGACCGGGGTGCGGGAAATCCGCGACGCGGCCACGACCCGCTACGCCCCGCCCGAACCCCTGCTGCTCAAGGGTTTGGCCCCCGGACAAGAACGGCGGCAGCGCATGAAGGTCCGCGTCTACGAGGACGACGGCCCGGAGCCGGCACACGAGGGGGAACTGGATGTGGTCTACCGCTATCTGGGCGCGTACCGGCTGACGGTGCCCTTGGGCAGCTTCGACGCGGTGGTGATCAAATCGAGCTTCGCGGGCCGGGTCGGTCCCGCCGAACTCGACGATGTGCAATACCGTTTCTTCGCGCCGGGTGTCGGCCCCGTGGCCTTGATGGAAAAACGCGAGGTCTCGGCCTTCGTCCTCTACAACCTGCATCTGGATGTGGGCAAGGTCTTGGTGTCCAGGCCGAAATAGCCGCGCCTTGCCAAAGCCCCGCGCCGCCGTCTACCCTGCCCCTGGCCGCAGACAACGACAACCGACCCACACCCACAAAGGGGGATCCATGCACAAACTGATTTCGACCGGCGCTATCGCCGTCCTGTTGGGCGGCTGCGCCCTTCTGGGCAAGCACTATCCGCCGCCGCCGCCCGGCCTGACCGCCGAGGAAGCCGCCGACCGCCTAGAGGAATCCAAGCGCGAATACGACACCTGCATCCAGAACCGCGAGCCGGGCCGTCCCACCTGCGACCGGTTGGAAGACCTGTACGAACGCGACAAGGCCAACTACGAGGCGCTGTCGCATTGAGACCCTGGAGAGGCGGGGTTTGCGGGTTTCCAAACCCCGCTGGGGAACCCATTCCCGGCAAGCCCCGCTTGGCGCAAGGCCGGGAGCGGGGCTTGGAAATGGGCGTCGGAACACGCCGGTGCCTAGCGCAGCAATAATTTCCCCAAACCGCCCAAACCCTCCGCGCCCTTCAGCAGCGTGGCCTTGTCCACCGAACCCTGGAAATTGAAGGGCACCTTCCCCAAGGCGCCCAGCCAGTTCAGCAGGTTCAAATGGCCGCTGACATCGTATTGCACCCCGCCCTTGGATTGGACCTGCATGATTTGCTGTAGCACGCCCAGGGTGTTGGCCTTCACCTCCACATCCATGGTCGAAGCGCCCCGCTTGGCCAGGGTCAGCGGGCCGCGACTGATGCCGGTCGCCACCGGCTGGCCGTTCAGGGCCAGGTTCACATCGGCCCCGTCCAGGTTGACGCTCAGGTCGTTGGGGTTTTCCACCTTGAGTTTCACCAGGAAGCTCGGCTCGGTCAGGCTGATGTCCTTGAGCGCCAGCCCGGCCAACGAGACCTTGGGTTCCTTGAGCGTATTGAGTTGCTGGGTCAATCCCCCCAACCCCCCGCAGCCGGACAGCGCGAAGCCCAGGACGGAAGTGGCAAAAAAGGCGGCGGATTTGCGGGCGGTGGTCATAGGGGATATTCCGTGGAAAAGGTGTAGGAGGGCGCTAGTTTAGTGGCTGGCCGGGACGGGATGCCATGCCCGGCCAGCTTTCCGGCCCCGCGTGCTTGGGAGATCAGCGGTGGGCCAAGCGCCGCAGGATTTCCCGCTCGGCCTCCACCCAATCGCGGAACTCGTCGCCGGGCGCGAAGCCGCGCTTCTCGGCCCGGAAGTAGGCGGCTTCCGCGATCATGGCCCGCAAGGCCGCGGAATTCGGCAGCTTGGGCGCATGGGCGGGACTCAGGCCGAATTTCACCACATCGAGCAGGCTCCCGTTCAGCGGCTGGGGCTTGGCGAGCGGGAGCCGCCGCGGTGTGGTTCGCCAGGTGAAGCCGAATTTCAGCAATTGCCAAGCGTTCTGCCCGCCGACGCCGCGCAGGCCGATCGCGGTGGGCCGGGTGTCGGCCAGGGTGCCGAACCAGGCATCCCACAGCGAGAATACGAAGCCATAGTTATGGTCGTGTTCCTCGCGCCGGGTCGAATGATGCACCCGGTGCAGAGCGGGCACGATGGCGATATGCGCGAGCCAGCGCTCGCCCCGGAACGCCAGATTGCTGTGATGGAACATCACGAACACGGTGATGATGGCCTCGTTCGCCAGCACCAGGGCGGCATCCACGCCCGCCACCACGATGAACAGCGCCTTCACCAGGGTCGTCAGCAGCACTTCCACGATATGCAGGCGGAAAGCCGTGGTGACGTTCATGGCCGGGTCGCTGTGGTGGACTTTGTGGAACAGCCACAGCCAGTCGAACGTATGGTTGGCGCGGTGCCAGCCATACAAGGTCAGGTCCAACAACAGGAACGACAGCGCCGCCTTCCACCAGGAGTCGCGCAAGCCGCTCAACAAGCCCCAGCCCGCGTAATGCTCGGCGACCAGCCACAGCGAGGACACCGACAGCAGCGACAGCAAGGTATCGTTGAGGAAGAAGGTGCCGAGATTGGCGAGGTACGACTGCCGGTAGACCTGGGGCCGCCGCTCGGCGCGGGAAGACGGGGCTTCGAGGGCCAGCAGCGCGGCGAAGAATCCCAGCACCGCCAATGTTTGGTAATCCGCCGCGGTGAGTTCGGGCAGGGCGATATCCGGTAGATCGAAGCTCGGCAGCTCGAACTCGGGCAGTTTCAACTCCGGGAGATGGAGTTTCAGGCTCGAAGTGAATTTGCTGAACATATTGATCCTCCTGGGAGGTTCGTGGGAATCCGTGCCCGGCCTTGGGTGCCAGGCATGGAGTCTGCAATCATAGGGCTCGGGTTGACAATCACCAACAAGAATTGCTGATTGTTTCGATAATCCGCCGATATGGGCGTTGAGGGAATCGATTTCGAGGCGCGGCGGGAGGAAAGATTGCACGCTGGGATGAAATTCATCCGCTCGCGGGAGGAAAGAGGGCAGGGGTGGCCCGGACCGATCCGGTCGCTAGGGTCCACATAGGAATGACGCGGGCCGTCCCTGGCCCGCGCCTTAACCATTCAGCCCAAATCCAGCGGCACGAACAGGGTCGCCTCGCCGCGCTGGATCAATAGGGCCAGATGCTTGCCCGCCTTGGCGGCGAGTTCGCGCAATTGCCCGGCGTCGTTGATGGGCTGGCCGTTCACCGCCAGCACCACATCGCCCGGCGCGATGCCGGCCTTGGCGGCGGGGCCGGCCACCCGTTCCACCACCAAGCCGCCCTTGATATCGGCCTGCCGATGTTCCTCCGGACTCAAGGGCCGCACCGCCAGCCCCAAGCGGCCCTTGGCCTCGGCAGGTTCGGCGCTGGCCTGGGCGGGTTCTTGCAATTCGCCGACCTTGAGCGCCACTTCTTCGTGTTGGCCATCGCGCCAGAGGGTCAGCTTGGCCTCCGAACCCGGCTTGAGATCGGCCACCAAGGGCGGCAATTCCCTGGAATCGTGGATCGGCTGGTCGTTCAGGGCGACGATGATATCGCCGGCCTTGACCCCCGCCCGCGCCGCCGGGCCGTCCTCCGGCACCATATCGACCAGGGCGCCTTCCGGCCTGGACAGGCCGAAGGAATCGGCCAGGGCTTGGTTCATATCCTGCACCCCCACGCCCAGGCGGCCCCGGCTGACCTTGCCATGGTCGAGCAATTGCTGTTCGACCTTGAGCGCGACATCGATGGGGATGGCGAACGACAAGCCCTGATAACCCCCGGTGCGGCTATAAATCTGCGAGTTGATGCCGATCACCTCGCCCTGGGTGTTGAGCAGGGGCCCGCCGGAATTGCCGGGATTCACCGCCACGTCGGTCTGGATGAAAGGCACATAGCCTTCCTCCGGCAAGGAACGCGACTTGGCCGAGACGATCCCGGCGGTGACGCTGTTCTCGAAGCCGAAGGGCGAACCTATCGCCAGCACCCAATCGCCGACCCCGGTCCGGGCCGGACTGCCCAGTTTCACCGTGGGCAGATCCTGGGCTTCGATCTTCAGCACCGCCGTGTCGGTGGGTTTGTCGATGCCGACGACCTTGGCGGCGAATTCGCGTTTGTCCACCAGTTTCACCGTGACTTCCGACGCGCCCTCCACCACATGGGCATTGGTCAGGATCACGCCATCGGGCCGCACGATGAAGCCCGAACCCATGCCATGCATCGGCGTTTCGGCCTGGGGTGGCTGGAAGCGGCGGAAGAATTGCGAGAACGGGTCGTTGGGGTCGAGTTGCGGGATGTCGCGGGCGCTGACCTTGGTGGTGCCGCTGACGCTGATGTTCACCACCGCCGGGCTGTTCTGGCGGACGATGCTGCCGAAGTCGGGCAGGGTCACGGTCGGGGCGGCGGCGGGGGCCGGGACCGGCGCGGCGGCGGCCTGGGCGGGCGGGGCTGCGGGCACCGGGGCGGGCCGCGGGCTATCGCCGCCGAAACGGGCGTAGCCCGCCACCAGGACACCGGCGATGGCGGCGGCGATCAAACTATGGCGTAGGGTTTGGGTAGGCATATTCACCTCCGTTCGATGGATTGGGGCGCGATACGATTCGCGATGGGAACACGATAAGGCCGGAGGTCTTAAAACTGACTTAAAAGCAAGCCCGGCCATACGGTCGGAGTCCAGGGCTGGTTTTGCAATGTGGGTATGCAAAGCAAACTTTGGACTCCGGCTGCGTTGGGGGAGACTGGCGGTAAAATCGATGCTTCCTACCCAACCTGCCGGAGCGGCCCGTGTTCAAGCCGACCACGAAACAGCGCAAATTCATGCTTTGGAGCCTAGGACTGCTGGTGCCGCTGGGCGTGTATGCGCTGGCCGGGGTTTACCTGATGCCCTGGCTGGTCCGCGCCCAGGTCTTGCCCCGGCTGTCCGCCCGTCTGGGGGCCGGACTCAGCGCCCAAGCCGTCGCTTTCGATCCTTTCGCCTTGCGGCTGGTGCTGAAGGGCTTCGCGCTCAAGGATAAAACGGGCCTGGCCTTGATCGAACTGGGCCGCTTGGAGGCCGATCTGGCGGGCGTGGGTTCCTTGGGCCAACGCGCCGCCACGCTCGAATTGAAGCTGGACGCGCTCTCGGTCCATCTCCAGCGTGGAGCCGATGGCAAGTTCAACCTGCTGGCCCTGGTGCCGCCGCGTACCGACCCGCCCGGTTCCGGCGGAGGGTTCCCGTTCCTGCTGACCCGGTTCACCTTGGCACAAGGCCAGATCGAATACCGCGATATTTCCGGTCCCGCGCCCTTCGCCGTCAGCCTGGGCAATATCCGCCTCGACCTGGAAAACCTGGGTTCCGCCAGCCAGAATCCGGCCCGTTTCGAGTTCTCCGCCACGACTTCCCAGCGGGAAACCCTGAGCGTCGATGGCACCTTGGCGCTGGCACCGTTCGGCGCGGCAGGCAAGCTGGAAGCGCGGGATTTGGATTTGGCGGTTTGGGCGGGCGGGCTGGCCCCGGCCCTGCCGTGGCGGCTGACCTCGGGCAAGCTGGGTTTCCAGGCCGAGTTCAGCGTCGCCGCCGGGGATAAACCGAGCCTCGACCTCAACGCCGGGGAGGTCGTCGGCGCCAACCTCGCGGCCACCGCGAACGGCGCGAGTGGGGAAGCCGTCAAGCTCGGCGGCGTGAAGCTCGCGGGACTGCGCTACGCCGGGGCGGCGCAGCGCCTGGACCTCGATACGATCCAGGTCGAAAACGCCGATTCGACCTGGGCCAAGCTCGCCCATCTGGACGCCGGGAAACTGGCCTTCACCCTGGCCGACCGCAAGCTGACACTGGAATCGGCCCGGCTCGCCACCGCCAGCACCCCGCAAGGCATCCAACTCGGCCAACTCACCCTGGGCAAGCTGGCCTACGCCCTGCCGCAACAAACCCTGAGCCTGGATACCGTGGCGCTCCAAAACCTCGACACGCCCTGGGCCAGACTCGGCCAGTTCAACGCCGGGGGCTTGGCCTACGCCGGGGCCGAACAAAGCCTCAAGCTGAAATCCGCCGCCCTGAACGAAGCCATCGCCGACCAGGAATCGGCCAGCGACCAATGGCGGGCGGCGGGCCAGGATTCGGAGCGGAAAGCGGCGTCCAACGCGGTCGAGGGCAAGCCCAATCCCGTCGCCGATGGCCAAGCCGCCGCGCCCAAGCGCGAGATCCCGCTCCGTGCCCGCATCGGTGCCTTGAAAATCGGCGATGTGGCGGTATCGCTCAAACGCCGGGTGGTGGATATCGGCACGCTCGACACCGACCAGGGCGAAATCGGCCTGCGTCGTACCGCCACGGGCGAATTGAAGGTGCCGGGACTCCCGGACACCCCGGCACCCGTCCCGTCTTCCGGGGGCCGGGCCGGGTCGTCCCGGTCACCGGAGCCCTGGACCGTCCGGGTCGATGAATTCCGGCTCACCGGCTACAGCCTCGGCTTCCGCGACGAAACCCCCACCACCCCGGTCCGCATCCGCCTCGATCCGGCCAGTTTGCGTATGGACGGCTTTTCCACCGAGCCCGGCAAGCAATTCCAGTTCCTGTTGAATACCGGCCTGGGCGAACAAGGCAAGATCGAAGTGGACGGCCAGGCCCGGCTGTTCCCCTTGCAATCGGAAATGCGCTTCGGCGTGGACAAGCTGTGGCTGCGTTCGGTACAGCCCTATTGGGAGAAATTCGTCGGCTTCAATCTGGCGCGGGGCCGTTTGAACCTGTGGGGCGATTTGGTGGTGCGCCAGGAGCAAGACATCGCGGTGGATTATTCCGGGGCGTTCGATATCGTCGATTTCACCGCCGTGGACCGGCGCGAAAACCAGGATCTGCTGCGCTGGCATTCGCTCAAGTTCGATGGCGTGGTGGTCGGCACCGCCCAGCGCCGCGCCAGTATCCGCAGCATCACCGCCGACCAATCCTATTCCAAGGTGTTCATCGGCCCGGATGGCGTTTTGAACCTGACCCGCGACCTGATCGCCCCGCCCGCGGAAACGCCAGCCCAAGCCGCGCCGCCGCCCAGGCAAGCCGCTGCCCCTGCCGCACCCTGGTCCTATGTCATCGGCTCGGTGCGGGTGGTCGATGCCCATATGGATTTCAGCGACCTGACCTTGAATCCCAGTTTCGCCACCCAAATCCGCGACCTCAACGGCAATATCCGCGGCCTGTCCTCGCAGGAGAACGCCAAGGCCGAATGGCTGCTGGAAGGCCATATCAACCAGAGTTCCCCGGCCAAGCTCTACGGTCAGCTACAACCCGCCCATTTCAAGAACAACACCGATGTGACCCTGGAATTCCGTGGCGTGAATCTCACCACGCTCTCGCCCTATTCCGGCAAGTTCGCCGGCTACCGCATCGAGAAGGGCAAACTGGACATGGACCTACGCTATAAGCTCAAGGCGTCTAGGTTGGAGGTCTCCAACCGGATGGTGCTGGATCAACTCGTCCTGGGCGAGCGGGTCGAAAGTCCGACCGCGACCAGCCTGCCGGTGGATATGGCGGTGGCTTTGCTCAAGGACTCGGAGGGGAAGATCGATATCGACCTGCCCATCAGCGGCGATCTGAACAATCCGCAGTTCAGCCTGGGCAACCTGTACTCGACCGCCGTGCGGCAGATGCTGACCAAGCTGGTGGGTTCGCCCTTCAGCCTGCTGGGCAACCTGGTCGGCGGCGGCGACGAGAAGCTGAGTACCGTGCGGTTCCGGGCCGGGGATGCCGAGTTGTCGGCGGATGAAAAGGGCGAACTCGACAAGGTCGCGGCGGCGCTCAAGGAACGGCCCGCGCTCAAGCTCAACATCAAGGGCAGCGCCGATCCGGTGCAGGACCGCATGGCCCTGGCCGAGGCCGCGCTGTTGAAGCAATTACGCAGCGACCGGGCGGCGGAATTGCGGGCCTTGGGCCAGCGGGTGGCGCAGGCCGATGGATTGGACTTGTCGGACGAGGATTACCGGCGCTTGTTCAGCCGCTATTACCGGCAACGGCAAGCGCCCGTGCCCGCCGTGGTGGCACCGCCCAGCGGCAAGGAGCCCAGCTTGGAAGGCGCGACCTTCAACGCGGCCAAGCGGCGGGTGTTGGAACAATGGAATGTCAGCGAACTGGAATTGCGGCTGTTGGCCCAGGCCCGTGCCGAGGCCATCCGCGGTTATCTGGTGAACCAGGCGGGGCTGGTGGATCGGCGCATTTATCTCCTGGATGTGCGTTTGAATCCGCCGGAGGAGAGGGAGATCAAGGCTTGGTTGAGTGTGAGTGGGGCTTGATGGGAATCAGGCCGCGACCCGCCGGGCGATTTCGATATCATGATTCGATGGCGAGGAATTTTTGGCGGTATGTACCACCAGGGCACTGCTCCGTTCCGACGATGCGCTGCTGGCCGAGCGTACCGGGGTTCCCTTGGAAGAGATCGCGGCCATGCGCCTGGAAGCGGCGGGGTCTTCCCACTGATATCCGACAGCGGGGCTGGAACGCCGATTCCGCTTGCAATGGTGTAAGCTAGGTGGCTTCCATCCAGCACCACCCAGCGCCACGCGCTTTCCCACCATGTTCTTCTCCGAAACCTTCGATGTCATCGTGGTCGGCGGCGGTCACGCCGGGACCGAAGCGGCCCTGGCCTCGGCCCGCGCCGGCGCGAAAACCCTGCTCCTGACCCAGAGCATCGAAACCCTGGGCCAGATGAGTTGCAATCCCGCCATCGGCGGCATCGGCAAGGGCCATCTGGTGAAGGAAATCGACGCCCTCGGCGGCTTCATGGCCCAGGCGGCGGACCGGGCCGGCATCCATTTCCGGGTGTTGAACGCCAGCAAAGGCCCGGCGGTCCGCGCCACCCGCGCCCAGGCCGACCGCGCCTTGTACAAGGCCGTGGTGCGCCGCAAGCTGGAAACCCAGCCCAATCTCGCCCTGTTCCAGCAGCAAGTGGCCGACCTCATCGTCGAGGATGGCAAGGCCGCGGGCGTCGTGACCCAGATGGGCTTGAAGTTCCGGGCGCGGTGCGTGGTGCTGACGGTGGGGACGTTCCTGGCCGGGCGCATCCATGTCGGCCTCGAAAATTACGAAGGGGGCCGGGCGGGCGATCCGGCCTCGAACGCCTTGGCGCTGCGCCTCCGCGAATTGCCATTCCGGGTGGCGCGGCTCAAGACCGGCACGCCGCCGCGCATCGATGGCCGGACCCTCGATTATTCGGTGATGGAGGCACAGCCGGGCGATGTGCCGGTGCCGGTGTTTTCCTTCCTGGGTTCGCCGGAACAGCATCCCCGGCAGGTGTCTTGCTACATCACCCGCACCAATGGCCGCACCCACGACATCATCCGGGGTGGCCTTGACCGCTCGCCCATGTACACCGGCGTGATCGAAGGCGTGGGGCCGCGCTATTGCCCGTCCATCGAGGACAAGATCGTGCGTTTCGCCGACAAGGATTCGCACCAGATTTTCGTCGAGCCGGAAGGCTTGGATACCCATGAAATCTACCCGAACGGCATTTCCACCAGCTTACCTTTCGATGTGCAATATGCGCTGGTGCGCTCGATCCGGGGTTTCGAGAACGCCCATATCACCCGGCCCGGCTATGCCATCGAATACGATTTCTTCGATCCCCGCGATCTGAAAGCCTCGCTGGAAACCAAGCCCATGGACGGTCTGTTCTTCGCGGGCCAGATCAACGGCACCACCGGCTATGAGGAAGCCGCCGCCCAAGGCTTGATCGCCGGGCTGAACGCGGCGCTCAAAGCCCAGGATCGGGAAGCCTGGTCCCCCAGCCGCGACGAAGCTTACATGGGCGTGATGATCGACGACCTCATCACCCGCGGCACCGCCGAGCCTTACCGCATGTTCACCAGCCGGGCCGAATACCGGTTGCTGCTGCGCGAGGACAACGCCGATTTGCGCCTGACCCCCAAGGGCCGCGAACTGGGCGTGGTGGAGGACGAACATTGGCGGCGGTTCGAGGCCAAGCAAGCAGCGATTGCCAGGGTGCAAACCGAGCTGGCCGAACGGGAAATCCGCCCTAATTCGCCCGAGGCTTTGAGCCTGGAACCGATCCTGACCAGTCCCTTGACCCGCGAAGCCCGCTTGCTCGAATTGCTGCGCCGCCCGGAAGTCCGCGCCGAACATCTGCGCGATATCTGCCCGGTCCTGGCGGCGGTGGACGATCCACAGGCCTTGGAGCAAGTGGAAATCCAGGCCAAATATCAGGGCTACATCGACCGCCAGCAGGCCGAAATCGACCGCGCCCGCCGCTATGAACATTGGCGCTTGCCCGATCAGTTCGATTACGCCAACGTGGTTGGCCTCTCCGCCGAGGTACGCGACAAACTCAAACAGCAGCGCCCGGAAACCGTGGGGCAGGCGGCGCGGATTCCTGGGGTGACCCCGGCGGCGATTTCCTTGCTGTTGGTGCATATCAAGAAGCTGAGCGCCTGAGCATGGAAACCCTCGACCGCCGCCTCGCCGCGGGCATGGAAACCCTCGCCCTGCCCCACACCCCGGAGCAACGGGCCAGGATGCTGGCTTTCCTCGATCTGATGCGGAAATGGAACCGCACCTACAACCTCACCGCCATCCGCGACCTCAATACGGCGGTGGACCTGCATTTGCTGGACAGCCTGACCGCCGCGCCTTATCTCCATGGCGCAAGCGTCCTCGACGTGGGTACCGGCGCGGGTTTGCCCGGCATTCCCCTGGCGATCCTGTGCCCGGATAAAGCCTTCGCCCTGCTCGATAGCAACGCCAAAAAAACCCGTTTCGTACAACAGGCCGTCATCGAACTCGGGCTGAAAAACGTGGACGTCATCACGGCGCGGGTGGAACAATACCGCCCCGAACGGGGGTTCGACACCGTGCTGGCCCGCGCCTTCGCCAGTTTGGCGGAGATCGTGGCGGCCACGGCGCGGCTGTTGGCCCCCGGAGGCCGGATTCTGGCGCAAAAGGGCGTCTGGCCCCAGCAAGAAATCGAAACCCTCAAGGGCCGCGGCGTCCGCGTCCATAAGCTGGCGATTCCGGGTCTGGACGTGGAGCGGCATTTGGTCGAAATCATGGCGGGTAGCTAATGGGAAAAATCATCGCGGTAGCCAACCAAAAGGGCGGTGTGGGCAAGACCACCACCAGCGTCAATCTCGCGGCCTCGCTGGCGGCGACCCGGCACAAAGTGCTGCTGGTCGATCTGGACCCGCAGGGGAACGCGACCATGGGTTGCGGCGTGAACAAGAAGACCGTGTCGCCTTCGGCCTACGAGGTGCTGTCGGGCCAGGTCCATGCCCGCGATGCCATACTCTCGATCAAGGAGGTCGGCCTGGACGTGCTGCCCGGCAATTCCGACCTGACCGCCGCCCAGGTGGAATTGATGCAACGCGACCGCCGCGAATGCGCCCTCACCGATGCCTTGGCGATCACCCGCGCCGAGTATCACTTCGTCGTTATCGATTGCCCGCCTTCGCTGAATATCCTGACCTTGAACGCCCTGGTGGCGGCGGATAGCGTGTTGATTCCGGTGCAGTGCGAATACTACGCGCTGGAAGGCTTGTCTGACCTGATGGATACTTTGCGGAATGTCCGCGAAACCGTGAATCCGCATTTGCAAATCGAGGGTTTGCTGAGGACCATGCACGATACCCGCAGCCGCTTGGCCGGGGAAGTATCCGAGCAATTATTGAAGCATTTCGGCGAGCAGGTGTTCCGCACCGTGATTCCGCGCAATATCCGGTTGGCCGAAGCGCCCAGCCATGGTTTGCCGGTGATGAAGTACGACAAGGCTTCCAAGGGGGCGCTTGCCTATCTGGCCTTGGCCGGGGAAATTGCGCGGCGTAACCAAGGAAAGGCCAAAGCGGGGAAGGGGGCTAAGAGCGCGGCTTGATTTGGATGGGTACTGGATCACCCTCTGTTTAGCCCGCGATTGGGCAGGCAAAACTGGCTCTGAAGTTATCCTGGCTGGATTTTCCGGGGTGGATGATATGATTATCAGTGCTGTAATCGCTCTTTTGGCGCTACTGCTGGTCGTCGCAAATATAACGGTCGCAATAGCTACGGCCCGTAGTGAATTATTTGAGCCTTTACAAAAAAAGCTTCGATATGTTTTATTTGGTTTTTCCCTGTGGTTGGAGTTGGCTTGCTATGGTATATCTTGCGTGAAGATATGGGTTCCAGAGCCAGAAGCAGCGACAGTGGCAATCAGTATATCGAGAATGACTATCTAGACGGACATGAAAGCCAACAGTAAGGAATATGGTTTGCTGTGCTGGGTATTTTGATATTAAGTCAGACAGGTTTTGGTCATGGATTTCATAATTGATTTTACAGGTGGAAAATATTCTTATGACGGCAGATAGCTCTATCCTAGTGGTTCCCCCTCGGACATTCAATTTGTCCGCGCCGGTGTCGGGAGGCGAACACTATATTTTTTCTACCAAAACCGGGGATGTGCCTAGCGTTGAATTGTACTTTATTCCATCGGCTATTTTATCTGCGGACTGCACGAATAGAAGTAATATAAAGTTTTATATCTTCGATCAGGATAAAAACCTCAAATTCAGCCATGGCACCGAGCCTTTCATCCTCGGTGAAATCCAGGATTTCAATGCCGGACGCTTGGCGCTCATAGATGATAAGTTCAATATCTTCAATGTTTGTCATTTCTTGTTGGACAAAATTACCCGCATACCTTTGTTTGATTCGGTAAACCCGGACATTTATCTTTGCTTTTCCCGTAACCAGTACGTGGAGGACGTGTTTGCGAAGTTGGGCAAGAAGGCTTTTAGCCCATTCTTGGATATGGCCAAGAGAGGTGTTAGGAAAATATCGATAAGGATTCCAGAATTATATGTTTCCAGTAATTCGTTCAAATTCAAGAACAGTGGCCTGAGGCACCCCGCTCATGTAGGGGCGCCCTGGGCTATCGATTTCCTGCGGAAATCCTTTGTCGAGACGGAGGGGGGTGTGGAACCTTCCCAACCCGTTCCGGTTGAGGTTGGGCAAAGGATTTTTATTTCCAGGAACAAGGCGTTTACCAGGAAAATCCTCAATCAAGACGAAGTGGACAAGGTTCTCGAAAAATACGATTTCAAAACGGTGTTTTTGGAGGATTTCAGGTTCGCTGAGCAGGTGGCCATATTCAAGAACGCCAACGCCGTGATCGGGGTTCATGGCGCGGGGTTGACCAACATCCTATTCTGCGGTCCCAAGAATACCCGGGTCGGGGAGATCCTGCCACCGCTTTGCGCTACCCGCGCTTATTGGGTTTTGAGCAATGCCTTGGGTTTCGAGTACGGTGCGTTCATTGCCGAGGATAAAGAGTTTCCCAAACCGGATTACGCAGGTTGGAAGCATCAGGGCAAGTTGTACAATAAGCGGAATGTTTTGGTGAATATCAAAGCCTTTGAGCGATTCGTCAAAAAAATGGTTCGGTAGCGGGCTATGGGCTTGGGTGGTTGAAAATCCGTCGGTTCTTCAGCCCATCAGCCATGTGAATGGGTCGGGCCATTGCTAGCCCAACCGGTTGTTGTGGCATTCCATGTTATACGGCGGTTCGCTGCGACCGCGGATTCATCAAGCGCCAAACACTATGAGTGTGAAAAAACGAGGATTAGGCCGGGGACTGGACGCCTTGCTAGGCGGGGGCGGTGCCCAATTGGAAGCGGTGGCCCTGGAAAAAATGAAGACGGTGGCGGTGGAGCGGTTACAGCCCAGCCGGTTCCAGCCCCGCAAGGACATCGACCCGGCCAAACTCCAGGAATTGGCCGACTCCATCAGCGCCCAGGGCATGGTGCAGCCGGTGGTGGCCCGTACCGTGGGCGAGGGCCGTTACGAGATCATCGCCGGCGAACGCCGCTGGCGGGCCGCGCAATTGGCCGGGTTGCGGGAAGTGCCGGTGGTGGTGCGCGACGTGACCGACCAGGCGGCGATGGCCATCGCCTTGATCGAGAACATCCAGCGCCAAGACCTGAACCCCTTGGAGGAGGCCGAGGCGCTCAAGCGCCTGCTTGACGAATACGGCATGACCCATCAGCAACTTGCCGACGCCGTGGGCAAGTCGCGGGCCGCCGTGACCAATTTGCTGCGCCTGAACGAACTGCATCCCGAAGCCAAACAGCTATTGCTGGCCGGTTCCCTGGAAATGGGCCATGCCCGCGCCTTGCTCGGCCTGGATACGGCGCTACAAGCGGATATAGCCCAGCAGGTCGCGGCCAAGCAACTCAGCGTCCGCGCCACCGAAGCCTTGGTGCAGCAAGCCAAAGCGGGCATCAAGCCCGCTCCCAAGCCGCCCGTCCCCAAAGACCCCGATATCCGCCAATTGGAAGAGAACATCGCCATGAACATCGGTGCCCCGGTTTCGATCCGCCATGGCAAACAAGGGGCCGGTCGGCTCATCATCCAATACGATAGCCTCGACCAACTGGAAGGCGTTCTGGAAAGACTCCGTTGAATACCTCGCGCATTGATCTTTACAAGTGCGGTTGATAGCATACGTCGGAATTTGCATCGGGTAAGCTGAATGGGTCCGAATTCCCTCTTCCCTGTTGTGGGATGGATACTCCGAATGCAGTTATTAGCGGTCGCCCTGATTACCCTTGCGGTCTGGGCCTTGTGGGGTTGGATCCCCGCCAGATCGGCGTTTTTGGGCGGTATGACCGCTTTCTTGCCGAACGCTTACTTCGCCGTCAAATTCGGATCACCCGATTCCACCCGGACGGCCAAGGACATCGTAAAACGGTTCTATTACGGCGAAACCATAAAATTAATTACAACCGCCGTACTGTTTGTTTTCATCTTCCAATTGCCTGATATTATGTTTGCCCCGTTATTCACCGGCTTCGGAGCGGTATTAGCGGTATTTTGGTTTGCGCTTTTGGCGCGTGGTTAAGGATTATAGAGAGAATACTATGGCAACCGAGGCACACGGTTCTGGCGGAGCCACCGGCTACATCGTCCACCACTTGACCCCCCTGTCTTCCGGCGAAGGGTTCTGGACCTTCCATTGGGATACGCTCTTCTTCTCCGCCGCGCTGGGCGCCTTCTTCTTGATTTTGTTCCGCAAGGCCGCCGTGGAAGCGACCACCGGCGTTCCCGGTCCCTTGCAGAATTTCGCGGAAATGCTGGTCGAGTTCGTGGACGGCCAGGTCAAGGACGCCTTCCACGGCCATAGCAAAGTGATCGCCCCGCTGTCCCTCACGATTTTCGTGTGGATTTGGCTCATGAATTTTATGGACTTGATCCCCGTCGATTTGCTGCCGCTGATCGGCTCGGCGATGGGTCTCGAATATATGCGTGTCGTGCCCAGCACCGATTTGAACGCGACTTTCGGTATGTCCATCTCGGTGTTCTTCTTGATCCTGTTCTATAGCGTCAAGGTCAAGGGTCCGATAGGTTTCGCCAAGGAATTAGCCCTGACCCCGTTCGGGCCTTGGATGATCCCTTTCAACCTTTTGCTCAAAGTCGTGGAAGAAATCGCCCGTCCGGTTTCTCTCGCCTTGCGACTTTTCGGCAATATGTATGCGGGCGAGTTGATCTTCATCCTCATCGCCTTGCTGCCTTGGTTTATCCAGCCCTTGCTGAGTTTCCCCTGGGCGGTATTCCATATCCTGATTATCACCCTGCAAGCTTTCATATTCATGGTCTTGACCATCGTATATCTGAGCTTGGCCCACGAAGACCACTAATCCCTGATTACCCAACCTAACCCACACTCTCGTTCTGGAGGAGAAAAATGGAAATCGCATCTATCGCTAGCGTTCAAGGTCTGACCGCCATCGCCGTCGGTATCATCCTCGGCATGGGTGCCCTCGGCACCGCCATCGGCTTCGGCCTCCTGGGTGGCAAGTTCCTGGAAGGCGCGGCCCGCCAGCCGGAAATGGTGCCGATGCTGCAAGTGAAAATGTTCATCGTCGCAGGTCTGTTGGACGCCGTGACCATGATCGGCGTGGGTTTGGCCTTGTTCTTCACCTTCGCCAACCCGTTCCTGTCGGCCCTCAAGGGTTAATGCGCTTCCAAACCGGAAGCCGCCACTACGGATTAATTCAAGAGGACAAGCGCTGTGAGTATTAACGCCACTCTGATCGGCCAGATGATCACGTTCGCGCTTCTGGTGTGGTTCACCATGAAGTACGTGTGGCCACCCTTGATGCAAGCCCTGGAAGAGCGCAAGAAGAAGATCGCCGATGGCCTCGCCGCCGCGGACAAAGGCAAGCACGAGATGGAACTGGCCGAAAAGCGTGCGACCACTTTGCTGCGTGAAGCCAAGGATCAAGCCGCCGATCTCGTGAGTCTGGCCCAGAAGCGGGCTAACGAACTGGTCGACGAATCCAAGCAACAGGCCAAGGTCGAAGGCGACCGGATCAAAACCGCCGCCCAGGCCGAGGTCGAACGCGAAATCCAGAAGGCGAAGGAAGGCTTGCGCTTGCAGGTCGCCGAACTGGCCATCGCCGCCGCCGGGCAAATCCTGCAAAAGGAAGTCGACCAGGACAAGCACAGGGACATCATCGACAACTTGGCTAAGGAATTGGGTCAAGCATAATGGCCGAACTAACGACATTGGCCCGGCCTTACGCCGTCGCCGCTTACCAGCGGGCCAAGGAAACCGGAACCGCCGCGCAATGGGCGGATGCCTTGGCCTTCGTCGCCGCCGTGATGGATGACCCGCGCATCCTGGCAGCCGCCTCGAATCCGAAAACCCAGCGCGAGGCTTTCACCCGCGCGTTCCTCGACCTGTGCCAAGGCCGGCTGGAAGGCGAAACCGGGAACTTCGTCCGGTTGCTGATCCAGAACCGGCGTCTCGGGCTCGCCAAGCATATCGCCGAGCAGTTCCGGGAGTACAAGGCGGAAGACGAGGGTTATGTCGAGGTCGATGTCGCGTCGGCGTATCCCTTGGAGGAGTCCGAACAATCCAAAGTGGTCGCCGCGGTCGAGGGCTTCCTGAAAAAGAAAGCCCATTTGCGGGTCACGGTCGATGCCTCCTTGATCGGTGGCGTCTACATCCGCGCCGGGGACCGCGTGATCGACGCTTCCGTGCGCGGCCAGATCGAGCGCTTGACTAAGAGCCTCTGGAACTAGAGCGAGATAAAGAATCATGCAGCTGAATCCATCAGAAATCAGTGAACTCATCAAGGCGCGCATCCAGAATTTCGATCTGGGCGTAGAGTCGCGCACCGAAGGCACCATCGTCAGCGTCACCGACGGCATCGTGCGCGTCCATGGCCTGACCGATGTGATGCAGGGGGAAATGGTCGAATTCCCCGGCAATAGCTATGGTATGGCGTTGAACCTGGAACGCGACTCGGTCGGTGCCGTGGTCTTGGGACCGTATGAGCATCTGGCCGAAGGCGACACCGTGCGTTGTACGGGCCGCATTTTGGACGTGCCCGTGGGTCGCGGCCTGCTGGGCCGTGTGGTCGATGCCCTGGGTAATCCCATCGACGGCAAAGGCCCGATCTACTTCGAAGAACGCTCCCCCATCGAAAAAATCGCCCCCGGCGTGATCGCCCGTCAATCGGTCAGCCAACCGCTGCAAACCGGCTTGAAGTCCATTGACTCCATGATCCCGGTGGGCCGGGGTCAGCGTGAGTTGATCATCGGCGACCGCCAGACCGGCAAGACCGCCATCGCCATCGATGCCATCATCAATCAGAAGGGCACCGGCGTTAAGTGCATCTACGTCGCCATCGGCCAGAAGCAGTCGTCCATCGCCAACGTGGTGCGCAAGCTGGAAGAACATGGCGCGATGGAACACACCATCATCGTCGCCGCCTCCGCTTCCGAATCCGCCGCGCTGCAATTCATCGCGCCGTACTCCGGCTGCTCCATGGGCGAGTTCTTCCGCGACCGCGGCGAAGACGCGCTCATCATCTATGACGACTTGACCAAGCAAGCTTGGGCCTACCGTCAGATTTCCCTGCTGCTGCGCCGTCCGCCGGGCCGCGAAGCTTATCCGGGCGACGTGTTCTATCTGCACTCCCGTTTGCTGGAACGCGCTTCCCGCATCAACGCCGAAGAAGTCACCAAGCTCACCAATGGTGCCGTGACCGGCCAGACCGGCTCGCTCACCGCCCTGCCGATCATCGAAACCCAGGCCGGCGACGTGTCCGCCTTCGTGCCGACCAACGTGATCTCCATCACCGACGGGCAGATCTACCTGGAAACCAACCTGTTCAACGCGGGCGTCCGCCCCGCCGTGAACGCGGGTCTCTCGGTGTCCCGCGTCGGTGGCGCGGCCCAAACCAAGATCATCAAGAAGCTCGGCGGTGGTATCCGTCTCGACTTGGCGCAGTTCCGCGAGTTGGCGGCCTTCGCCCAGTTCGCTTCCGATCTCGACGAAGCCACCCGCAAGCAGATCGAACGCGGCCAGCGCGTGACCGAACTGATGAAGCAAAGCCAGTACGCCCCCTACAGCGTCGCCCAGATCGCGGTGTCGTTGTTCGCGGCCAACGAAGGTTTCGTCGACGATGTGCCGGTCAACAAAATCCGTGATTTCGAAGAAGCCCTGCAAGGCTACATGAAGTCCGCCCAGGCGGCCCTCATGGACCAGATCAACGCGACCGGCGACTACAACGACGCGATCCAGGCGGGGCTGCGTTCGGCGCTGACCCAGTTCAAAGCAACCCACACCTGGTAAGGTTAAAGCGATGGCCGTCGGCAAAGAAATCCGCCTGAAGATCGCGAGTATCAAGAATACTCAGAAGATCACCCGCGCCATGGAAATGGTCGCCGCCAGCAAGATGCGCAAGACCCAGGACCGGATGCAGGCCACCCGCCCGTATTCCCGGAAGATCGCCCAGATCATCCAGCATCTGGCGACCGCCAACCCGGAATACAAACATCCGTTCATGATCGAGCGCGATGTGAAGAAGGTGGGCGTGATCCTGATCTCCTCCGACCGTGGTTTGTGCGGCGGTTTGAACGCCAACCTGTTCCGTCTGGCCCTGCGCAAGCTGCGCGGTTGGAGCGAGGACGGCACCGGCGTCAAGCTCTGCACCATTGGCCAGAAGGGTTCGGTGTTCTTCAATTCGGTCGGTGCCGACATCGTCGCCCAGGCCACCAAACTGGGCGACCGGCCCCACCTGGAGCACATCATCGGCGTCATCAAGGTCATGCTGGACGAGTACAACGAGGGCAAGATCGACCAGTTGTACGTGCTCCACAACGAGTTCGTGAACACCATGACCCAGAAGCCCAACCTGGTCCAATTGCTCCCGATCAACGCGGGCGAACTCGGCGGGGAGCCGAACAAGGGCCAATGGGATTACCTGTACGAGCCCGACGCCAAGGAAGTGCTGGACCAGCTTCTGGTCCGGTACGTCGAATCCATCGTGTTCCAGGGGCTGGTCGAGAACAACGCTTGCGAACAAGCCGCCCGCATGGTGGCGATGAAGAGCGCCTCCGACAACGCCGGCAAGCTCATCAAAGAGTTGCAACTGATCTACAACAAGGCGCGGCAAGCGGCCATCACCCAGGAAATCGCGGAAATCGTCGGCGGCGCGGCCGCCGTCTAAACGGGCCGATGAAGAATCACCCCAAAAGATTTTAAGAGGACAACAATGAGTTCGGGCAAAATCGTTCAGATTATCGGCGCCGTCGTGGACGTGGAATTTCCGCGCGAGCTGCTGCCGAAGGTATACAACGCGCTGACCGTCCTGGGCAGCAACACCGTGTTGGAAGTCCAGCAACAACTGGGCGACGGCGTGGTCAGGACCATCGCCATGGGCACCACCGACGGTTTGAAGCGCGGCCTCGCGGTCGCCGACACCGGGGCCGCGATTTCCGTGCCGGTCGGCCAGAAAACCCTGGGCCGCATCATGGATGTGCTGGGCAACCCCATCGACGAGAAAGGCCCCATCGGTGAAGAGGTCCGTTGGGGTATCCACCGCAAAGCGCCGAGCTTCGAGGAACAAGCCGCCGCCAACGAACTGTTGGAAACCGGCATCAAGGTGATCGACTTGGTCTGCCCCTTCGCCAAGGGCGGCAAGGTCGGCCTGTTCGGGGGCGCGGGCGTGGGCAAGACCGTCAACATGATGGAATTGATCCGCAACATCGCCATCGAGCATAGCGGTTTCTCCGTGTTTGCCGGTGTCGGCGAACGTACCCGCGAAGGCAACGACTTCTACCACGAAATGAGTGAAGGCGGCGTGCTCGACAAGGTGTCGCTGGTCTACGGCCAGATGAACGAGCCGCCGGGCAACCGTCTGCGCGTGGCGCTGACCGGCCTGACCATGGCGGAATACTTCCGCGACGAAGGCCGCGACGTGCTGCTGTTCATCGACAACATCTACCGCTACACCCTGGCCGGCACCGAAGTGTCGGCGTTGTTGGGCCGTATGCCTTCCGCCGTGGGTTATCAGCCGACCCTGGCCGAGGAAATGGGCGTGCTGCAAGAGCGCATCACCTCCACCAAGATCGGTTCCATCACCTCCATCCAGGCCGTCTACGTCCCCGCCGACGACTTGACCGACCCGTCCCCGGCGACCACCTTCGCCCACTTGGACGCCACCGTGGTGTTGTCGCGCCAGATCGCCGAACTGGGTATCTATCCCGCCGTGGACCCGCTGGATTCCACCAGCCGCCAGCTCGATCCGCTGGTCGTGGGCCAGGAACATTACCAAACCGCCCGCCGGGTGCAGTCCACCTTGCAGCGTTATAAGGAACTGCGCGACATCATCGCCATCCTGGGCATGGACGAACTGTCCGAGGAAGACAAGCTCACCGTGTCCCGCGCCCGTAAAATCCAGCGCTTCCTGTCGCAGCCGTTCTTCGTGGCCGAAGTCTTCACCGGCTCGCCCGGCAAGTACGTGTCGCTAAAGGACACCATCGCCGGCTTCAAGGGCATCGTCGAAGGCGAATTCGACGATGTGCCGGAACAGGCGTTCTACATGGTCGGCAGCATCGACGAAGCCTTGGAAAAAGCCAAGCGCCTAGCCGCCTGATAGGGGTAAGACATCATGGCGATGACGATCCATGTGGACATCGTGAGCGCGGAAGCCGCGATTTATTCGGGCCAGGCGGAACTGGTGGTGGCTCCGGCCGAAATGGGCGAGGTGGGTATCGCCGCCCGCCACGCGCCCTTCCTCAGCCGGTTGAAGCCGGGCGAGGTTCGCGTGAAAGTCAGCGCCGACGAGGTCCATCCGTTCTATATCTCCGGCGGGATGATCGAGGTCCAGCCGCACGTCGTGACGATCCTGGCCGATTCCGCCATCCGCGCCCGCGACATCGACGAGATGGCGGCGTTGGAAGCCAAGCGCCAGGCCGAGGATATGCTGGCCGATAAATCCGGCAAGCTCGATTACGCCAAGGCCCAGGCCCAGTTGGTCGATGCCATGGCGCAGTTGCGGACCTTGGAGAAATACCGGAAAGGCCGCGGCTGACGCGATCCCAACCAGCACGAAGAAACCCGCCGGGACCGCGATGGTCCGGCGGGTTTTTTTATTGCCACGATTCCCACGTACAATCGGGGTCGGCCCCCACGCGCCATCGCGTGGATTTTCAGGAAGAACCCTCCACGGCCCACCCCATGCGGAAGCTCAAAACCCTCTACGAATACGCCGCGCTGTGCTTCGGGTTGGCGTTCCTGGCTTGTTTGTGCATCGCCTGGTCGCTGCTGGCGGCGACGCTGTGCCGCCTCTTGCCGGAACGCCGGGGCCGGCAACTCGGGCGTTGGGTCATCATGGCCGGTTTCCGGCTCTATCTCGCCGTGCTGGGCTGGATCGGCGCGTGCCGTTTCGATCTCGCGGCCTTGGATGCCCTGCGTGGCGGACCGGCCTTGATTATCGCGCCCAACCATCCCGGCCTCCTCGACGCCGTGATGATTTTGTCCCGCCTGCCGGATGTGGCCTGCATCCTCAAGGCCAGCTTGATGGACCACCTGCTGTTCGGGGCCGGGGCGCGGCTGGCCTGCTATATCCGCAACGACATGGGCCACGCGATGATCAAGCGGGCGGTGCGGGCCTTGGACGGTGGCAGCCACCTCCTGCTGTTTCCCGAGGGCACCCGCACCACCCGTCTGCCGGTCAACGCCTTCAAGGGCAGCACCGGCCTGATCGCCCACCATGCGCGGGTACCGGTGCAGACGGTGTTCATCGAGGCCGGTTCGCCCTTCCTGGGCAAACATTGGCCCTTGTTCCGCCGTCCGGATTTGCCGCTCGGCTACCGCGTGCGGCTGGGGCGGCGCTTCGATCCGCCCGAGGATATCCGCGCCTTCACCCGCGAACTCGAAACCTATTTCGCCGCCGAACTCGGCGCGGACCCCAGGCCGTCCCACCGGCCCGCCGCGCCGCAATATCCACGGACCCGCCAGGAAACCGCCGATGAACCCACCCTTTGAGACCCATCTGGTTTTGATCCCCAGCTACAACCCCGGTCCCAAGGTCCACGCGACCGTGATGGAGGCGCGGCGGTATTGGAGTCCGGTCTGGGTGGTGGTCGATGGCAGCACCGATGGCACGGCGGCAAGCCTCGCGGCGCTGGCGGCCCACGATCCGGGCTTGGTGGTGATCGTCCTGCCGGAAAACCGCGGCAAGGGCGCGGCGGTATTGCATGGGATCGAATTGGCGGCACGGGCGGGGTTTAGCCACGCCCTGACCATGGATTCGGACGGCCAGCATCCCGCCGCCTCGATTCCGGAGTTCATGGCGGCTTCGCTGCGGGAGCCGGACGCCATGATCCTCGGTATGCCAGTGTTCGATGCCAGCGCCCCGGCCTTGCGGGTCAAGGGCCGGAAAATCTCGAACTGGTGGGCCAACCTCGAAACCCTGTGGAGCGGCATCGGCGATTCGCTGTTCGGCTTCCGGGTCTATCCCATCGCGCCGCTACGCCGGGTGATGGCGGGGCGGCGCTGGATGCGGGGGTTCGATTTCGACCCGGAAGCGGCGGTGCGCCTGCGCTGGCTGGGGGTCGAGGCGGTCAACCTGCCCGCGCCGGTGAAATATTGGAGCCGGGAAGAGGGCGGCGTTTCCCATTTCGACTATTGGCGGGATAACCGCCTGCTGACCTGGATGCATATCCGCCTGGTGTTCGGCTTCATGCTCCGCCTGCCGGTCCTGTTGTGGCGGCGGCTGGTTTCCGGGCGATGAGCAGTTGATTGGCGAAGGGCGTGCCCTGGGCCATCGGTAGGGCTTCCACCGCGAAACCCAGCCTTTCCAGCAACGCCACCCAATCGCGCAAGGTCCGGCAATGCAGCCGGGCCAGTCCATGCCCCCGGACGAAGGCAACCCAGCGGTCCACCCAAAGACTGAACCCAAACCCCGCGCCGCCCGCGGCGTCCCCGATCCTGAGTAGCAGCGTTCCGCCAGGGGGTAGGGCCGCGTGGATGCGGGCCAGCAAGGCGGCTTGATCCGCGTGGCCGATGAAATGCAGCACATCGAGGATGACCACGGTATCGGGCGTGCCGAGATCGGCATCGCGGATATCGCCGGTGACGATGTCCGCGTCCGCGCCCAGGGCGGTGCGGGCGCGTTGGGCGTCGGCGGGCATGAGTTCGATGCCCCGGTAGGCGCGGATCCGCGGCGGGGGGGGCCAAGCGCTGGGCCAAGCGCCGGTCCCATGGCATTCCTGGGCGGCCTGGAGCCAAGCCGCGAGCAAGCCTTGGCCGCAGCCCAGGTCGAGGATAGCCGCGCCGTCGGCGATCAAGCCCCGCGCCAAAAGGCCCGCGAACACGGGATCGCCCGCCAATTTGCCCCGTGCGAAATGTAAGGCGAAGCGTCCTGCCGGGCGGTAACGGGCGGCGGCGGTTGCCACTAATTCGGATAGCGGGCGGGCTGTCATCGGCGGGCCTCCTCCAAGGTCACGGGCCGCAGCCCGGCGGCGGCGATGGCGTCCAGCAGGGGCGGCAGCGCCGCCAGGACCACGGGTTCGCCGGTCGCCGTCCGGCCCGCGTTGCCATCGTGCAACAGCAGGATATCCCCGGCTTTGAGCCCACACAGCAGCCGCCGGGCCACCCGGTCGGGATCGCGTTCGCGGGTGTCGAAGCCCCGGCGGGTCCAACTCGCCAAGGTCAGGCCGAACCGGGCCAGGGCCGGATCGAGCAGGGGGTTGCGCAGGCCGAAGGGGGCCCGGAAAAACCGCGGGCGGAGGCCGGTGGCCTGGGTCAGGGCGGCTTGCGCCAAGGCCAGTTCCTGGGTGAAGCCGGCCAAGCCCGAGGCGGCGAAACCAGGGGCGTGGCGGTGGCTGTGGTTGCCGAGCGCGTGGCCGCGGCGGGCGATTTCCCGGCACAGTTCCGGGTGGCGTAGCGCCCGCTCGCCGATGCAGAAGAAAGTCGCTTTCGCGCCATAGCGGTCGAGCAGGTCCAGCACGGCGGGGGTGACTTCGGGGTCGGGCCCGTCGTCCAGGGTGATGGCGATTTCGCCGCGGAGGGCGGCGGTTTGGGGCAGGGCGGTCCAGTTCGGGCCGAGCAGCCGGCTGTTGGGCCACAGGCCCGCCACGCTCAGCACGGCTTGGTCGGCGGCGACGATCCCCAGGCTCCAAGCCCACAGGTCGGGCCGCCACAGCCAAGCCGCGACCGCGCCGAGATGCGCCAGGACGGACAGGACGATGAAGGGAGGGGGATGCCAGGGGTTAGGGGTATCGGTGTCGGTCATGGACGGGGTGGGGGTTGGCTGGCTGGGCGGTGGGTTCTTTGATGGTCCGCGCATGGGGGATATGGTCCGGGACGCCATTCCGCGGGGATAATAAACCGAAACTCGCTATTCAATCCGGTGGGATGCCGCGATCCGGCGGAATCGCCGAAACTACTTCCAGCCCATCGACCCCAGCCCGCTGCATCCCGGAACCATGAACCCCGACCACAGATTCGCGCCGCATCCCGTACTCGCGCCCCACTATGCCTCCAGCGTGGAGAAGCAAGCCTTCCTGCGCCAGGTGTTCGACCAGTCCGCCCCCTATTATGAACGGGTGGCGGGCTGGGGGTTTTTCGGCACCGGGGATTGGTACCGGCGGCGGGCGCTGGTCCGTGCCGGGCTGGCACCGGGGATGGCGGTGGTGGATATCGCCGCGGGGACGGGCCTCACCGCCCGCGCCGCCGCCCATATCGTGGGCGATCCCGCCCGGATCGCCTGCGTCGAACCCAGCCCTGGGATGCTCCGGGAATCGGCCCGACGGCTGCCCGCCGCCCAGCATATACTCGGCACGGCGGATGCGGTGCCCCTGGCCGGGGGCGGCTTCGATTTCCTGAGCATGGGTTTCGCCCTGCGCCATGTGGAGAATCTGGCGACCGCGTTCGGCGAGTTTTATCGCGTATTGAAGCCGGGGGGCCGGTTATTGATTATGGATATCACCAAGCCGGACGGTCGCATCGCCCAAACCTGGGTCCGGCTGTATTTCCGCGATTTCATGCCGCGCTTCACCCAACTCGTCACCGGCAGCCGCGAGGCCCGCTATCTGATGGAATATTACTGGGAAACCCTGGATTCGATGGTGGAGCCGGCCCGCGTCCTGGAAGCCCTGGCGCTCGCGGGCTTCGAGCGGCCACACCGCCATGTGGAAGCCCGCATCTTCAGCGAATACACGGCGCTCAAAGCGGCCCGCTGAGGCGGTGGGTTTACGCGCTTTGGTATGGATTTTGTCAACTATATCCAGGTCCGCCCCGGCGAAAAACGCTATCCTGCGGGCACCACGGAACTCCAAGAGGTTTGCCCCGATGCAGAACGCAACCCCCCGCACCTGCGACGTCCTCGTCATCGGCGGCGGTCCCGCCGGTGCCGCCATCGGCACCTTGCTGGCCCGGCGCGGCTGGCATACGGTCGTGCTGGAAAAGGACCGCCATCCGCGCTTCCATATCGGCGAGAGCCTGTTGCCGCTGAGCCTGCCTTATTTCGAGCAACTCGGCGTGCGCGAGGAACTCGACCGGATCGGGCTGAGGAAATACGCCGCCGAATTCCATTCGATGGATCACGGCAAGCATGTGGCTTTCCAGTTCGGCGACGCCATCGATAAATCCTATCCCTATGCCTACGAGGTGCGGCGCTCGGAGTTCGACCAGCTCCTGCTCGGGAATTGCGCGGCCCAGGGGGCCGAGGTCCACGAGGGCTGCCGGGTGGACGGCGTCGAATACGCCGACGACGCCATCGCCGCCGTGGGCGCGGTGGATGGCGAAGGTGGACGGCAACGCTGGACGGCGCGGTTCTATGTCGATGCGACGGGCCGCGACACCTTGCTGGCCGACCGCCTGGGCGTGAAGGAAGCCAATCCCCGCCACCGCAGCGCCGCCTTGTATGGCCATTTCCAAGGGGCCGAGCGCTGGACGGGCCGCGACGAGGGCAATATCAGCATCTATTGGTTCGATCACGGCTGGTTTTGGATGATCCCGCTGCGCGACGGCACCATGAGCGTGGGCGCGGTCTGCCGCCCCGAATACCTGAAAAGCCGCGCCGTGCCGGTGGAACAATTCTTCCGCGACACCATCGCCCGGTGCCCCGGCGTGGCGGCGCGCTTGCAAAATGCCAGCCCCGTGGGCGGCGTCACCGCCACCGGCAATTATTCCTACCAATCCCGGCGCATGACGGGCCGCAATTTCATCCTGGTGGGCGATGCCTACGCCTTCATCGATCCGGTGTTTTCCAGCGGGGTGCATCTGGCCTTGAACAGCGCCTTCCTGGGGGCCGAGGCGGTGGACGGGCTCCTCAAGGACCCGGCTTCGGCCCCGGCGCGGCTGGCCCGGTTCGAGCGCTCGGTGCGGCGCGGCCTCAAGACCTTCTCCTGGTTCATCTACCGCGTCACCACGCCCGCGATCCGCGATTTGTTCATGCATCCCCGCAATGCCTTCCGTATGCGGGAAGGCGTGATTTCGCTGCTGGCCGGGGATATCTTCCGCGATACGCCGCTCATGCTGCCCTTGTTCGCCTTCCGTTGGGTCTACCGCATCAATAGCCTGTGGATGCGCTGGCGTGGGGTGGCCACGCCACCGGGTCCGGCCCTGGCCGAGGGTGGACGCTGAGTTCCCCGCCCGCTTATGCGTTGTGTTTCTTCCACGATAGCCGCCTCTTCCCAGCCCGCTTCCTGGATGTCCGGCCTCCGCCTCGCCTATGCGCCCGCCGACCGGCTCCCGCCCGCCGGAGCGGGCGAGGCGCTGCTGGGCGTGATCGGTTACGGGGGCTTGCCGGACGGCATGGCACCGTCCGTCCTGCCCAGGGCCGACATCCCGCTGGAACCCTTGGGCGGTCCCGCCCTGGAAGCTTGGTACGCGCCGGGGCCGGTGGAATATGGCGAGGCTGAGGGTATCCGCTATGCCTTGAATGGCGGGGCGCTGTTCGGGATGGTCCGGGTCGATGCCGAAGCGCCCGAGGCCGCCGCGCAGGGCGCATACCGCCGCATCGTCGAATTGGCGCGGGCGCTGGGGTATCCGACCCTGGTGCGGATGTGGAACTACCTGCCCGATATCAACCGCGAGCAGTTCGGGCTGGAGCGCTATCGGCGGTTTTGCGTCGGGCGCTATCAGGCGTTCGCGGAGATGGGTTTCGCCCTGGGCGAGGATTTGCCGGCCGCCAGCGCCATCGGCTCCGGGCGCGAGGATTTGTGGGTGGTGTTCCTGGCCGGGAAGGGCGGCGCGATCCAAATCGAGAACCCGCGCCAACTCAGCGCCTACCGCTATCCGCCCGCCTACGGGCCGCGCAGCCCTTCGTTTTCGCGGGCGATGGTGTTCGGGCGGACCCTGTTTATTTCCGGCACCGCCAGCATCGTCGGGCACGAGACCGTGCATCCGGGCGATCTCCTCGGGCAATGCCGGACCACGCTGGCGAACCTTGCGGCCATCCTGGAACGGGCGGGGGCCGATGGTCCGGCCCGCTTGGGGGAGGCCGCCGCCTGGAAGGTTTATCTCCGCCATCCCGGCGATTACGCGGCGGTGCGGGATTTTCTCGCCGATGCGCTGCATCCCGCCAGCCCCGTCCTCTATCTGGCCGGGGATATTTGCCGGGGCGATCTTTTGGCCGAGATCGAGGGCGTCGTCCGCCTCGCCTAGGCACCGCACAAGCCACGCGGCTACACTCTGCTATACCCACGCTTCCCGTAGAGAATTTCCCGATGCCCATATTGAATCCGTTGGAACTCGAACTGGCGCGGCTGATGGTCGATGCCTTGAACCTGGACGCCGAGGCCGGGTCCATCGACCCCGCCGCGCCTTTGTACCGCGATGGCCTGGGCTTGGATTCCATCGACCTTTTGGAACTGTCGGTGGTGGTTTCCAAGCGCTACGGGTTCCAGATCAAATCGGACGATCCCGATATCACCCGCATCTTCTCCTCGCTGGGGGCGCTGGCCGCAACCGTGGCGGCCCGCCGCACCCTGGCTTGAACGCCATGGCCCAAGCCCGCCTGCCCGTGTTCACCGCCTTGGCGCTGGGGTTTCCGCTGCTGTCTTTCGCGCTGCTGCAATCCGGCTTGTTGCCGCCAGTCTGGCTGGGCCTGCCCAATGGCGTGCTGGCCTTGGGCTTGCTGTTGGGGCTATGCGTCGAGGGCGCGGCTTGGGTGCGGGCGGTGGCCGTCGGCGTGGGCGCGGGGCTGGCTTCGGCTGGGCTGGCCTTATGGCCTGGTTATGCGGTGGCGGCGTTTCCGGTGGCGGTGAACCTGATGGTGGGCTGGCTGTTCCTGTCCACCTTGCGGCCTGGATATGAACCTTTGATTACCCGCATCGCCCGTCTCGCCCGCGATGGCGAGCCGATGGCGGACGCCTTGGTGCTTTATACCCGCCGCCTGACCGCCGCCTGGGCCGGGCTGTTCTGTCTGTTGGCGCTGAATGCCACGGCGCTGGCCGTGTTCGCCTCGACCGGAACCGTGGTGTTGTTCGGCAACACCCTGGATTACGCGCTGATGGCGCTGTTCTTCCTGGGCGAATATGGCTACCGCCGCCGTCGTTACCGCGCCTACCGCCATGTCGGCCTGCCCCAGGTGATCCGCACCTTGCTCAGGCATGGCTGGCTGGGGCGGGAACACCTGTCCGCGCCCTGCGCCGACACCGCCGTCCCGCGTCCTTGAGCCCGCCCGTGGAATTCACCATCCCGCATCATCATCCCGCCTTGGCCGGGCATTTCCCAGGGCGGCCCATCGTGCCCGGCGTGGTCGTCCTGGACGAGGTGCTGGCGCTCCTGGCCCGGATCGAGCCGGCCCGCCGCGTGTCCGGCATCGTCGGCGCCAAGTTCACCGGGATACTGGCACCGGGCGAAGCCTGCCGGGTGGAGTTCGAGCCCCGCGCCGACGGCGGCCTGCGCTTCGCCTGCGTGGCGGCGGGACGGCCCATCGCCTCCGGCCTCCTGGCCCTGTTCCCGCCATGACCGAGGCTTGGCTGAACATCCCCGAGCGCAGTAGCTTGTTCTGGCTCCGGGCCATCACCTGGATCGCGCTGCGGTTGGGGCGCGGGGTGGCTTGGCTGTTGCTCTATCCCATCACCGCCTATTTCCTGCTGTTCGCCAACCGCACCGGCGCGGCTTCCCAAGCCTATCTGCGGCGGATCCTGGGGCGGGAACCCGGATTCGCCGAGCGCTTCCGGCATTACCACACTTTCGCCTGCACCCTGTTGGACCGGGTCTATGTGCTGGCCGGGCAGGACCGGCGCTTGGATATCCGGGTGCATGGCCTGGAACTCCTGGAACGCCGGGCGCGGTCGGGGCGGGGCTGCATCCTGGTGGGGGCGCATTTGGGCAGCTTCGAAATCATCCGGGCCGTGGGCCGGGTCCGGGGCGGATTCAAGATCAAAGCCCTGATGCATGGCGAGCGCACCCCCTTGATCGCGGGGCTGTACCGCAGGCTCAATCCGGCCTTGCACGAGGATATCGTCGATATGGGCAATCCCAGCTCGCTGCTGGGGTTGGATGGCCATATCGCCGGGGGTGGATGGGTGGCTTTGCTGGGCGACCGCGCACTCCATGGCGATAAGCGCGTGCTATGCGATTTCCTGGGGGCACCGGCCTATTTCCCGCAAGCGCCGGTCTTGCTCGGGCAGATATTACAAGCGCCCTTGCTGCTGTTCGTCTGCCTGCACCGGGGCTGGGGCCGCTACGAGGTCTATTTCGAGACCTTGACCGAAGCGCCGCCCGGTTTGCCACGCGGGGAGCGCGAGACGGCGGTGCGCGACATCATGCAGCGCTACGCCGGGCGCTTGGAGCATTACTGCCGTTTGGCCCCTTATAACTGGTTCAACTTCCATGATTTTTGGCGGATCGAGGATTAAGGGCGGCGGTTTGGTCTTGCTGGTGTTGTTGTTGGCGGGCGTGGCCCACGCCGCCGGGTCGCCGCCCGCGCTGACGCTGCCGGATTTGTTCGCCCGCCTCGCCGCCCGCTCCCACATGCGCGCCCGCTTCGTGGAAACCAAGACCCTGGCCGTGCTGAAGACGCCCCTGCGCCTCGAAGGTACGCTCGAATTTCGCAGGCCCGCCTATCTCGCCAAGCATGTGGAACAGCCCGCGCCGGAGGATTACATCATCGACGGCGGCAGCGTGACCGTGAACAAGCCCGCCGAGGGCCAGAAGATCGAGCTGGCCCTGGCGGATTATCCGGCGCTGGAAGCCTTCGCCGAGAGCCTCCGCGCACCTTTGGCGGGCGATCTGGCGGGGTTGTCGCGCTATTGGCGTCCCAGCCTGGGCGGATCGCGCAAGCATTGGCTGTTGGCCCTGGCCCCGATCCGCCCGGAATTGGTGGCGGTGGTCCGCGGCGTCCGCCTGGAAGGCGAAGACGACCGGCTGCTCCGCATGGAAATCGAGGAGGCGGGCGGCGACCACGCTTCCCTCCGCTTCGAGCCGCTTCCGTGAGGGCCAAAGCGCCGCTGCTGTTGTGGCTCTTGTGGCTGGCGCTGTGCGCTTGGTGGTTGCTGTTCCGCACCGCCATCACCACCGACCTGACTTTCTTCCTGCCCCGCGACGCCGGGTTTCTGGGCGCGGTGCTGGTCCAGCAGATGCGCGAGGGACCGGCGTCCCGCGTGTTGATGATCGCCCTGGAAAATGCCGACGAAGCCGCGCTGGCCGCCACCAGCCGCCAACTCGCGGAAAGCTTGGCGTCCGATCCGCGCTTCGATCGGGTGGATAATGGCGCGGTCGGGGCGGGTCTTGCCACCCTGGAACGGCGCTTGTTCGGCTACCGCTATGTGCTGGACCCGGAGCCAGGACCGGAACCATTCACCGCCGCCGCCCTGCGCGCCGCGCTGCAAGCCCGCTTGGCCGAATTGGCCTCGCCCACGGGGATGCTGCAAAAAGCCTGGCTGACCCGCGATCCCACCGGCGTATGGCAGCGCTTGCTGAAGGGCTGGCTGGTTCCGCAGGGGCCGGTGTCGCGGCATGGGGTTTGGTTCGCGCGGGATGGGCGGCGGGCTTTGCTGTTGGCGCGGACCCAGGCTTCCGGCTTCGATATCGCCGCCCAGGCCGAGGCGCTGGAACGGGTGCGGGAGCGTTTCCAAACCCTCCGCACCGATCCCGCCATGCGGCTGGCGCTGGGCGGGCCGGGGCCGCTCTCGGTGGAATCCAACCGCCGCATCACCCACGACGCCGCTGTGCTTTCGGTCTTGAACAGCGGCTTGGTCATGTTGCTGTTGTTCGGGGTGTACCGCTCGTTGCGGGTGTTGGGCTTGGGGCTGGTGCCGCTCCTGACCGGGGTGGTGTCGGGCGCGGCGGCGACCCGCTGGGCCTTCGGCGAGGTCCACGGCATCACCTTGGGCTTCGGGGCGACCCTGGTCGGGGTGGCGGCGGATTATCCCAATCATTTCTTCACCCATTTGTCGCCACGGGAAGCGCCCGCCCGCGCCATGGCCCGGATTTGGCCGACCTTGCGGTTGGGGTTGTTGACCAATGTCGCGGGTTTCGCGGCGATGCTGTTCTCGGGCTTCGCGGGGCTGGCCCAACTCGCGGTGTTCGCGGGCGGCGGGCTGCTCGCGGCGGGGCTGGCGACGCGCTGGGTCTTGCCGGTGTTGGCGGGGAAAGGGACGGTGCGTTTGCCCGCCTGGGTGGAGCGGGGCGCGGGGTTCCCGTGGCCTGGGTTTCCGCGTTGGCGCTGGTTGCCACTTGGATTGACGTTGCTGCTGGCGGCGGTGTTCATGCTGGGCCGTGCGCCTTTGTGGAACGATGATATCGCCGCCCTCAATCCGGTCCCGGCGGAACGGCAGGTGCTGGACGAAGCCTTGCGCCGCGATTTCGGCGTGCCGGACCTACGCAAGCTGGTGCTGGCGACCGGGCCGGATGCCGAGGCCGCCCTGAGCCTGTCGGAAGCCGTCGCCGCCGATCTCGAAGCCTTGAAGCGCGACCACGCCTTGGGCGGCTACGAACTGGCCGCACGCTTCTTGCCCAGCCGCGCCGCCCAGGCCGGGCGGTTGGCGGCGTTGCCGCCGGGGCCGGAACTGGCCGCTAACCTGCGCGTAGCCTTGCGCGGCTTGCCGTTCAAGCCGGACGTATTCCAGCCGTTCCTGGACGAAGTCGAAGCCGCCCGCCAGCAAGCGCCGCTGAGCCGCGCCGATTTGGCCGATACCCCGTTCGCCGCCCAGGTCGATAGCCTGTTGCTGCCGCTCGAAGACCGCTGGGTGGCTTTGATCCCCTTGAGCGGCATCGCCGACGATGCCGCCATCGCCAACAAACTCGCCCCTTGGCGGGAACGCGGAGTGTATTACCTCGACCTGCGCGAGGAATCCACCCGCAGGGTCCGCGACTACCGGCGCGAGGCCATCGCCTTGCTGGCCGGAAGCCTCGCCGCCATCGTCCTGTTGCTGGGGCTGGGCTTGCGCTCCTTGCCCCTGGCTATGCGGGTGCTGGCCCCGGTGCTGGGGGCCGGGCTGTGTACCGGACTGGCCATGGCCGTGCTGTTCCATGGCCTGACCCTTTATCATCTGGTGTCCTTGCTTCTGGTGATGGGGCTGAGCCTGGATCAGGCACTATTCTTCAACCGCGACGCCGCCGACCCGGAAGAGCGCCGCCGCACACTGTTATCCCTGTGGGTCTGTGGCCTGAGTTCGGTGCTGGCGTTCGGGACGCTGGCGCTGTCGGACATCAATATCCTCCGTTCCATTGGGTCCACGGTGGCCTTGGGCGCCTTGCTCGCCATCGCCTTCGCCGCATGGCTGGCCCAACCGCGTCCCGTTCCGCGATAATTTCCCTATGTTTTTAGAATTAGAAACCCAAGCCCAAGCTTCGGCATTGGCTGTCTCCCCGCCCATGCCCTCTATCGCCATCCGCGCCTATGCCCTGGTCAACGCCTTGGGCGTGGGCCGGGCCGCGACGCTGGCGGCTTTGCGCTCCGGGTGTTCGGGGCTGCGGCCTTGCGATTTCCCAGGGACCGACCTCGCCACCTGGATCGGGCGGGTCGAGGGCGTGGAAACACTTCCCCTGCCCGGACGCTGGGCGCGCTACGAATGCCGCAACCACCGCCTGGCCCGGATGGCCCTGGAATGCGATGGCTTCGCCGAGCGGGTGGCGGAAGCCCGCGGGCGTTACGGGGCCAGGCGCGTCGGCGTGATCGTCGGCACCAGCACCTCCGGCATCCTCGAAACCGAAGCGGCCTACCGCGACCGCGACGCCCAAGGCCGTCTGCCCCGCGGTTTCCGCTACCGGCGGGTCCAGAACACCTCCGCCCTCGCCGATTTCGTCCGCGATTACCTAGGGCTCGCCGGTCCCGCCGTAGCGATATCGACGGCTTGTTCGTCCAGCGCCAAGGTCTTCGCCAGCGCGGCCCGCTGGTTGGCGGCGGATTGGTGCGATGCGGTGGTGGTGGGCGGGTCCGATAGCCTATGCCTCACGACCCTGTATGGCTTCGCGGCGCTGGAACTGGTCTCGGACGAGCCTTGCCGCCCGGCGGACGTGCTACGCAAAGGCATTTCCATCGGCGAAGGGGCCGGGTTCGCGTTGTTAGAGCGGGCCGGGGGCGGGTCCGGCCTGGCCTTGCTGGGCTATGGCGAAAGCGCCGACGCCTACCATATGTCCTCGCCGCACCCGGAAGGCGCGGGCGCGGCGGCTGCCATGGCCGAGTGCCTGGGCCGCGCCGGGCTGGGTCCGGGCGCGGTCGATTACACCGTGCTGCACGGTACCGCCACCCGTGGCAACGATAGCGCCGAGGACCGGGCGCTGCATACGGTGCTGGGACCGGACGCCCTGTGCAGTTCCATCAAGGGCTGGACCGGCCATACCCTGGGCGCGGCGGGCATCCTCAACGCGCTGGTCGCCTGCCTGTGCCTGGAGGAAGGCTTCGCGCCCCACAGCCTCCAAACCCGGCGGGTCGATCCCGATTTTTCCGCCCATATCCTGCTCGAACCCCGCCACCGCCCCATGAACGCCGTCCTGTGCAATGCCTTCGGTTTCGGCGGCAACAACGCCAGCCTGTTGCTCGGGAGGTTGGGACCATGAGGCGCGTGTATATCGCCGGGGTCGGTTTGTTGGGACCGGGACTCGAAGGCTGGGCGGCGAGCCGGGCCATCCTGGCCGGGATCGAACCCTATGCGCCCGCCGCGATGCCCCGCCCAACCGGGACCGGCCTGCCCGCCACCGAGCGCCGCCGCGCGACCCTGGTCACGCGCCTGGCCGTGGATGTGGCGGGCGCGGCCTTGGGCGGGGCCGATCCTGGCAATATCGTGGCGGTGTTCGCCTCGTCGGGCGGCGAGGTCGAGGTGATCCATGGCATCTTCGAGCAACTGGCCGGGCCCGACCGCCGCCTTTCGCCCACGGCGTTCCATAATTCCGTGCATAACGCCGCCTCGGGCTATTGGAGCATCGCCACCGGCTGCCGGGGCGCGGTCGATAGCCTGTGCGGCTACGACGACAGCTTCGGCTCCGGCTTGGCCGAGGCTTTGCTGCGCTGTGGCCTTGACGGCAAGGAGGTGCTGCTGGTGGCCTACGACCTGCCACCGCCGTTCCCGGTCGCGGAATTCAGGCCGCTGTCGGCCCCGTTCGGGGTGGCTTTGCGGTTGCGGGCCAGCGCCGCGCCGGGTGTCATCGCCGAGTTGCGGGGCGGCTTCCTGCCGGAGGGCTTGCCCGCCACGCGCTTGGACGATCCGGGCCTGGAAAGCCTCAGGCTGGGCAATCCCGCCGCCCGCGGCCTGCCCTTGTTGGCCGCCTTGGCCGGGGATAGGGATGCCGAAATCCGGCTCGGCTGCGGCATGGGCGGTTGCCTGCGCCTGGAAGTGCGGCCATGGTTCTGAGCCGCTCCGAATTCGCCCATTTGCTTCCCCACGCCGGGTCCATGAGCCTCTTGGACCGGGTGTTGGCTTATGACGCCGAGCGCCTGCACGCGACGGCCCAAAGCCATCGCGCGGCGGATAATCCGCTCCGGCGCGAAGGCCAACTGTCCCCGTGCGCGGGGATCGAATACGCCGCCCAGGCCATGGCCGTACATGGCGCTTTGCGGGCGGGCGGGGGCGCGGCGCGGCAGGGGTTTTTGGCCCTGGCGCGGGAAATCACCTGGACCGTGGCCCGCCTGGACGATATTCCCGCGGACCTGGATATCCACATCCATCAACTGGCGCTGCGGGCCGATAGCGCGATGTATGAGTTCAGCCTCGCCGCCCTGGGCCGGGTGTTGGTCGCGGGGCGGGCGGCGGTGTTTTTTCCTGAGGAAGCGGGACGATGAAGCAGGCTTTGGTGACGGGGGGCAGCGGTGCCATCGGCGCGGCGATTGTGCGGGCGCTGGCGGCGGAGGGTTTTCATGTGCTGGTCCACGCCCACCGCAACCTGGAACGGGCGGAGGCGCTGGCCGGGGAAATCCTGCAAACCGGCGGTTCCGCCGAAGCCTTGGCTTTCGATGTGACCGATGCCGAAGCCTGCGCCCGTATCCTGGGGGAACGGAGCGAGGCCCGGCCCATACAAGTCGTGGTCAACAATGCCGGGTTGCACGAGGATGTTCCCATGGTGGGCATGGGCCGCGACCAATGGGACCGGGTGATCGATGTGTCCCTGAACGGGTTCTTCAACGTCACCCGGCCCTTGTTGATGCCGATGCTGCGGACCCGTTGGGGCCGGGTGGTGAATATCGCCTCGGTCGCGGCCCTGACCGGCAACCGGGGGCAGGCCAATTATGCCGCCGCCAAGGCCGGTTTGATCGGGGCCAGCAAGTCGCTGGCCATCGAACTGGCGTCCCGCAATGTGCTGGTCAACGTGGTGGCGCCTGGCATCATCGAGAGCGCCATGAGCGGGGCGGCGTTCGACGCCGGGCGCATCGCCGCCCTGGTACCCATGAAACGGGCTGGCCGGCCCGAGGAAGTGGCCGATCTGGTCGCCTTCCTGGCCTCGGAACGGGCGTCCTATATCACCGGGCAGGTATTCGGGATCAACGGGGGCATGGTATGAAGGCGCAGGGCGCGGAAACCCTGCTGTGTTTCACCCTGTTGCAAATCGGCTTGATCATCCTGGCCGCCCGCGTGGCCGGCCATGTCGCAAGGAGGCTGGGGCAACCCCGCGCCGTGGGCGAGATCGTGGCGGGCTTGATGTTGGGGCCGTCGATGTTAGGTGCCTTGGCCCCGGACGCCTTCCATTGGCTGTTCCGCTCGGTGGATGCCGCGCCGCTCACCATCGTCAGCCAAATCGGCTTGATCCTGTTGATGTTCCAGGTCGGGCTGGAATTCGATTTCTCCCACTTGGGGGAGCGGCGCAACCGCCGGGCGGTGGTCCTCGTCACGCTGGCGGGCATCGTCGCGCCCTTCGCGCTGGGCTTGGGCTTCGGCTGGGCTTCGGCCCCGGTCCTCGCGCCCGGCGTACCGCCCCTGGCCTATAGCCTGCTGCTCGGCGTCGCCCTGTCCATCACCGCCGTGCCCATCCTCGGGCGCATCATGATCGAATTCGGCCTGACCCGGCACCGCCTGGGCGTCATCACCATCGCGGCGGCGGCGACCAGCGACGCGGTGGGTTGGGTGCTGCTGGCCTTGGTGGCGGCGGTGGCCGCGAGCCGGTTTTCCTGGGTCGCGACCGCCACCCAGATCGGCGGGTTGCTGGCCTATCTGCTGGCGTCCTGGTTCGTCCTGCGGCCCGTGTTGCGGCGCGTGCTGCGCTGGTTTCCCCATGGGCCGGACAGCCTGCCGCAGGACTTGTTGGCGCTGTTGCTGGTCGTGGTGTTCGGTTCGGCGCTGTTGACCAGCCAGTTGGGGATTTTCGCCATCTTCGGTGGTTTCACGGTCGGGGTTTTGCTGCACGACCGGCACGACTTGGTGAGTGCCTGGAAGCATCAGGTGGAGAGCCTGATCATGGTGTTTTTCCTACCGATCTTTTTCACCTACACCGGACTGAGGACCGATATCGGGAGCCTAGCCAGCGGCGAGCTATGGGCTTGGTGCGGGCTGTTGATCGGGTTGGCGGTGCTGGGGAAATTCGGCGGCTGCTACCTGGCGGCGCGGTGGGCCGGTCTCTCGGCGGCGGAATCGCGCAACATCGCCATCATGATGAACACCCGCGCCCTGATGGAATTGATCGTGGTCAACCTGGGCTATGACTTGGGACTCATCACCCGGCCCGTGTTCACCATGCTGGTGCTGATGGCCGTCGCCAGCACCCTGATGACCGCGCCCGGCCTGCGCCTATGGTTGCCCGCCGTCGGGCACCGGATTCCAGGCGGGCGGGGCGCTTGAATCAACCGCCCGAACGTTCCCGCAGCAGTTCCGCCAGCTTGTGCCGTGGCAGCTTGCCGGTCTCGTTGCGGGGCAGGGCATCCAATAGATGGACCGTGCGTGGCACGAAGGCCGGGTCGAGTTGCTCCCGCAAACGGCGCAGGAGGGTTTCGGCGCTCAATCCGGGGGCCACGGCGAAGGCGACCAAGCGGGCGGTTTTCCCATCCACCTCGTCCGGCAGGAAGAACGCCCCGTCCGCCACGCCTTCGATGTCCAGCAAGGCCCGGTTCAAGGCACCGATGGAATTGCGCTTGCCCGCGATGTTCAGCAGGTCGGCGGCGCGGCCCCGTAGCAGGAAATGGCGTTCCCCCCGTGGCTCGATGAGGTCGTTGAGCGGGACCGGGGCCGCGAGGTGCGCCGCACGCAGATGTCCGGCCCCGCCGTCACCGGCCCAAGCGACGCCTTCGAACCACGCCCATTCGCCCCCCTCGACCGTCCTCCGGCTGGCGATGGAACCGGCCTCGGTGCAGCCGTAGATTTCGATCAGCGGGGCGCGGAAACGGCGCTCGCATTCGCCGGCCAGTCCGGCGTCGAGCGGGGCGGTGGCGGATACGATCCGATCCAGCGCGGGCCAATCCCCGGCTTCGCCCATCAAGGCCCGCAGGTGGATGGGCGTCGTCACCAGGATTTTGGGGCCGGGGGCCGCGGCCAGGGCTTGCGCGATATCGCCGGGGAAGAAGGTTTTGGCCGCGTCCAACACCCCGCCCCGGCACAGCGGCAGCAGGATGCTGAGTTCCAGGCCGTACATATGCTGGGGCGGCACGGTGGCGACGATGCGCTTGCCCCGCACCGGTCCCAGCGCTTGCTCGATCAAGCGGGCGCTTTCGCAGAGGGAACCCCAGGTTTTGGCGTGGGCCTGGGGTTCGCCGGTGCTGCCCGAGGTGAAGGCGATCAAGGCCAAGCGCTCCGGCGGAATCGGGAGCGGGACCGGATGGGCCGGTGGCGGCAGGGTTTCCAGATCGATCCGGTAGCCATCCGTGCCCAGGGCGCAGGGTGTGGTGCCGTCGATCAGGCGCAACGCGCCCGGATAGCCTTGTGCCAGCAGGGCCAGATTGCGGGGGCTGCGGTCGGGCGGGGCGAGCGTGACGATGCCCCGCGCCAGACAGGCCGCGAAGGCCACGCAGAAGTGGTAGCGGTCCTCGCAAAAATTCACGGCATAGGGCGCGTCGGGCAGGCGTCCGGCCAAGGCCGAGACCTGGGCCTGGAAGCGTTGCAATGGGAGGATTTGGCCGCGATGGGCCGCGAAAGGGGAATCGGGGGGCACGTCTTTGGGTCGGGGCGGTAGCGGGTTGCGGGAGTGCCGGGCGGTGCCGCCGTGGCTATCGAAGCGCTAAGTTTAAACGCTCCGCCGGTTAAAATGACGCCGCCGGGCCTGGGGCGGCCATTCCCTGTGTGGATACAAAGCAACCTCCCCGCGGCGATGCCGGGGTTTGCCATCCCTGGCCGCTGGATTTCGGCTCACCTTGCGCGGAGCACTCACCGCGAATCCTGGCCGTGGCAGCGCCACGCCCGCCCTTATCCATCCACCGGAGGAAATATGCTGCCCGCCTGGGAAAACCTTTCCGATGCGATCTTCCACCACGCGGAGCGCCGCCCCCAGGTGCCCGCCCTGGTGGAAGGACCGACCGTTCTGAGCTACAGGGAATTCGCCGCCTGGGTCGGCGCGGCCAGCCGTTATTTGCGCGGGTTGGGGGTGGAGGCCGGGGACCGCGTGGGCCTGATCCTCGACAACCACGCCGACCATTTCATCCTGGCCTTCGCCCTGATGCGGATCGGGGCGACCCCCATCGAGATCCCCACCGACCTGCCGCCGCCGATGCAGGACGCGGTCATCCAGCGTTGTGCCATCAAGGCGTTGTTCCTGGAATACGGCATGGCGGCGGGCGGCGGGCTGCCGCTGCGGGTGGCCGTCGGGGCGGGATGGCGGCGCGCGCTCGAAGGCCATGCCGGAGACGCCCGCTGTGATAAGCGGGCCGGGGACAACCGGCTGGTGATCCTCACCTCCGGTAGTTCGGGACCGCCCAAGGCCACCGTCACCACCCACCGCCAGCGCCTGGCCCGCGCCCCGGTCTATGCCGAATTCCTGGGCGGGCGCTGGACGCCGGACGATCCGGGCCACGCCTTGCTCAAAGCCCCGGTCAGCAACGCCGCTTTCCACGAATTCGCCATCAACCAGATATTGTTCGGCGGAACCTTGCACATCCTGCCCGGCTTCGACCGCCTCAACCCATTCGCCCGCGCCCTCGCCGCCTACGAGGACGCGGTGTGCTTCGCCACGGCGAACATGTGCCGCGCCCTCCTGGCGAGTTGCGACCGGGAGGACGGGCCTTTCCTGCCCCGTCTGCGGGCCTTGGTGTCCCTGGGCCTGCCCTTGTCGCCCGCGGAGAAACGGGCCTTGCGGGAGCGCGTGACCCCGGAGTTCCATGAAATCTACGGCGCGTCCGGCTTCGGCATGATTTCGGGGCTGCGGCCCGGCGATATCGCCGCCCAGGCCGGGACGGTGGGCCGGGCCGCGCCCGGCGCCGTCCTCGAAGTGGTCGATGCCGCCGGGGTCCGGTTGGCGTCCGGGGCCACCGGGCATTTGCGCTGCCGCGGCGCGACCGTGGCCGAGGGCTTTCTGCTGGAGGAAGACGCCGCCCGTGGTCCCGAGGCGTTCCGGGAAGGTTGGTATTATCCGGGCGATCTGGCCGCCATCGACGCCGGGGGTTGGGTCCATTTGAAAGGGCGGAAGACCGATTTGATCGTCCGCGCCGGGGTGGAAATCTACCCCTATGCAATCGAGGCGGTGTTGATGGCCCTGCCGGGGATCAAGGAGGCGGCGGTGATCGGCCTGCCCGCCAAGGACGGGCCGGGCGAGGAACCGGTCGCCGTGGTGGTCGCGGATGAACCCTTGCGCCATGAATTCCTGGCGTCCTATTGCGCCGTGAGCCTGCCGCCCGAACAGCGGCCCTTGGGATTCCTGGCCGCGCCGTCGATCAAGAAGACGTCGGTGGGGAAGATCGACCGCCCGGCCCTCAGGGCGCAGGTGGAGGCGTTGTTGGAGGCCATGCGGCCCGCCGGTGGGGAGGATTGAAACGCGGCGGCCCGCCCGTTTCCGGGTGGGCGCGGGACCGGGCTTAGTGGACCTTGCGGCGGCGGGTGCCGACCAGACCGGCCAAGCCGGCGGTCAGCAGGGCCAGGCTCGCCGGTTCGGGCACGCTGGCGGGGGTGGTCAGCGTCACCACGGCGTCGTTGCCTATTCCGCCGAATGTTCCCGCCGTCATGCTGGTGATATCTTGGGTGCCCCCGGTGGCTTCAATCTGGTAAAAGTTTAAATAATCGTTGACCGTGCCACCGCCAAGGCTGCTGGCGATCGCCGAGTCGAATGCGCCGCCAAAGGCATTGAGGTCCGCTTGGGAAGCCCCTTGCGCAACCAGATAAACCTCCATGCTGTTTGGGTTGACATCCGTGGCGATGACGAAGGCACCAATGCAAGCGCCTAGGGAAAAGGTGCTGCCATCCCAAGAAGTGGTGCATCCGCCACTGCCATTGGCATAGATGCCAAACCCCCAGGCGATACCGGATACCGCGGTTGGGCTGGCGGTGAACGTGTTATGGAGATAGCCGTCGGTCACGCTGGTGATATTATCCCCGTTGGGCGAGTAGTTCACATTCAGCGAGATGGAACCGGCCTGGGCGTTTATGCCCCAGAGCGATGCGGCCATCGACAGCGCGGTGCTGGCCGTGTTGAAGAGGGTTGATTTTTTCATATTTCAGTGCCTTATAGGAAGTATTGAGTTGGTTTTGCCGCTTTCGCCAGAAGCTTGGCGGGGCATCCGATGATACGATAATGCTTCCCGCAATTCACCTATTGGTGACCATGGAATTCAGCTGCCGTCATGCCGGGTGGTGGCGGGGGTGGGGGATGTCTTGGACGAAAACCATAACCATCAATATCCGGGTAGGCGCTTGGATTTCCAGGGTTTGCGGCGCATCTACGGGCAGCAATTGCTGGCGAAGCAGATCGACGACGAGAATAAATGGCTCGATATTCAGCGCCATGATTTTAGAAAGCTTATCCAAGCCGTCGCCAAAGTCCGCTCCATACGGGTCGATAGCCTGTTGCGCGAGGTTTTTTTCGAGGGCCATGCCGATCTGGCGCAAGCGGTTTTGTCCCTGGCTCCCTGGCCATGGCTGAATCATATAGGCTTGGAAATCCACCAGCCCTTCGATTTATTGTTGTGCTGTCTCGACGATTGGATCGATAGTTTGAGTCGGATTGCACAGAATCCCATACAAATCGAACCTATATCGCGCTTCCCGGCTTCCCCGGCTTTGCGGCGGCGGGTGGGCGCTCATGCCGAAATCCTGTGTTTGAGGCTATGCTTGGCGGGACGGGTATCGATACTGGAATTATTCGATATCGTCCGGCCCGTCGATCGCCTGGATATCCCGGTATTCCCGGCCATCGACACCCTGGATATTGCTTGCCCACGGAGGGCGAGCGAGATGTTCCAGGAAGATACCATCCAGCATTATTCCATCGGTTTGGAAAACCGGCGGGCAGTGGATTATATGCACCGGCAATTATTGGGTTTATCCAAGCGATGTCCTAAGTATAAATTGGTCTATGACCATCCGGTGGAAAATAGGCATGATCGTTCGTTCCATACCAAGGTCGCCAATCTGGCTTTGGGTATGGAGCTGGAGTTTTGCGCCGGGCCGGGCGCGGTGGAACCTTGGGGGTAATCCGCCCCCGCATCCCCGCGTAACTCCACCGATAGCCTACGATCCCGGCCCACGGCTAGAATGTCCCGGCGCGCCGGACTGGTCGCGCTTCCCACCCTCCGTAGCTTCCGTTCCACAGGATTCATCCCAATGCCCTTGGAAATCATCATCTTGGCCGCAGGCCAGGGAACCCGTATGCGTTCCGCTCTCCCCAAAGTCCTGCACAAGGTCGGACATCGATCCCTGCTCGAACATGTCCACGCCCTGGCGGCGTCCTTGTCCCCCGACCAAATCACCCTCATCTATGGCCATGGCGGCGAACAGGTGCCGCAAACCCTGGCCCATCTCGACGCCACCTGGGCCGAACAAAAACAACAACTCGGCACCGGCCATGCCGTGATGCAGGTGGCCGATGGCATCGGCGACGAGGCCACCGTGCTGATCCTCTACGGCGATGTGCCCTTGCTGAAAAAAGCCACCGTCGAGAAACTCCTGCCCCTGGCCGGTCCCGATAGCCTGGGGCTGCTCACGGTGGAACTCGACGATCCCCACGGCTATGGCCGCATCGTCCGCGACGCGGCGGGCCGGGTGTTGCGCATCGTCGAGGAAAAGGACGCCAGCCCCCAAGAACGCGCCATCACCGAAGGCAATACCGGCATCCTCGCGCTCAACGGTCGGCGGCTCAAATCCTGGCTGGCCCGGCTCGGCACCGATAACGCCCAGGGCGAATATTACCTGACCGATGTCATCGCCCTGGCCGTGGCCGAGGGTTGCGCGGTGGAAACCGCCCAGCCCGCCTCGATGGACGAAGTCCTGGGCGTCAACAACCGCCAGCAACTGGCCCATCTGGAACGGGTGTTCCAGGCTGAACAAGCCGAGGCGCTGATGCTGGCCGGGGCCACGCTGCGCGATCCGGCCCGTTTCGACCTGCGCGGCGAGATCGTCGCACTGGGCCGCGACGTGGAAATCGATGTCAACGTGATCCTGGAAGGCCGGATCAAGCTGGGCGACCGGGTCAGGATCGGCCCCAACACCTTGATCCGCGATTGCGAAATCGGCGACGACGTAGAAATCTTCGCCAATTGCGTGCTGGAAGATTCGGTGGTGGGCCGGGCCGGCCGCATCGGACCCTTCGCCCGCCTGCGCCCGGAAACCCGGCTGGCCGAGGACGTCCACATCGGCAATTTCGTCGAGATCAAGAAATCCACCATCGCCCAGGGTTCCAAGGCCAACCACCTGAGCTATATCGGCGATACCGAAATGGGCGCGGGCGTCAATATCGGCGCGGGCACCATCACCTGCAATTACGACGGGGCCAACAAGCACAAGACCATCATCGAGGACGGCGTCTTCGTCGGCTCGGATTCCTCGCTGGTGGCCCCGGTGCGTATCGGCAGGAACGCCACCATCGGGGCCGGCTCGGTCATCACCAAGGAAGCCCCCCAAGGGCAACTGACCCTGACCCGCGCCAAGCAGGTCACCATCGCGGGCTGGCAACGCCCCGTCAAATCAAGGAGCTGAACCATGTGTGGAATCGTAGGCGCGGTCGCGCACCGCATCGTCACCCCCGTGTTGTTGGAAGGCTTGCGCCGTTTGGAATACCGCGGCTACGACTCGGCGGGCGTCGCCGTGTTGGACGACGCCGAGCAACTGCGGCGGGTCCGCAAGAAGGGCAAGATCAAGGCCTTGGAAACCGCCTTGGAAACCTGCCGCGCCGAGGGCAAGATCGGCATCGCCCACACCCGCTGGGCCACCCATGGCGTGCCGTCCGAGCGCAACGCCCATCCCCATCTGTGCCGGGACACCGTGGCCGTGGTGCATAACGGCATCATCGAGAACCACGACGCATTGCGCCGGAATCTGGCGCAGCAGGGCTATGAATTCGAGTCCGAGACCGATACCGAGGTGATCGCGCATCAGGTCCATGCCTTCCTGGCGGCGGGGCTCGACTTGCGCGAGGCGGTCCAACGCACCTGCGCCATCCTGGAAGGGGCCTACGCCATCGCCGTCATCAGCGCCCAAGCCCCGCGCCGCCTGGTCGCCGCCCGCCATGGCAGTCCCCTGGTGGTGGGCCTGGGCGAAAGCGAGAATTTCGTCGCCTCCGATATCTTCGCCTTGGTCGGGGAAACCCAGCGCTTCGTGTTCCTGGAAGATGGCGATAGCGTCGAACTGACCACCGAGGCCGTCGAGGTCTACGACCGCGACCGGCAGCCGGTGCAACGCCCGGTCCACGAGACCAAGTTGGTGGTCGATGCCGTGGAACGCGGCGAATACCGCCATTACATGCAGAAGGAAATCCACGAGCAGCCGGTCGCCATCGAGAAAACCCTGGATGGCCGCATCCGCGCCGGGAAGGTGTTGGATGCCGCGTTCGGCCCCTTGGCGGAACGGGCGTTCGACCAGATCCGTTCGGTGCAGATCGTGGCCTGCGGTACCAGCTACCACGCCGGGATGGTGGCGCGGTATTGGATGGAAGCCATCGCCGGGCTGCCGTGCAGCGTGGAGGTCGCCAGCGAATTCCGCTACCGCAAGAACGTGGTGCCGCCGGGAACCCTGTTCGTCAGCATCTCGCAATCGGGCGAGACCGCCGACACCCTGGCCGCGCTCAAGGAAGCCAAGCACCTGGGCTATATCCATACCCTGGCGATCTGCAACGTGCCGGAAAGCTCCATCGTCCGCGAATCCGAATCCACCCTGATGACCCGCGCCGGCATCGAGGTCGGCGTGGCCTCGACCAAGGCGTTCACCACCCAGTTGACCGCGTTGCTGCTGCTGGTGGTGGCCCTGGGCAAGCGCAACGCGCTACGCCCGGAACAGGAGGCCAGGATCGTCAAGGAACTGGAATCCCTGCCCGAACAAATCCGCCATGTCCTGCGCCTGGAGGACGAAATCCAAGCCTGGGCCGAGCAATTCGGCGACAAGCAGCACGCGCTGTACCTGGGCCGCGGGGCGCAGTATCCGGTGGCGATGGAAGGGGCGCTGAAGCTCAAGGAGATTTCCTACATCCACGCCGAAGCCTATCCGTCCGGCGAGTTGAAGCACGGCCCGCTGGCCTTGATCGACGATCAAATGCCGGTGGTGGCGGTCGCGCCCAACAACGAACTGCTGGAAAAGCTCAAGTCCAATCTCCAGGAAGTCCACGCCCGCGGCGGACAGCTCTATGTGTTCGCCGATGTCGATGCGCCGATGGAGAACGTGCCGGGGGTGAAGCTGCTCAGGGTGGCCGAAACCGACGAAGTGGTCGCGCCCATCGTCTACACCGTGCCCTTGCAGATGCTGGCCTATCATGTGGCCTTGATCAAGGGCACCGATGTCGATCAGCCGCGTAATTTGGCGAAATCGGTGACGGTGGAGTAGGGCGGGGCGGGAGCGATAGCAACCAAGGCTTGCATGGGTTTTCCTGCAAGCCTTTTTCTTTGCGAAAACCACCGGATTTTGCAATGCCAAGATTCGATATGGATACCCAGACAATGACCGAATGCCCGTTTTGCAGCTTATCGCCCATACGGATTATCGATAGCGATCCGTTGGCGCTCGTCATACGGGATGGCTTTCCTATTTCTCCCGGCCATACGTTGATTTTGCCCCGCAGACATATCGGGTCGTTCTTCGACACGACCGAGCGTGAAATGGCAAGCTTGTTCGGATTATTGAAAACGGCGCAGATAAAACTGCAAGATGAATTCAAGCCGGACGGGTTTAACATAGGCATCAACGATGGGGCGGTGGCGGGCCAAACCGTGCCCCATCTGCATATACATTTGATTCCCCGCTATTTTGGGGATTGTAAAGACCCACGCGGCGGCGTGCGGTGGATTATTCCAGAAAACGCCGATTACTGGACAAGCCGATGACAAGCCTTCAAGAATATTGCACACAATTTTCTAGTTTGACCCGTGCGCCCGGTAATATATGGGGAGAAGCCACCCATAACCGGGCACCGCATAAACCTTTCTTGTTGCTTGCCATCATGGATTTGGTCAGGCGCGATGCCATTACTACAAGTTTTATCGATATTCAGGGCGACCTGGACGAACTGGATGAGCTTTTCACGGATTATTGGAACCGCATTTTGCCCGGCGGACACAAAAGCAGCATCGCGTTTCCGTTTTTTCGCCTGAAGAACGAGCCGTTTTGGGAGCTTGTCATTAAGCCTGGAAAAGACGCATTGCCAGATATATCGACAGTAAAAAAGCTGCGCGAATATATTTTAGGGGCAAGGCTGGACGATGCGCTTTTTGCCTTTATGCAGTATCCACAATCGCGGGAGGCGTTGGCGCAATGCCTATTTCAATCTTGCTTTTCAGCGAGCGCCCGCCAAGCCTTGGCCGAGGTTTATGTTTTCCATGAACAAGCATTCCAATACAGCACGCTACTGGAAGAAAAAGCCCATGGAAAAAAGATTTCCGATATTTCCTTGTTCGACAAATACAGGGATGCGGCAAGAAACCAGGGATTCCGGCGCATCGTCGTGAAAAGCTATGAACACCGTTGCGCATTATGCGGGGTCAGGATTATTACGCCAGAAGGCAGGAGCGCCGTGGATGCCGCCCATATCGTGCCTTGGAGAGAAAGCCGCAACGATGATATTGGCAACGGCATGGCTCTATGCAAGCTTTGCCATTGGGCTTTCGATGAGGGATTAATGGGTGTGTCAAAATCCTTTACGGTGTTATTGTCAGAGCAGCTAGGTCAGTATCCGAACGCGGCGGGTTTGCTTGGAACCTTATCCGGTCGCGGTATTGTTGGCCCATCTGATAAGATGCTTTGGCCAGCCCTTTCAAAGTGACTACTTCTTCTTCCTAAGTAATTGATATGTCGAGACATGTGGCTGTTTCGGGTCGTAGGGCGGTTTGTCGATGGGCTTTTTCGGGCCGCGCGGATGCTTTTTGAGGGTACGCAACGGGATGTTCCGGGCGGTTTCGCGCAGCCACGCGGCGAATTCCGCCGGGGTTTGTTCGGAGACGAACAGCCAGTCGCCGACCCCGCTGAGTTGGATGAGCGCGAGGAAAGTGGCGGCGATCTCGTGGGAGAGATAATACCCGGAGATATCCTTGGACACGGGTTTTCCATGGGCGCAGTCCAGCGCCGAGATCATGACCGAGAAGAGGTTATAGGCGACCAGGGCCAGGGCGAATCCGAACAGGGCGGCCTTGGGATAGGCCAGGGTTTCGATCTCGGACTTGAAATGTTTTTCGACGTGTTGGAACGCGGTTTCCAGGGTCCAGCGCCTGCGGTAGAGGTCGGCGACGGTGGCGGCGGGTATGTCCGCCGGGAGGTCGGTCAGGATATCGACGAAGGCATCGCCGTCGCGGGTGGGTTGTTCGAGTTCGACGCGGACGAGGCGATAGGGCCGCCCGGCCACGCCGACCCGCTTTTCCAAAAGCCGCCCGCCGCCCTGTTCCCCGGCCTGGGAAAACAGGGTTTCCTCGGTCAGCGGCAGGTTCAGGTGCAAGCGCATCAAGGCGTGGGCGTTCCGGCCCTGGAGCCGGTCGAGGAATCCCACGGTGCAGAAGTTGCGGTCGGCGATCCACAGTTCGCCGGCCTTGGGGATACCGGCCACGGCGTCGAGCAGGCGGCGCTCCTGGGCATGTCCGTCCTCGCAAGGGAACACGTCCCGCATCAGGCGGCGCTCCGGGTCGAACACCACCAGCGACTTGCCCGGCAACGCGGCACCGCCGACCTCGCGGTGGACGGCGAGGCGTTTCTCGCTCGCCGCCAGACAGTTGCCGTCGAGGAGGCGGACCGGATAACCCGGCAACCAGGGTTCGGGGGTGAAACCCAGGGCATCGAGAATATCCGACAGGTCTTCCGAGGTATCGCGCAGCAGGGCTTGGGACACGGATAATTCAACGCCCTTGAGTTTCTCGTAGAGCGCGGATACCGTTACCCCCAGGGGTTCCGGGTGTTTCTGGTAGGCCGCGTTGATCGAGGGATGGACCTTGAGGACCACGCTCAGCATGAGGTCGCACACCGTCGAAAATAGGATTTCCCGCGTGTATTGCTCCTTCGCGTTCTCCAGGAAAATCCTGTCCAGCCTCTCCGCCGCAAAGCAGCGTTCCAGTAGGCCGTGCAGCAGGCAGGACAGGGGCATTTTCTGGCGGAATAGCTCTAGCATTGATCTCGACTATTGGTGTTGGTATGTTGAGCGCCGATAATACTATCGGTTATTTCAGTTTGAAAGGGCTGGATGCTTTGGCCAAAGCAGGAAAATTTGCGGTGGCATCGCTCCAAGTGGAGCTTCTAAGAAACACTAATCCGATAATTTCAGCAGCCGGAAGCCTGCCATGGATTACACCCCACTCGACACCCTAAACACCGCCTAAACCAACTCCGCCCCCTGCCTAGCGCCTTATAAGAACCTCGGCATCGGACCAGCAACCTTATCCCAAAAACGGAGTAATTAATGCAAGTCCAACGGCAAATCCTAGAAGCGACCAGCCGCCGGGTAGTGATCGAACTTCCCGAGTCGTTCATAAACCATCGCGTGGAAATCATCGCCTTGACCTTGGACGAAGAAGGCCCAAAAACAGGCCAGTCGCTCCGCCGCCCCCATCCCGATATTGCGGGCAAAAGCAAAACTTTGGGAGATATCGTCGCCCCGGTTGTGGAGGAGGGCGATTGGCAATGCCTGGACTAATCGTCTTGGACAGCCATATTTGGTTCTGGTGGATCAATATGGAGCATCATCGGTTACCCTCCACCCTGCTCGACGATATAGATCATGCCGAGCGGGTCGGTGTTTCTCCGGTCTCTTGCTTTGAATTGGCCTTGGCGCACTGGAAAGGTAGGCTTGAATTATCTCCGTCACCTTCGGAATGGTTTTCCCGTGCCTTGGCCGATTCCGGCGTGGAATTGCTGCCGTTTACCCCGGAAATCTCTGTGCGTGCGACCGGGTTAAGTGATATCCATCGTGACCCTTTCGACCGGATTATTATTGCCACTGCGGTTGAACTGGATGGGATGCTGGCAAGCGTGGATGGCTATTTCAGCGATTATCCCGAACTCGACGGACGCTTGATTCCGCGCAAATCGCTGTAATCGGCGGGTTTCGGTCTCGATTGGCACGCGCTGGGTATCCGGCCCGGTCCGTCTACCCCTTGAACTTCCCCGGCACCCGCCGCCCGTTGATTTCCCTCATCTCATAAGCCTCTCCCACAGGCTCCGCCGAAGAGCTCACATGGATGGGCCGCTCCCGCCCATAGAAATACAGCCGGTCGAACGGCAAGTTCGCCATGATCCAGCGGGCCACCTCCGCCATATCCTCATCCTCCACCAAAAAATCCACCGCCGCTTTCCCAGATGATAATTTCGCCATCACCTTCAGGTTCCTCTCCTTCACCTCGCTACGAATTTAGCTTCCGGCAAATAAGGGCCGTTCGCCAAGTTTCAGAATGACCGACCACTAGCCGCCCGCTTTCTTGACCGTCTTTCCCCGCTTCTGGAATTCTTCCATCACCAAGGCGACATGGTCGCCCTGGATTTCGATCACGCCCTCCTTCACCGTGCCGCCCGAGCCGCAGCGCTGTTTGAGCTGCTTGGCGAGGCTGTCGAGTTCGGCGGGGTCGGCCGAGGCTCCCGTGACGACCGTCACGCCCTTGCCCTTGCGGCCCTTGGTTTCGAGCCGCACCCGGACGATGCCGTCCGTTTTGGGGAGGACCGGGCTTTTTTTGCAGGCGCACCGGGCCACGGGTTGGCGGCAGGCCGGGCACATGCGGCCCTGTCCGGTCGAATAGACCAGGCCGCCCGTGGCGGGGGATTTTTTGCTGTTCATGGGGATTTCTGGCTGTGGCGGATGGGGGCGGGATTATCGCCGCGATGGGCGCGGGGCGGAACCCAGGCTGACGCGGCGGGCGATTCGTGGTATGACCTTGCGCCTTCGATCCGATACAGGCCGCATAAGATGAACCCTACTCCCTGGGCCGCGCTGGCCCTTTCGCTCCTCCTGCTTCCGGGCTGCGGCACCCTGCGCGACGCCTTCCTGGATACGGCAAGCCCGCTCGCACCCCCGCGCGGCGCCACGCTCGGCCAGACTTCCCGCGAGGACATCGTCCGCCAGTTCGGCGAGCCGGACGAGATCGACGCCCGCCGCCTGGATGCGCGGGCCTTGGAGGTCGCCTATTACTTCGCCGACGATCTCGACGACGACCACGAACCGCGCTACAAGCTGTTGGTCTGCGAATTCGCCAAGGGCGTCTTGACCGGCTACGCCTTCCACGATACCGGCGTCCCGGCCAAATTGGGCTTCGAGGAGGCGGGCCGGGCCAAACTGTCCAAGGGCCAATCGACCCGGCGCGAGGTCGAGAACGCGCTGGGCGCGCCCGATGGCAAGGCGTTTTTGCCGACCACGATCACCCTGCCCGCCTTGGATATCCGGCTGGGGGCCGCGCCGTTCCCGCTGGCGGCGATTCCCGCGGGCAGCAAGGAGGCTTGGCAGTATTACACCGAGGGTTTCGACGAAACCCGCCACAGCGCTTCCCGGCAGACCTTGACCGTGTTTTTCGACGAACGCGGTATTTTCCTCGGCGACGCGCTCTTGCATGAACTGGTCGGCAAAGCGCCCTGAGGCCCGCGCCGGTCAGCCGTTCCCGGTTTCGCTTTCGGACACCGCGACTTCCAGGGCGTCGCCTTCCACCTCGGCGTATCCCAGGTGTTTCCGGGCCAATTCGCGCCGGACGAAGCCCCGCATGACGATGGCCGCGCCCAAGGCCAGCAGGAACACCAAGGCGAATATCCGCATCATGTCCCCGTAGCTGCCGGTTTCCTCCCGCAAGTAGGCGGCCAGCGACGAGCCGGTGATGCCGGCCAAGGCCCACGCGGTCAGGACATAGCCGTGGATCGCGCCCACTTGGCGCATGCCGAACAAGTCCCCGATATAGGCGGGCAGGGTGGAAAACCCGCCGCCATAGCAGGTCATGATCAGGTATAACAGCGCTTGGAACGCCAGGATATCCCGCAACGCGGGCAGGCAGCCGAAGGCCAATATCTCAAGGACGAAGAACGCGATATAGGTGTTGGGCCGCCCGATCCGATCCGACAGCGAGGCCCAGCCCAGGCGGCCCAGGCCGTTGAACAAGCCGTTCATGCCGACGATGGCGGCCGCGGCCACGGCGTCGATGCCGGTCAATTCCTGGGTCATGGGGGAGGCGACGGAAATCACGGCGATCCCGCAGCCGATATTGATGAACATCATCAGCCACAAGCCGTAGAATGGCGGGGTTTTCACCGCCTCGTTGGCGGTCATCGGCATCAGGTCGATGGGTTTGCGCCGGACCTGCGGGCCGTCCTCCCGCCCGGAATAGCCCGCCGGTTGCCAGCCCTCCGGGGGCGGGGCCAGGTACAGGGCCGAAGCCAGCATGACGACCAGATAGACCACGCCCAGGATCGCGAAGGTCGCGCTGATTCCCTGCGCCTCGATCAAGCGGCCGATCAGCGGCGCCCCGAGGAAGGAGGCGAAGCCGAAGCCCATGATCGCCAGCCCGGTGGCCAAGCCGCGGTGGTCCGGGAACCATTTCATCAAGGTGGACACCGGGGTGATATAGCCGGTGCCGAGGCCGAAGCCGCCGATCAGGCCATAGCACAGGTACAGCAGCCAAAGGCGCAATTCTTCGCAGGCGATATGGCCCGAGGTGGCGAAGGCCGATCCCAGGAGTCCCGTGGCCCATAGCAAGGCCGACAGGCTGCCCGAGAAGCGCGGCCCCCGGCGTTCCACCACATGCCCCATCAGGGCGGCGGAAATGCCCAAGGTGAAGATGGCCAAGCCGAAGGTGAAATTCGCCTGCTTGAGGTTCCAACCGAACGCTTGTTGCAGCGGTTTGGAAAAGACGCTCCAGGCGTAAACCGAGCCGATGGAAATATGGATGCCGATACCGGCAAGCGCGATCAAACCGCGATTCTTCATGCGATGGCTCCGAAAAAAGCCGACCGTTACAGGCAGATTCGGAGGCAGCTCGAAATCCTTGTGTCAGGGGCCGGACAGGGGAATGTATAAATCTCGCGGGGCGGGAAAGGCCCGGCTTCGCGATTTTAACCCGGTCGCCGCCGCGGCGCGGCGGGTGTTCCCAAGCCTCCCTTGGCAGCGCCGGGCCGCCGGGCGCATCGTCCAGGCTGGTTTGGCGGGCGACCCAGGTTAAGATAGGCGCTTTTCGCGGTTTCCCTTTCACCCTCCCCAATCCCGGAACTCCCTTGTTAACCACAGCGAACCTCACCATCCAATTCGGGGCCAAGCCCCTGTTCGAGAACGTCTCCGTCAAATTCGGCGACGGCAACCGCTACGGCCTGATCGGGGCCAACGGCTGCGGCAAATCGACCCTGATGAAAATCCTGGGCGGCGATTTGGAACCCACCTCCGGCAATGTCTCGCTCGATGCGCACGAGCGCCTGGGCAAACTGCGCCAGGATCAATTCGGTTTCGAGGAATACACCGTCATCGATACCGTACTGATGGGCCATGGCGAACTCTGGCGGGTCAAGGCCGAGCGCGAACGGCTGTACTCGCTGCCCGAGATGAGCGAAGACGAGGGCATGCGGGTCGCCGACCTGGAAATCCTGTTCGCCGAACTCGACGGCTACACCGCCGAATCCCGCGCCGGGGAATTGCTCCTGGGCGTCGGCATCCCGCTGGAACAGCACTACGGTTTGATGGGCGCGGTCGCCCCCGGCTGGAAGCTGCGGGTGCTGCTGGCCCAGGCCTTGTTTTCCGATCCCGATATCCTGTTGCTGGACGAACCCACCAACAACCTCGACATCAACACCATCCGCTGGTTGGAAAACGTGCTGAACGACCGCAATAGCACCATGGTCATCATTTCCCACGACCGCCATTTCCTCAACAGCGTCTGCACCCATATCGCCGACCTCGATTACGGCGAACTGCGGGTCTATCCCGGCAACTACGACGATTACATGATCGCCTCGACCCAGGCGCGGGAACGCCTCCTGGCCGACAACGCCAAGAAGAAGGCCCAGATCGCCGAATTGCAGACCTTCGTCAGCCGGTTCTCGGCCAATGCCTCCAAGGCCAAGCAAGCCACTTCCCGCGCCCGCCAGATCGACAAGATCAAGCTGGACGAAGTGAAACCGTCCAGCCGGGTCAATCCCTTCATCCGTTTCAACCAGAAGAAGAAGCTGTATCGCTTGGCGCTGGAGGTGAAGGATTTGGCCCAGGGCTATGGCGCGGAACCCTTGTTCCAGGGCTTGGATTTGATGGTGGAAGTCGGCGAGCGGGTGGCGGTGATCGGTCCCAACGGCATCGGCAAAACCACCTTGCTGCGGAGTTTGGTCGGCGAACTGCCGCCGGACCGGGGCACGGTGAAATGGTCGGAAAACGTAAGCTTGGCCTATTTCGCCCAGGACCACGCGGCGGATTTTTCCACCGACATGAGCCTGTTCGACTGGATGGACCAATGGAAACAGGAAGGCGACGACGAACAATCGGTGCGGGCCACCTTGGGCCGCTTGCTGTTCTCGCAGGACGAGATCAAGAAGCCGGTGCGGGTGCTGTCGGGCGGCGAGCAGGGCCGGATGTTGTTCGGCAAGCTGATGCTGCAACAGGCCAATGTGATGGTGATGGACGAACCCACCAACCATCTCGACATGGAATCCATCGAATCGCTGAACACCGCCTTGGAGCAATATCCCGGCACCTTGATCTTCGTCAGCCACGACCGCGAATTCGTGTCCTCGTTGGCGACCCGGATCATCGAACTGACCCCGCAGGGCGTCGTCAACTACAGCGGGAATTATGAGGATTATTTGACCAGCCAGGGTGTGCAATAGCCGGGAATCGTTAGAATGGCCCGCCATGGCCCGGACTTAGCCCGGATTCCACCGGGTTCCATCCGGGGTTGCGCGGAAATAGCGGCTTGAAGCCGTTGCGATACCCTGTAGACCCTCATCCGCCTGTTTTAGACCCGCTATGAAAGCCAAACCCGCCTGTTTCCTCCTGAATCCCGGAGCGAATCCATGACCGCCGGTATCAACCTCGTCACCGGGGCCACCGGCCATCTCGGGGCCAACCTGGTCCGCCGCCTGCTCGAACAAGGCGAAAGCGTCCGGGTGATGCTGCGCGCCGGGCGCGACAACGGTGCCTTGGACGGTCTGGACGTGGAACGCGTCCAGGCCGATTTGCGCGATGCTTCCGCCGTGGCGCAAGCCGTGCGGGGCTGCGCCCGCGTCTACCATTGCGCCGCCCTGGTCTCGACCATCGAGGGCGACGCCGCCCATAAGCGCGAGATCTACGACACCAATGTCGGCGGCACCCGCCATATCCTCGCGGCGGCGCGGGAACATGGCGTCGAAAAAGTGGTGGTGTCGGGTTCTTTAAGCGCCACCGGCTACGAACCCGACCGCGCCAGCCACGAGGACATGCCGTTCTATCCCTTCGAGCGCCATCTGCCCTACGGTTTCACCAAGCACCTGACCGAACACGAATGCCTCAAGGCCCATGCCGACGGGCTGAACGTGGTGGTCGCCACTTCCTGCGCCATCATCGGCCCGCACGATTATGTGCCCTCGCGCATGGGCCGGGTGTTGGTCGATTTCGCCCATGGCCAATTAAGGGCTTACATCCCCGGTGGTTTCGAGTTCGTCTCGGCCTGGGATGTCGCCGAAGGCCATCTCCTCGCCATGCGCCAGGGCCGTTCCGGGCAGAAATACATCTTCAGCACCGCCTATGCCTCGGTGGATGATTTGCTCGGCCTGTTCCGCGAGGTCACGGGCCGTCCCCTGCCCAGGTTAAAACTGCCGCCACAGGTGATGGCCGCCGTGGCCGAGGTGGCGGATAAAACCTGGTTCCGCCTCTTCCCCAACCAGCCCCGCCGCTTCACCCCGGCGGCGGTGCGCCTCCTGACCCTGCGCCGCCAAGCCGGTCACGACAAGGCCCGGCGCGAACTGGGCTACCAGCCCACCGGATTGCGCCCGGCGGTCGAGGCCGCCTATCAAGACTTCGTGCGCCGTGGCGTGATCGTCCCGGCCCAGTAACCCCGAAAATCCCAGCCCCGGAGCCCGATATGAGTCCTGCCCAGACCCAAAGCCCACCTCCCGTCTTCACCGACGCCAAAACCACCCGCCAAAAAGCCCGCTCCGCCGGTTTGGACCCCGACCGCTGGTACGTGGTGGAATACGACAAGGCGGTCAAGAAGGGCCAAGTCAAGGAAGTGGTGTTCTGGAACAATTCCATCGCCCTCTACCGCGACGAGGAAGGCCAACTCAACGCCGTGCAGAACCGCTGCCCGCACCGCCATCTCAAACTCACCCATGGCGTGGTGGACAAATGCCATCTGCGCTGCGTCTACCACGGCTGGGCCTTCGACCGCGAGGGCAAACTGGTGGATTATTCCCACGATAGTTTCGGCAAGCCCTTAATCAAAACCCAATTGCGGACCTATCCGGTGCGGGTGCGCTATGGCCTGATTTGGCTATTCCCCGGCGATCCGGCCTTGGCCGAGGTCCATAAAATCCCCGAGATTCCCGAATTGAGCGGCGATAACCCCTGGGCGTCGTTCGCGGCGGATTTCACCTGGAAAACCCATCATTCCATGGTGATCGATAATATTTGCGATTTCGCCCATGCCTTCTTGCACCGCAAATACCGTCCGTTTATCGATGCCAAGCTGACCCATCACGAGGCTGACGAGGACCGGGTCTATTTGACCTATGATGCCTATATGGCGGGGGGCAGGGTTTCCGGTATCTTCGTGGACCGCAACCGGGTCAATACCCAGTCCATCGAGCTGTGCTATCAATATCCCTATCAATGGACCAATACCGGCGATAGCATCAAGAACTGGTCGTTCATGTTGCCCATCAACGACCGGACCACGCGGGCGTTTTTCCTGTTCTATTTCGACGCGGTGACGATTCCCTTCCTCTCGGTGAAAACCCCGAAATGGTTGACCCAGACGGTCTTGAATATCGCCAAGCCCCTGGTATTCAAGCCCATCCTGCTGGAGGATGGCGTGGCTTTGGAGGCCGAGCAACTGGGTTATGAGGAACATTGGGATGCCCCGCCCATCGAATTGAATCCGGTGGTGCCGCTGTTCCAGAAACTCACCGCCCGTAAATGGGAAGAATATCTGGCCCGCAAAGCCGGCGGTCAAAGTCCGGCCCAACCGACCGAAGACGGAGCGCAAGCTGCCGCCTAAAACCCGTGGCTTCCTAAGCTCCGCTTGCCGTAAATCGACGGCTAAAACCATACCGCTGACTCCCAATCTTCCGGGGTCGGCGGTATCTTTTTATGTGAGAAAAATAACAATGATAAAACCCGGCGATCTGTTCGAGCATATCCTGACCCATTATCGCGGTATTTTCGCCACACTATTCCTCTTGCCGATTTCGGCGGTTTACGGGGCTTATTCCACGCTCCGTGCCCAAATCGCCTTCCGCCGCAACAGCGCCCCGGCCCGGCACGATGCCCGTGTCCAGGCCGTTATCGCCCAAGTCGAAGCTTGGAAACAAGACGGCTGCAAGGAAAAACTCACCACCGGGCGCTCCGGCTGGAAAACCATGAGCGAATTGGTGCCGAAATATAAGCTGACCCATCGCAAGATCGATGTCGGGCTGTACGATATTCTGGAAATAGACGAGGCGCGGGCCGTGGTCCGGGTCGAGCCTCTGGCGAGTATGGGCCAGATTTCCCGCAGTTTGATCGCCAAGGGCTGGACCCTGGCCGTGGTGCCGGAATTGGATGATTTAACGGTGGGCGGTTTGATTATGGGCTTCGGGGTGGAAACCAGCAGCCATAAATATGGCTTATTCCAGCATATTTGCGAATCCTTCGAGATCGTCACGGCGGAAGGCAAGCTGTTGAAATGCGGCCCGGTCGAGAATAGCGAGCTGTATTATCAAATCCCGTGGAGCCATGGCACCCTGGGATTCTTGGTCGCCGTCGAACTCAGGATCGTCCGGGCCAAGCCCTATATCCGCCTGCATTATCAGCCGGTCTATAGCTTGGACGAAATGGTCGAGGTGTTCGAGCAAGCTTCCCGCGATACCGTGAATAACGATTTCGTCGAGGGGCTGGTTTATAGCGGCGGGACGGCGGTGATTATGCGTGGGCAGTTCGCCGACGAACTGGGCTCCGACGGAGCGTTCAATTCCATGGGCTGTTATATGCGGCCCTGGTTTTATAAGCATGTCCAGACCTATCTCGAAGCCCGTAGATCCGGCGTCGAATATCTACCGTTGCGTGATTATTTCCACCGCCATACCCGCAGTTATTTCTGGGCCATGGAGGAAATCATTCCATTCGCCCACCATCCCGTGTTCCGGTATCTCTTGGGTTGGGCCTTGCCGCCCCGGATCGAATTGTTGAAATATACCGAAACCCGTACCACCCAGCGTCTACGCGAGCGCTACCATGTGATCCAGGATATGTTGGTGCCGATCCGCTATCTCAAGGAATCCATCCGCTATTTCGACGGGCATTTCCAGATTTATCCCTTGTGGCTGTCGCCGATGGCGATCAAGGAGAATCCTGGGAAGCAAGGGTTTATCCAGCCCTTGAAGATGGCGGATGGTACGGTGGACGAAATGTATGTGGATATCGGCGCTTATGGCACGCCGGGGATCGGTAAGGCGTTCGATAGTGCCGTGGCCTTGCCCGCGTTGGAGCAATTCGTCATCGCGCATCGAGGGTATCAAGCCCTGTATGCGCGGACCTGCATGAGCCGGGAGGATTTCCGCGCCATGTTCGACCACACCGGCTACGATGCCCTGCGGGAACGCCTGCCTTACTGCCGGGAGGCGTTCGACGATGTCTATGACAAGGTTTCGGCCAGAGGCCGGGTGTCGCCGGTCGAGATGCGCGAGTTGGAAAGGCAGGCGTAGCGGCCCGCGATCCCGCCGAAGCCCGCGCGGCTTTGGCTTCAATGCCAATGTCCGCCGTGCCAGCCGCCGCCGCCACCGTGCCAGCCATAGCCGCCCCGCCAGCCATAACCCCAGCGCGGGCCGTAATAAGGCCGGTAATAGCCCCGGTAGCCGTAATAGGGTGCCGCATAGCCGTAGGAAAAGCCGTAGCCATAGCGTGGATAGACCGGATAGGCGCGGTAATAACCGGGATAGGAGTAGGCGCATCCCTGCATCGCCAAGGCTATCCCTAGCAAGAGCGCGAGCAATAGACGTTTCATGCCGGACCTCGCTGGCTCCCATCGGGGAGCCGGGTGTGCCGCGAACCGCCGCGGCGTTTAGCTGAGCATAGGCCGGATGGGCTGAATGCGGGCTTAACCGGGCATTCGGGCTACCAGCCCAAAGCCTTGGACAAGCTCTGGGCCTGGGCGTCGCGTTCCCCGAGCGGGGCCAGCCCGAAGCGGGTTTCGATCAGCTTGAGGATGGAGGTGGTGTCGTAGACCGTGGAGTCCACATGGCCGCGTTTGGCGAAGGGCGACACGATCAGGGCCGGGATGCGGCTGCCCGGCCCCCAGCGGTCGAGTTTGGGCGGCGGCACATGGTCCCAGAAGCCGCCGTATTCGTCGTAGGTGACGACGACCAGGGTCCGGGGCCAGGACTTGCTGTGTTCGATCCTGCCCAGGATATCGGCGATATGCCGCTCGCCGGACAGGAGGTCGGCGTAACCCGGATGTTCGTTCAGGCCACCGATGGGCTTGTAGAACGCCACGGCGGGGAGTTGGCCGTGTTCGATGGCGGCGAGGAAATCGGCCCCGTCCTTGAGGTGTTCGGCCCGGTCCCGCGTGCCCTCGGCATAGCGCTGGAAATAGGCGTAGGGCTGGTGGTGGAACTGGAAACCGGGATCGGCCCGGCCCGCCACGGCATCGTTCCAACCGCCCGCGTACCAGGCCCAGGAAATGTGCCGATCGGACAGGCGGTCGCCCAGGGTGGGCTGGGTGAGGGGCGGGAGCAGCTTGCGCGGGTCGATGGCGGCGGGATGCGGGCCTTGCGCCGGGAACACCGTGTTGACCGCGTAGCCATCGGGGCTGAACGTCCCATCCTTGACCAAACCGCCTTGATCGTCGAGGCGGGCCAGCATCGCCGGCGGCGGGTCGGGATGGCGCGGAGTGCAGGCGCAGGCCAGCCACAGATGGTTGAGGAACGAACCCCCGAACGCGGCCTGGAAGAAATGGTCCGCCAGGGTATAGCGCCGGGCGTATTGCCAAAGCGGCAGCTTGGAGCCGTCGTAATAGCCCATGGCCAGCCCGCCCGCGTCGGAGATGGCGGCGAAGCGGTCCATGCGCCCGCCATTGATTTGTTGCTGGTGCTGGTAGAAGCGGTGGACCAGATCGCCGGTCCTCTGGTCCGCTGGCACATGGCGCCCGATATCGAAGGGCTGGTTGGGCAAATCGGCGGGAAAGCGCCCGTCGTGGACGGGCGGTTTGTGTTCGGTGTTGACGACCGGCGGCAGGGTGTCGTAAACGCGGCCCTGGAGGTCGGTTTGCCGGGTGGCCTGGGGCGGGGCTTGCGCGATGCCCGCCGCGCCGGGGAACAGGCCGTAGAGGTTGTCGAAGCTGTGGTTTTCCAGATAGATCACCACGATATGGTCGATCCGGGCCAAGCCCCGGGCCGGACCGGGTTTGCCCGCCGCCGTCCAGGATGGGAGCGACAGGAGCGCGGCCAGCAGGGCGCAAGCGGGGCGGGGTGGCCTGGGCATGGGTCAGCGGTAGGCGGCGGCGAGGTTGTCGAACAGCTTGCGGCTCATCCCGGTGATTTTCAGGAACTTCTCCAATTCTTCCGCCAGCGAGGAGGATTGATAGGACTCCTGCATGATGAACAGGCAGAAACCCAGGATCGAATTCAAGGCGCCCATGGCCTGCCTGTAGCGGTCGATGTTGTCGCGGTGGATTTCCCCGACCAGTTCGATCAATTGCTCGGTGATCAGCACGATGCCCCCGGCCATGAATTCCACCGGCAGCTTCACCCGTACATGGACATCGCCCACCCGGTACATGGCCGCGGTGAAACTGTCGTCGTAAGGGCCGTCGAACAGGCTCCGCAACCAACGGACGTGGGTGCGCTTGAGGTCGTCGACGCGGCCTTCCAGCACGGGGCGGGCTTGCGGGATTGCTTGCAGCTTGGTGTAGAAGTGGTCCGTCACTTCGCCCAGGCGGGGGGAGACCGCCAGGCCCAGTTCCCGGAGGATGGCTTCCTTGTCCGGGGTGAGGGCCGAGAAGGCTTTGGCGTATTCGGTGAGCGCCGAGAACTTTCGTGTTGGCATGGCTATTTTCTCTGGGGTGATCGTTGTTATGGATGGCGGGAAGGGAAAATAGCAAAAATGCCGTGGGGGCGGAATTCCGCCGGGCCATGGGCGGCCCGGCGGGACGGGGTTCAAATATCCAGGTTCGTCACTTCCAGGGCGTTCTTCTCGATGAAATCGCGCCGGGGTTCGACCTGGTCGCCCATCAGGGTGGTGAAGATTTGGTCGGCGGCGATGCCGTCCTCGATCTTCACCTGCAACAAGCGGCGGCTGTTGGCGTCGAGGGTGGTCTCGAACAATTGCTCGGGGTTCATCTCGCCCAGGCCTTTGTAGCGCTGGATATGCTGGCCGCGCTTGGCCTCGGTCATCATCCAGTCGAAAACGGCTTTGAAATTGGCGACATGGGCTTTCTTCTCGTCCGCCGCGACGAAGCTGTCCGGGCCGAACAAATCCGCCGTGATCTGGCCGAAGGCCGCGAGTTTTTTGTAATCGGCGGAATTGAAAAAGCCGGCGCCGAGTTCGATGGCCTTGTAGACGCCGTGCAGGCGCTTCTTGATCGAGGCATGGAATTCGCCGCCGCCGGAGCGCAGGTCGATCTCGAAACTGGCCCCCGGTTCCGCCCGGTTGAGCCGCGCTCGCAGGTGGTCGAACCACGCCGCGCGGCGGGCCTCGTCGGCCATCGTGTCGGCGTCCAGGGCGGGCAGTTCGGCCAGCAGGTCGAGCAGGGTGGCGTCGTAGCGGTGGGCCAGCCGTTGCGCCACGCCCCGCGCCGCCAGATAGTCGCGGGCCAGTTGTTCGAGGCCCGGACCCTGGATCGGCGGGGTCTGGGGGTTGGGGTGCAGGCGGGTTTTTTCCAGCGCGAGTTGCAGCAGGTAGTGGTTCAACTCGGTGTCGTCCTTGACGTATTGCTCCTGCTTGCCCTTCTTGACCTTGTACAGCGGCGGCTGGGCGATATAGATATGGCCGCGCTCGATCAACTCCGGCATCTGCCGGTAGAAGAAGGTCAGCAGCAGGGTGCGGATATGCGAGCCGTCCACGTCGGCGTCGGTCATGATGATGATGCGGTGGTAGCGCAGCTTGTTGGGGTCGTATTCCTCGCGCCCGATGCCGCAGCCCAGGGCGGTGATGAGCGTCCCGACTTCTTCCGAGGAAATCATCCGGTCGAAGCGCGCCCGTTCCACGTTGAGGATTTTGCCCTTGAGCGGCAGGATGGCCTGGGTGCGGCGGTCGCGGCCTTGTTTGGCGCTGCCGCCGGCGGAATCGCCTTCGACCAGGAACAGTTCCGACAGCGCCGGGTCTTTTTCCTGGCAATCGGCCAGCTTGCCGGGCAGGCCCGCGATATCGAGGGCGGTCTTGCGCCGGGTCATTTCGCGGGCTTTGCGGGCGGCTTCGCGGGCGCGGGCGGCCTCGATCATCTTGTTGGCGATGAGCTTGCCGGTGGTGGGCTGTTCCAGCAGGAACTCCTGGAATTTCTCGCCCATGGCGGCTTCCACCACCGGCTTCACCTCGGACGACACCAGCTTGTCCTTGGTCTGCGAGGAGAACTTGGGGTCGGGCACCTTCACCGACAGCACGGCGGTCAAACCTTCGCGGGCGTCGTCGCCGGTGGTGTCCACCTTCTGCTTTTTCAGCAAGCCCTGTTCTTCGATGTACTGGTTCAGGGTGCGGGTGAGGGCGGCGCGGAAACCGGCCAGATGGGTGCCGCCATCGCGCTGCGGGATGTTGTTGGTGAAGCAGAAGATGTTTTCCTGGTAGGAATCGTTCCATTGCAGGGCGGCTTCCACGGTGATGCCGTCCTTCTCGGCCAGGAAGTGGAACACCTTCTCGAACAGCGGGGTTTTGTTCTTGTTGAGATGCTCGACGAAGGCGCGGATGCCGCCCTCGAATTCGAAGGTGTCGCTTTTGCCGCTGCGCTCGTCCTCCAGGACGATGCGGACGCCGGAATTCAGGAACGACAGTTCCCGGAGGCGCTTGGCCAGGATGTCGTAATGGAACTCGATATGGGTGAAGGTCTGGTCGCTGGGCTTGAAGCGGAGCCGGGTGCCGGTGTCGCTGGATTCGCCGAACTCGGCCAGGGGCGCTTGCGGTTCGCCGTGGCGGTATTCCTGGCGGTATTTCTTGCCGCCGCGGTGGATTTCCAGGGTCAGGAGTTCCGATAGCGCGTTCACCACCGACACGCCCACGCCGTGCAGGCCGCCCGAGACCTTGTAGGAATTCTGGTTGAACTTCCCGCCCGCGTGCAGCACGGTCATGATGACTTCCGCCGCCGAGCGGCCTTCCTCCTCGTGGATATCGACCGGGATGCCGCGGCCATCGTCGGTGACGGTGACGGATTCGTCGGCGTGGATGATGACGCGGATGTTCTTGCAATAGCCCGCCAGGGCTTCGTCGATGGCGTTATCGACCACCTCGAACACCATGTGGTGGAGCCCGGTGCCGTCGTCGGTGTCGCCGATGTACATGCCGGGGCGCTTGCGGACGGCGTCCAGCCCTTTCAAAACCTGGATGGAAGTACTGTCGTAATCGTGGGCGGGTTGGGTGGCTGTGTTCATGGGGTCTGTCATGCTTGAATTACCTGTCCGCCCGCGATATGGAACAGGGCGGCGTCTGGGTCCAGGGCGGTTTCGATGGTTGGGGTCGCGGTGGTGGTGATGAAATATTGGGTCCGTCCCTCGCGCAGGAAGCCGAGCAGGTTTTTTTTGTTGTCCTCGTCCAGTTCGGAGGCCACGTCGTCGATCAGGACGCAGCCTGCGGCACCCGCCCGCTCTTCCAGCAGCCGGGCTTGGGCCAGCAGCAGGGCGTAGACCAATAGCTTCATCTGGCCACGGGAGAGGTAGGCCTTGACCGGGCGGCCCTGGAGCGCGATGGAAAAATCCCCCTTATGGGGGCCGGACTGGGTATGCCCATGGCGGAGGTCGTGGGGGATATCCTGTTCCAGTAGTTTTTCCAGGGGATTTGCGGTGTCCCAACCCGCTTGAGTGTGCAATTGGAAAACCAGCCCCTTGAAAAAGCGTTGTGCCGTGTCTTGGAAGAAGGGTTCGAGCCGTTCCGCGTAAAGGCGGCGCGTTTCACCCACTATTGTACCGTACCGCGCCGCTTCATGGGTCCATGGGGCCAGTTCCCGCACCCGTTTTTCCCGCAAAAGCGCGTTGCGCTGGCCCAAAGCCTTGGTATAGCGCCGCCAGTGGCCGAGATAGGCCGGGTCTTCATGGAACGCGCCGAAATCGAGGAATTGGCGGCGGGTTTTGGGCGGGCCTTCGAGCAGGGTGGCGCTGCCGGGCTGGATCGCCAGTACCGGGAAGGCCCGGAGCAATTCGGCGCTGGATTGTAGGGTACGGCCATCCAGGTGGATGTCGCGCAGGCCGTTGCGGGCGATGCGGAGGCCGATGGGCAGGGGCGGGGCCGCGTCCGCCGCGACTTGGCCCACCACGGTCAGCGCGGGCTGGTCGAAGCGGATGATCTGGTTGGGCTGCGAAGTGCGGAAGGAACGCGCCCGGCCCAAAAGATAGATGGCCTCCAGCAGCGAAGTCTTGCCGCTGGCGTTGGGACCGACCAGGAAATTGAGGCGGGGGGTGGGCAGGAGCGTGGCCGCTGGGATGTTGCGGATGTCCTGGGCTTCGAGTTTGAGGAGGCTCACGCGGCGTTGGCGCGATGATCGCTCCCACGCTCGGCGTGGGAATGCGGGTTAGCCCGCTCGCGCGGGCCGTGGCGGGACGCGGAGCGCCCAGGATGAGATTCCCACGCCGGGCGCGGGAACGCGGCGGCAACCCGGTTCACAGCCGCATCGGCATCACGATGAACTTGAAATGGCTGTCCTCGCAATCCTCGATCAAGCAGCTATTGGCCGCCTCGGTGAACGACAGCCGGACCTGGGCCGAACCCACGTTGTTGATGGCATCCAACAGATAGGCCGCGTTGAAGCCCACCGACAGCCCGCTGCCTTCCAATTGGATCGGCACCCGCTCCTCGGCTTCCTCGTGTTCGGGATTCTGCGCCTTCAGGGACATCACCGCTTCCTCGTCCACTTCCATGCTGATGCTCTTGTACTTCTCGTTGGACAGCACCGACACACGGGTCAAGGCCCCTTTGAACACATCCTTGTCGATCAACATGATACGGGCCAGGTCGCGTGGCATCACCCGCTGGAAATCGGGGAAGCGGCCCTCGATCAGCTTGGCGGCGAAGCTGACCGCGCCCAGGTTCACCCGCACGGTGTTGGGGGCGATCTGCACCGTCACCGTCTCCGCGCCTTCGCCCAGCAAACGGGCCAGTTCCAAGACGCCCTTGCGCGGGATGATGATTTGCCGCCCCTGGCCCTCGATCTCCAGGACTTCCTCGAACACCGCCAGCCGGTGCCCGTCCGAGGCCACGGTGCGCAGCGTGCGGCCATCCACATCCAGCAACAAGCCGTTGAGGTAATAGCGCACGTCCTGCTGGGCCATGGCGAAGGTGGTTTTTTCCAACGCCCGGCGCAGGGTGGCGGCGGGCACGGCGACTTCCAACTCGGTGGTGCCGGTGTCGAACTCCGGGTAGTTGTCGGCGGGCAGGGTCGCCAGGTTGAACTTGCTGCTGCCGCAGCGGATGGCGAAGCGCTCGTCCTTGCAATCCACGTTGATGGCGCTTTTGTCCGGCAACAAGCGGCAGATATCCAGCAGCTTGCGGGCCGGGACCGTGATCGCGCCGTCCTCGCCGCTTTCCACGGTGGTGCGGGTGATCAATTGCACTTCCAGGTCGGTGCCGGTCAGTTCCAACTGGCCGTCGCTGAGTTTCAGCAGCACGTTGGACAGGATCGGCAGGGTTTGGCGTTTCTCGATGACGCCGATGACCTGTTGCAGCGGGGTGAGCAGGGTTTCACGCGCTATGGTGAATTTCATGGTGGATGCCGGGGTGGGTTGGTTTAAGCGGAGAGGGTGCGGAGGAGGATGCTGTAATCCTCGGCGAACTTATTATCGCAGGCCCTGAGTTCCTCGCTCTTGCGGCAGGCGTGCAGGACCGTGGTGTGGTCGCGGCCACCGAACATCTGGCCGATTTCCGGGAGGCTGTGGTTGGTCAGTTCCTTGGCCAGGGCCATCGCCATCTGCCGGGGGCGGCTCAGATTGCGGGTGCGCTTGTTCGACAGGAGGTCCGAGACCCGGATTTTGTAATACTCGGCCACGGTGCGCTGGATGTTGTCCACGTTGATGAGCCGGTCCTGCAAGGCGATCAAATCCCGGAGCGCGTCCTTGGCGAATTCCATGGTGATGGGCTTGCCGGTGAAATGCGAATTGGCCATCACCCGCCGCAACGCGCCTTCCAGTTCGCGGATATTGGAACGGATGCGCTTGCCGATGAAAAACGCCACTTCGTCCGAGAGTTCCACGCCCAGGTTCACCGCCTTGCTCTTGAGGATGGCGACGCGGGTTTCGAGGTCGGGCGGTTCGATGGCGACCGGCAGGCCCCAGCCGAAACGGGACTTCAAACGCTCTTCCAGACCCTTGATTTCCTTGGGATAGCGGTCGCAGGTCAGCACGACCTGGTGCTTGTTTTCCAGCAAGGTGTTGAAGGTGTGGAAGAACTCTTCCTGCGAGCGCTCTTTCCCGGCGAAGAATTGGATATCGTCGATCAGCAAGGCATCGACGGTGCGGTAATAATCCTTGAACGCCCCGATGGCATTGTGTTGCAGCGCCTTCACCATGTCCGACACGAAGCGCTCGGAGTGGAGATAAACCACCTGGGCCGAAGGATTGGCCCTGAGGATTTCGTTGCCGATGGCATGGATCAAATGGGTCTTGCCCAGGCCCACGCCGCCATAGATGAACAAGGGGTTATAGGCCCGCCCGACGTTCTGCGCCACCTGGACCGAGGCGGCGCGGGCCAGTTGGTTGGATTTGCCCTCGACGAAGCTGTCGAAGGTGAAGCCGGTATTGAGGTTGTGCGGCAGGCTTTTCTTGGCGCCTTGGGTTTTTTTCGAGGCGGAGGCCGGGGAAGGGGCGGGCGCGGCGCTATCGGCGCTTTTGCGGGAGCCGATTTCCAGGATCAGGCTGGGCGCGGGTTGGAGTTTCTGCGCGGCCAGCACTTCCTCGATCTTGCCGATGAAATGCTGCTTCACCCAGTCCAGCACGAAGCGGTTCGGGGCCAGGAGCCTGAGTTCGGCTCCTTCTTCCACCGCCTGCAAGGGCCGTATCCAGGTATTGAATTGCTGGGGCGGCAGTTCGCCTTCCAGCTTGGCGATGCACTGGGTCCAAAGGGCGCTCAT